>SFWW01000129.1 GCA_004559845.1 bacterium
GTGCATGCGCCGCCGCCCCCGGCTTCTTCGGCAGCGATAAAGCGCGTTTCAAATTCGCTCACCGAATCGCCTAAGAGTGTGTACACCAATCGCGGTTGCGTACTCAGCCACCCGGCGCGCACAAAGTAGAACCCTGCCACTGCCACTATCAACGCCACTTTCGCCACGAACAGCCCTTTGGGATATGACTCTGCCTTGGCAAGCCATGGGCGCAAGAGTCCTTTTGTCCGAATCAGGTAGATGCCACCCGCTGCCGCCATCCCCACAGCCCACACGCCGAAATACTTCAGTGTGTCGCCGGTGAATACAAAGCTATGGAGGAATTGCGTGGCTTCGTCGCCGTTGGTTTCCATCAGCAGTTGGATGGCTTGACACGATAATTCGATGTGGAAACGATTCATCAAACCACCCATTCGGCTGCTGTGCGCCATTTGCCTTTCAGCACCGACAGTAGCAACGCCCAGGTGTAGAGTTCGGGCACCACATATTTTAGCTGTATGCCTTGGGCATGAAGCAGATATTTTTGAAGCACATACACCACGAGCATCGACACGGTGAATGCACTCATCCGGGTGAACGGACGTGCCAAAAAATCAATGCATCCGGCGATTGTATGTTTTAAGCGATGCTTCATTGCGCAGAGATGGGGAGTTCGTTAGTAGGTAAGTGGTGGGTCGTAATACTTATCAAAGCAAGGATAATGCTTCAATGGCTTCGGTTCGCAGAATTTTAGCCCTTTGAAAATGGGGCTCGCCGCTTTTGCTCGGCTGGTGGCTTCATCGTCGATGCGCAAATCAAGTTTCACTCCGGGCAAATTTTCCAGTCGAATGTCAAATTTACCGTCTTGATAACCATACACAATTCTGCCGTCGCCTATCTTCATGGTGGTTTCTATGTGGGTGATTTCCTGTGGCAAACGAGGCTCTACCACCACCACACTGTCCATCAAATTGGGGCGTATGCCCAAGAAATGCTGATACCAGATGCGCAGGTGTTCGCTGTTGCTCCATGCTTGCAGGAAGGTGCCGGAGCGGTCCACCCAATGCTTCCCCGTGCGGGGATGGGCATCGGCATTTTCGCTGAGGCTGCCCACAGCGCCTTCTTTGAGTGCCTGGCGGTTCATATTTTTAAACAATTGCCATGCTTGTTCCTTTTGTCCGTATTCTATCATGCGCTGCATGGCTATGCCGTTGTTCCACAGCCAGATGGTGCCGTTGTGGTAGGCGTCGTCTTTGTGGTAGTAGTGCCAATTTTCGTGTTGCGGGTGGAATTGCGGGTCGGTTTGCGCCAGCGATGCCACTCCCCACGGATACACCAGCTCTTCCCAGCAGCGGCGGGTGATTTTTTGCTTGAATGCCTCGTCGGCAATCAATTCAAAGCAAAATAGTTGGTTGGGGCGGAATTGGCGGTCGGCACTCCCGTCGGCATTGAGGTGGTCGTATATCAAAATGCTGTCTTTATCGCAAAAGTCAGTTTCAAAGTTTTTTGCCACTTTTTCGGCGGCTTGTTGCCACTCGGTGGCGTGGGCGTGGTCGCCCATCAGTGTGGCAAGGTGAGCAGCAGCGGTGAGCTGTTTCCACCACAAAAATTGAATATCGTTGGCGCGATTGCCGCGAGGCGAACCGGGCACGCCATTGCGCTTTACGTCCATCCAGGTGTCGGCGTCTTCGTGTAGCAAATAGCCGCGATCATCGGTGTGATGACGCAGACTCTCGCTGGTGCTGAGCACGATAGAGGGATAAATGTCGCGCAAAAATGATTGGTCGCCGCAATATTGTAGCAGTTCTTCCGCCTCTATCACGTAGCGGGGCGTGCCGTCGGCGGTGTTATAGAGAATGCCTTCCGGGTTGGCGCGGTTGGGAATGCGCCCGCATGTGGGCGAATTGGGGTTGGTGTCCTGAAATCCGGGCATGGCGATAAACATATCGCGCCCCCAATATTCATTAAACCACGGGAGCCCGGCATAGATGCCTTTGCCTTGCTGCTCGGTGATGAGCTGGTCCATGGTGGCGGTTATCCAAGCGAGCGAAAGGTCGAGCTCGGGCAAATTGCTACGGAGCCGGTTAGTGCCGTCCACAATGCTGTTGATACGCTGTTTGCGTTGCGCCAACAGTTGCTCCCACCGCTGAGCATATCGCTGTGCTAATGCGTCGGCGGTGGCTTTTTCGCCATAAATCAAAAACACCATGTTTTCGCCTTCCGGCATAATCCATTTGCCATCGTGCAATTTGGCAGGCGTTCCCTTGCCGTCATAAATGCGCACCGACTCTTGCTTGGCTTCGCTTGGAAAGGTGAGGCTAAGGGCACACTGCCGACTACCGGAGGTGATGATGGCTATCACGGGGTCGTTGTCGAATAGGTGGAGGCGTTCGCTCTGTTTTCCCCAACTGCGATACACGCCTATCGGATTCACCACCACGCGCTCTGCTTTGCTGCGTAGCATTTCTTTGCCGTCGAGGTAGAGGGTGTAGTCGCTGAGCACGCGCTGCTTGGCGATATTCCATCCGGCATGCCAGTCCACGGGCTTGTCTTGGTGGGTTCTGCCATACCAAAACCCCGATTTTTTGTCGGTAAATGAATATTCACGGTTTTCTTCTGCGCTCACGCTGATGCCCATCTGCTCTACCATGTCATTCTGCTGCACCGCACACACGCCGGGGTAGGGTACTGCGGCTGCGATTGCCATACTCACAAGCATTTTGGTTATTATATTCATATTTCAAGGGTTTGAGGAGTTAATGATAGATGCGCCTACGCGCAATCAGCCACAAATATACCAATTTTCACAAACGTGTACAAACCCCACCCACAAAAAAAATCACACCTTTGGGCTTTTCCCAAAGGTGTAATCCAATATGATAGAATCCCACAAAAGTGTCAAATAAAGGAATCCCCTCTCCAACAAGACACTCGTCTTAACTTCCGGCGAGCGCCGAGCGAGCGATTACTTCTTAACTTCTGCAAAGAAACACTCCTGCAAAAATCTTTATCTTCCACCAACAATCTCCACTTCCACTTTCACCGGAGCAGATTCGTTGTTGCAACGGTCCACGGCTGTCACGGCATACACGAAGGCTCCTTTTTCCGTGCTCTTGGTGCAATAGCGGGTCTCGCCGGTGATTTCCACTATGGCTTCTGCCTTGTTGATGTCCACCGGTTCGCCTTTCTTGAAGCGATACACCACATAGCGTGCCGCCTTTTGCATCTCGTCGGTCGCTTTAGGAGCTTCCCACGATAGGGTGGTGCCGCTCTTGGATTGCTCTACCGAAATTTTGCTCACGGCTTCCGGAGCTTTGTTGTCGAGCCATGTATAAGTGGGGGGCAATGCTTGGCTGACCATATAGGTCTTCTTGAGCATATCGCCCACTTGCTTATGGTTGGCTGTCACGGTATAGCCGGGCCACCACACCACGCCATTCACGTGCTCAAGCGTGCGCAGCAATTCCATCTTTTCGCCAAGCTGGTTGTTGATGGTGGTGTCGCGGGTGTCTTTGCTACCCATCATATTGTGCACCGAAAAACCATAGTACATGCCGCGCCCGTAGGCTTCGCCATTCCACCAGTGCATCAAGACTTTCCCGTTTGCTCTGGGATGTTCTTGTTCCCAATAGAGTTGTGGCACCATATAGTCTACCCAACCCTCTTTGGTCCATTTCGGACAATCGGCATACAGCGCATCGTAGCATTGCAACCCCTTGGTTTCGCTTCCGCGAGGGTCCACATCTTTGTTGCGCCAAATGCCAAACGGACTGATGCCAAATTGCACCCAAGGCTTCACCTCTTGGAGCGTTTTATGCAGCTGCTCTATCAGCAAGTCTACATTGTGACGGCGCCAATCGCCGCGGTCGGTCCAACCCTGACCCTTGCCGTATTTCTCCCACGATGCATCGTCGGGGAAGTCTACGCCGGGCACCGGATATGGATAGAAGTAGTCGTCCATATGGATGGCGTCCACTTCATACCTGCTGATGATGTCGCGCACCACTTTATCGATAAAGTTTCTACTCTCGGGCAATGCCGGGTCAAAATAAATCTTGCCATCAGCATATTTCACAAACCATTCCGGGTGCTTGTAATACACGTGACCTTTGGCGGGCTCGTCGGTCTTGCTGCTGGTCACACGGTAGGGGTTTATCCATGCATGAAGCTCCATGCCTCGCTTATGGCATTCGTCAATCATAAATTGCAACGGATCCCACACCGGATTGGGAGCCACGCCCGATGTGCCGGAAATCCACTTGCTCCAAGGCTCTATTTGGCTCGGATAAGCAGCATCCGCTTGCGGACGAATTTGCCAAATCACGGCATTCACGCCACATGCCTTTAGCTCGTTGAGCTGACCCACCAAATAGTTGCGGGTCTCTTCAGGAGTCATCTTGGCATACTGATTTTGCCCGATGATATGAAGCCAAGCCCCTCTAAATTCATGTTTCTTCGCCGTTTGAGCCATAGCGCATATCGCCGTTAATGTCACGATTGCCAACACAATGGTTTGTCTTAATTTTCTCATGTCGTTTTGACTGTTAATGGTTTTTAGATAAATAATTTATTGAATATTATTCGTAGAGATATGCAAATATAAGCATTTATGCGCTTTTTCACAAATCTTTTTCTCTCTTTACAAAATTATTGACTATATTTGCACACATTAAATCAAAGTGACTTTTGCAAAATGCTTACACACAACCAAAAAATAGCTTTCACCAGCATTTTAATCGAAATGGCTAATGCCGACCAATGCATACACATCAGCGAATGTTCTGTCCTACAGCACATTCTATCATTGCTCGCTGTAGATGCCGAAACTTTCAAAATTGCAAAAGAAGTATCCCTGCCCATAGCACTTGAGGTGATGAACAATGCTTCCGACGACGCCAAAATCCTCCTCGCAAAACACCTCGTGGAAGTAATCGACGCCGACCAACAAGTACACCCCGCAGAAATCAAACTCCTCAACGAAATCGCCCAACGCCTCAACCTCCACCTCCTCTTCTAATCCCCACACAGCATCACACATATATTATATATAAAGAAGGGTTATATTAGAAAGTGTCCCACTTTTACAAAATCGCTATAATCGCTATAACCTCTAAAGTTAAAATTTTTTCCTTCTGTCTTTCAGTCACTTATTACCTTCTTTGTAAAAAAGATGTAAAAAAGTTTTGTCGGTTTGTAAAATTGTTGTAACTTTGCATCGCTTTTGCGGAAAACATCACCGCTAAAGCGAAGCTCATTGACATGTTGGCGTTTTTTTGACAAGTAGTACAAGAGAGAAAAATGGGACATTAGTCCTGTTGATTTCTTTGAACGATACGACAGGTTAGTACTTACACTTTTTAGCCAAATACGGACATCCAGATTTTTTTGATGCCGGATTCTTTTCTTCGCTCACTCTTGAGTTTCTTTAAAAAGAAAAAAAGAAAACAAAAGATATCAACAACGAAGAGTTTGATCCTGGCTCAGGATGAACGCTAGCGACAGGCTTAACACATGCAAGTCGAGGGGCAGCGAG
>SFWW01000130.1 GCA_004559845.1 bacterium
CCCACCTCCGCCATCTAATGGGTGCGGAAAACTCCCAAAAAAGCAATTCACCCACAGGTCTACGAACACGGTTCAGTCCTGCAAGCTATAGGCGCAGTTTTTTCGGCAAAGCCGACTTTTTTCCGGGCGTCGAGGGGCAAACCCGCCATCGAAGAAAGCGAAGCGAGGAGTAAACCCACCGTCGGAGATGGCGTATTGTGTTTAACTCCATGCAAGCGAGGCGAAGCCGAGCGCAGCTTGGAGACAGCGAAAGTCGAGAGAATGAGCCTCGGAGATGGGTCGGTTGTGGCAATCCCCACCAAATCCACCTCCATCGCCTCTATAGAGGAAATAGCCTATAAAATAGGGGGTAAATGAATTTTTCGGCTTTAAATTGTTTTCCACTTCAAGTTTTTGTTGTATATTTGCACCCTGTAATCTCTCTCTGCACGAAAGGGAGCGGATTTTCGTGTGTAAAAAATAACAAAATAATAATAACTAATTCAACACATGCAAACTAAAGGTTTTATTAAACTTATAACCGGTTTCTTGGTATTGATTTGTGTGTTCTACATGTCGTTTACCTTCGTGGCTAACCACTATGAAGACCAGGCAGTTGAAATCGCTAAAAAGGCGAACAACGGCAAAATCGACCACAGCAGTAAGAAATACAACGATGCCTACAACGGTTATATCGATTCACTCTCGAAAGAGACAGTGTGGCTGGGCTACTACACATTACAAGATGTGCGCGAAAAGCAACTCGGACTCGGCCTCGACTTGAAAGGTGGTATGACTGCCACCCTTGAACTCTCGGTACCCGACATTTTGGTAGAATTGGCGGACAAAAACGAAACCGAGAAGTTTAAAAAAGCGATTGAAGCATCAAAAGGCGCCGACGACCCGGTTCACGAATTCTGCCAAGCATTCAAAAATAGCGGCGGTAGCAACTGGCAATCCATCTTCGGCGAAAAAGTGGCTAAAATCAAAGAAAATCCCAATTTGAAAGATAATGAGGTGGAAGCCATCCTTAAAGATGAAGTGAAGGCTCAGGTGAAAAACACCCTCAATGTGCTCACCACTCGTATCGAAAAAATGGGTATCACTCAGCCTAACTTCCAAGAGCTGCCCAACACCAACCGCATCCTCGTGGAGCTCCCCGGTGTGAAGGACCGCGAGCGTGTGAAGAAGATGCTCCAACAAACTGCTAACCTCGAATTCTATCAAACTTATAAATATAGCGAAATTGCCAACGACTTCCAGAAGTTTATGGCCGTGGCTTCCGGCAAAAAGGCTCCCGAAGCTAAGGAAGCTGCCGACTCTACTGCTGCCGACAGCACCAAAAAGGCTGCCGCTCCCAAGGTGGAAAAAGGCGATTTCAATATTGCACAAGCACTCCAAATCGTGGGCAACGGTTGCGTGGTGGGCTATGCCAAGGAAAAAGACAAAGCCGCTATTGACTCTGTGATTGCACGCTATGGCGTGATTCGCAGCGACCTCAAGCTCTGCTGGGATGTGAAAACACAAGAAAACGGCTACGTGGCGCTCATCGCACTGAAAACCGTGAACGGACGTCCTTCTATGTCGGGCGACGTGGTGGTGGATGCCGACACGCGTTTCGAACAACTTAAGGGTCAAGCCGTGACCATGAAGATGAACGATGAGGGCGCACGTCAGTGGTCGCGCCTCACCGGTGCCAACATCGGCCGCCAAGTGGCTGTGGTGCTCGACGACGTGGTTTACTCTTATCCTAACGTGCAAAGTCAAATCACTGAAGGCGACACCGAAATCACCGGTAACTTTACCGTGGAAGAAGCTACCGACTTGGCCAACGTGCTCAAATCCGGTAAGATGGTGGCTCGCCCCAATATCATTAGCGAACGCGTGATTGGTCCTTCTCTGGGTGAAGAATCCATCCGCAGCGGTGTGATTTCGTTCGTTATCGCTTTGGTGCTGCTGATGATTATGATGATGGTGGTGTATGGCGTGAAGGCAGGCAATATCGCCAACCTTGGCTTGATTCTCAACCTCTTCTTCATCATCGGTGTGCTCGCTTCGTTCCAAACCGTGCTCACCTTGCCGGGCATCGCCGGTATTGTGCTCACCCTCGGTATGGCAGTGGATGCCAACGTGCTTATCTTTGAGCGCTGCAAGGAAGAACTTCGCAACGGCAAAAACCTCAAAGCAGCAGTGGCAGATGGTTACAAGAATGCCTTCTCGGCTATCTTCGACGGTAACCTCACTTCTATCATCACCGGCGCCATCTTGGCTTATCAATGTACGGGTCCCGTGCACGGCTTCGCCATCACCCTCATCGTAGGTATCTGCTGCTCCTTCTTCACAGCAGTGTTTGTGACTCGCCTCGTGCTCGAAAACTTCCTCAACAAAAACCGCTTCGGATTTGGCTCGATGACCTTCACCACATCTATGGTGAAAAACTTCATGCAAAACACCAAGTTCGACTTCGTGGGCAAGCGTGGCACCACCTCTATCGTGGTATTGGTATTGATTCTCGCATTCGGCGCTATGTTCTACATCCGTCCGTTGAGCCTCGGTATCGACTTCTCCGGTGGTCGCAACTATGTGGTGAAATTCAACCACGACGTGAATGCCAACGAACTTGACAAAGTGGTGAAAGCTGAATTCGGCGATGCCAACTCGTCGGTCATCACTATCGATAACCAACAAACCGTGCGTGTTTCCACCAACTATAAGGTGAAAGAAAACACCGCCGAAGTGGATAAGGAAATTCAAGGCAAGCTCTACAATGCCCTCAAACCACAACTCGGCAACATGACTGTGGAACAATTCTCCAACAATAGCGGCAAAGAAGGCGATGATGACAAGCTCGGTATCGTTTCCGTGGATGCCGTAGGTCCTTCTATCGCCGACGATATGACTCGCGAAGCCATTTGGGCAGTGTTCTGGTCGCTCGTGGCTATGGCACTCTACATTTTGCTCCGTTTCCGCAACTGGGCATTCTCGCTCGGCGCTGTGGCTGCAGTGGCATTCACTTCGTTCTTGGTGATCGGTTGCTTCACATTCCATGGCTTGCTGCCATTCTCAATGGAAGTGGATCAAACCTTCATCGCGGCTATCCTTACCGTAATCGGTTATCAAATCAACGATACCGTGGTGGTATTCGACCGCGTGCGTGAATATCGTCAGCTCTTCCCCAAACAGGATTTCATAGTCACATTCAATAATGCGTTGAACAGCACTTTGAGCCGTACGATGATGACTTCTTTGAGTACATTGCTCGTGCTCGTGGTAATCTTCGTCTTCGGTGGCGAATCTATCCGTTCGTTCAACTTCGCCATGATTCTCGGCGTAATCTTCGGTACTTGTGCATCACTCTTCGTGGCTGCTCCCACCGCCTACGCCTTAATCAAACGTAGCGAAAAGAAGAACAAATAATTGAAGCCAACAGAAAGTAAATAATAAAACGACTTCGATATAAATCTGAAATCGGTTGTGCCTTTTAGGTGCAACCGATTTTCAGTTTCCCTTCCCATCAAACAACCATTCATCGCTACAATTTCTGCCCAAAACATGCGTTTTATGAAAATTAACTTGACATTCAAGTAATTTTGCCTTATATTTGTAACGGTTGAACCAATTTTAACTCATTTGCCCTATGATGATTCATATCGCCAATCCGATTTACGACTCGGTGTTTAAATACTTGATGGAAGATGAGCGCATTGCCAAAATCA
>SFWW01000131.1 GCA_004559845.1 bacterium
CCCGCTTCAGTCGAATAACCTCGCCTGATTTCTCCATCTGCGACAATTTCATTGTTGGCGACTTATAATCACCTAACATTGCCACCAATTCTTCGCCTGATATAGGTGTGTTTCGTATCTTCTTTATTACATCTATATTCATTGATACAAACTGTTTTCAACTGCAAAGTTATAAAATCTCGCACAGAAAATAAAGAATAAACTTATTTTCCATGCGAGATTTTATAACTCCATGCAAGCGAAAGGCGTAGCCTGTATATCAAAGGGACGGTTCTTTTGGTTTGTGGAAGGAAGGGTGCTTTATATATATTTAGCAAGTGGTAACCAAAAGAACCGTCCCTTTGGTGCGATTCCTTTGTTCCCGCGTAATCAACCGCCGCTAAAAATGTCTCCTATAGGTATTCAACCGCCGCCCCTTCGGCGTTTCCGCCATCGGTAAGTAAAATTATTTCATAGATGTAGCCACCCAGGTTTCAATCTCTTTCTCACTCACTCGATTCAGCAGTTTGCCGCTTTGCCACTTGATATTGGGGTATGACTGTTTCAGCACAGCTACACTGTTGCCGATGCTGCTACCTCCTGATGTGGCAAACGGAATCACTGTTTTGCCTGCCAAGTTGGTGGTTTCAATGAAGGTGTTCACTGCTCTTGGTGCGAGGTCCCACCAGATGGGATAGCCAAGGAAGACGAAGTCATACTGACTCACATCCACCGCAACGGCTTTGATTTTCGGGCGAGCCGTTGAATCACTCATCTCTAACGAACTGCGCGACAGCTTGTTGGTCCAGTCGAGGTCGGCACTGGAATATGGCTTTGTCGGTATTATCTCGCAGATGTCGGCATCAGCGATTTTTGCAATTTGCTTTGCCACTTGCCTTGTTGTTCCCGTTGCCGAGAAATACACGACCAATACTTTTTTCTTTTCCATTGTCTTTTTTTCTGTGTTTTGCGAACAAGCCGATGCTGCCACAATGGTCAGCACCGCCAATAGCAAGTATTTCAGATGATTCATAATACTAAAAAATTGTTGTTATTTTCCATTGACCTTGGTATAATCAATGTCCGACACCGGTTCCAGCCATTCATTCGATGCGTTCTCTCCGGCTATTTCTATGGCGAGATGAGCAAACCAGCTGTCGGCGGCGGCTCCATGCCAATGCTTCACGCCGGCAGGGATATGAATCACGGTTCCGGGAAGAATCTCCTGAGCAGGCTTTCCCCACTCCTGATACCAACCACGACCCGCTACACCGATTAGCATCTGTCCTCCACCCTTGGTGGCATGGTGGATGTGCCAGTTGTTGCGGCAGCCCGGCTCGAAGGTAACATTGGCAATGGAAACCTGCTCGCCGGAAACTCGTGCCAAATAACTGTTGCCTTTGAAATATTGGGCATAGGCGGTGTTTGGCTCGCCAATAGGGAAAATCATCTCTTGTTGGAAACGCGTCTTTGCATCTTCCGCCTTCGTTTCTTCTTTCCAAACCTCCTTGGCTTGGCGGAAAGCCGCCCATGCCTTTGGCCATCCTGCATAGAAGGCGATATGGGTGATGATTTCCGATATTTCAGTTCTTGTGATGCCGTTGCGCTTCGCCTCTTGCAAGTGATAGGTGAGCGATGTGTCGGTGATACCTTGGCTAATGAGCGATGTGAGCGTAACGAGGCTGCGGTCGCGAAGGCTAAGCAGGTGGTTGCGACTCCACACTTCGCCAAAGAGAATGTCGTCGTTGAGTCGGGCAAACTCGGGAGCAAATTCGCCCAACTGTGTCCGCCCTGCCGTTTGGGTTATCTTTTTCTGTGCCATAACGTTTAGTGTAGCTATTGTGATGAAAGATATGAATAGAATTACACGTTTTATTCGCATTTCAAATTTTCCTTTCCCTTGCCATTAAACACCCTTTCCCATTTCGTAGGCCTTCTTCAAGATGGCATTGCCTTCAATATCGTTTGCATTGCTTACACCTCCGCAAAACAGGTGTCCCTTGAGTGATGACTTGCCGTAGCAGTCTATCCAACCGCTCAAACCTATCTCGGCTCGCTGAGGTGTTTCCTCTTCGGCTTCAGCAGCGGTGGTGAGCAGATAGATGTCACGAAAATGGTAGTCTTTCGCATACATGGCATTCATGCGGTCGATGAGTGTCTTCATCTGTCCACTCATCTCATAATAATAAATAGGTGTTGCCCAGCACACCACATCGGCTTTTAACACTTTCTCCATTATGGTTGGCACGTCGTCTTTAATAACACAGACTCCGGTATGCTGGCAACTTAAGCAACCCACACAAAACTTGATTTCTTTTCCGCGAAGAGAAATCTTCTGAACCTCGTTGCCCGATGCCTTGGCGCCTTCGGCAAACTTCTCTGCAAGCAAATCGCTATTCGATCCGGCACGCAGACTGGTGGAAATCACGATTACCTTTTTCATTGTTCTATCGATTTGTTCAGATTCTTCCTAAAAAACGCTTCCACCTTATCCCAAGGAATCATGTTTTTCGCCTTGCCTTTGCCTTCCAATTCGGTGTAGCCGCCATCATAAAGGTCGCAATGGCTGGCACTCGGAATAATGAGCAGTTCTTTATTTTCGGGCACGGTGTTGGGCTTGCGTACGGAATCGTAGCCGGGTGCCTTGCCTTCCACCATATACTTATAAGCATCTTCGCCAAAATAGCGCGAATGGGCTTTTTCGCCGTGCATAATGAGCACTGCTGAACGTATCTCGTTGATATAATATAGGAAGCGTGCATTGCTATATGCCTCACAGCCAAAGGTGTGCCACCCGTCGTTGCTGTTGCCCGAACGCGGATGATAGCCGCGCTCCGTTTTATAGTAGTCGTAATAATCCTTGACAAACTGCGGGGCATCGGCTGGCAGCGGATCTACCACGCCACCTGCTTGCGTCAATTCGCCCGTACGCGCTGCACGGGCTCGGGCGGCTGCCATCGCTTGGCGTGCTGCATAACGCGCTTCCTCGCTATCGCTCTCGTCAAAATACCCGTTGCCATTCACTCGGCACATGTCGTACATTGTGCTTGCCACGGTGGCTTTGATGCGTGGGTCAGCTGCTGCCGCATTCAGCGCTATGCCTCCCCAGCCGCAAATACCGATGATGCCTATCTTTTCTTCATCCACATCGGGAAGGCAACTAAGAAAATCCACCGCCGCCAAGAAGTCTTCGGTATTGATGTCGGGTGAGGATGTGCGTCGGGGTTCGCCACCACTTTCGCCCGTAAAGGAGGGGTCGAAGGCACAAGTGGTGAATCCTCTTTCCGCCATCGTCATGGCATAGAGTCCGCTCGACTGTTCTTTCGACGCGCCGAAAGGTCCGCACACCGCAAGCGCCATTCTGTTGCTTCCACTTTTGGGCGTGTACAGGTCTCCCACAAGGGTAATGCCATACCTATTCTTAAACTCCACCTTCCGGTGATTGACTGTCTCGCTCAACGGGAACACTTTGTCCCATGTTTCTTCTGCCCTTTTGTTTTGCACATCCTGTGCACACACGTTGGTTGTAAATGCCATTGTCATCAAAATAATTATGGATATAAACACATTCTTCTTCATCATCATTGGGTGATTTGGTTTATTTGTGAGCAAAATTACTACTAACAACACATTCAACCAATACCTCAATCGTGGAAATCATTACCATTAATCAAGTTTTTTTGCGTCCCCATCTCCCCAACCTGCCATCGGAGATGGTATATCGTGGACAATTTGCAAGCGAAAGGCGTAGCCTGGAGACAGCGAAGCCAAAGCAGTGAGCCTCGAGAGGGTCGGTTGTGGCAAGCCACCACAGTAGGGACATGCCCCCCTTGATACACACGATGCGCCATTTTTTGCGGTAGGCGCGTTTTTTTTCGGCGAAGCCGACTTTTTGTTCATTTCCATACCACAATGCCCACAATGCCCACATCCCCACCAAATCCCTCATCCATCCACCAGGTTGAATCTATTCAATCTGTTGGGTCTATAGCATCTATCCACCCCAAAAAAAGCAACATTCCCTTTTGGTATTGCCTCACCTCCACACCATCATTAACTTTGCCACCAAGTTCTTTGAAATGTTTACAAAAAAGCAATCCGAACATCCATAGAAAGTGTTTCGGGTGTTTCAAGTGTTCCGGGTGTTTCAGGTGTTTCATTTCGCTTTTGGACCACAAAACCGCCCGGTTTTGGTCCAAATCGGAACAAAACACGGAAAACACCCAAAAAGGCAATCCACCCACTTGTCTACGAACACGATACAGCCCTGTGTGCCATAGCCGCAGTTTTTTTTCGGCGAAGCCGACTTTTTGTTCTCTTCCATCCCACTGGATATTACAAAATAAAAAACAGACACCTATTCTTTTGATGGGGTGGAATAGGTGTCTATTATGATGGATTTTTGCCTTGGGGATTGGCGTGAGGGGATTACTTGAGGATAATGTTGATGAGGGCTGTTACGTCCGATACGTTAACTTTGCCATCGGCGTTGATATCGGCAAGCTCAAGATTAGCGGTTTCACCGTTGGCAATCATATTCACCAAGGTTGTTACGTCGGTCACATTCACCTTTCCATCGAGGTTGATGCGCCAATCTCGGTAAGGTCACCCTTGATATTGGTGAAATTCTTCCACTGGCTCGCCGTCTGGTATGCACTCAGATACTTGGGTAGCACATGCAGGGTCCCATCTTTGGGCACGCCATAGAAAGCGTCCCACCCAGTGCTGACTTTTTCAGGATCGGGATAGGCATCAATCTTCGTCAAACCCCGGCAATCGTAGAACGCACTGTTGCCGATTGAGGTGACGGAGTTGGGGATGGTGAGGCTCGTCAGGCCGCTGCAATCGCGGAACGCACTGCTGCCGATTGAGGTGACGGAGTTGCCGATGGTGATGTTCGTCAGACCGCTGCAATATGAGAACGCAAAGGCGCCGATTGAGGTGACGGAGTTGGGGATGTTGACGCTCGTCAAGCCGCTGCAACCGAAGAACGCCATGTCGCCGATTTCGGTGACGGAGTTGGTGATTATTGTATTTTTGATTGAGGTGACGGAGTTGGGAATGGTGACGCTCGTCAAGCCGCTACAACCATTGAACGCATTTTCGCCGATTGAGGTGACGGAGTTGCCGATGGTAACGCTCGTCAAACCGCTGCAATCGTAGAACGCATTTTCGCCGATTGAGGTGACGGAGTTGGGGATGTTGACGCTCGTCAAACCGCTGCAATCGTAGAACGCCTCGTTGCCGATTGAGGTGACGGGATATGAGATACCATCATAAGTGACCGACTTGGGGATGATGAGATGGCCTGTCGGCTCATTGCCTGACGGATAGCCCGCTACCG
>SFWW01000132.1 GCA_004559845.1 bacterium
GGCGAAGTGGCAGCCGTCACCCACAAGCATCCCTTGGCATTTCTGCCATCGGCGATGCTTACGCACCTTATCTACCGAGTAATCAGGATGGATGAGGAGGAGGTGAAAGCAAATATGGCAGACATTGCCCTCGAATCCATCGCTGCGCTCGACCATATCTACAAAGGAGAATATAACGACGACAAGCATTTCCTTGCCCGCCTTACACGGATGGCGGTAAGCCTGGCGGCAAATGATGAGAGCGATGCCGAAAATATCCGTGCCTTGGGCGAAGGATGGACCGGCGAAGAGGCGTGGGCGATTGCCCTTTATTGCGCCGTTCGCCACGTCGACAGCATTGAGGACGCCATTATTGCAGCCGTGAACCACGACGGCGATAGCGACTCCACCGGCGCCATTTGCGGCAACATTATGGGCGCCATTTATGGCTACGAGGCCATCAAGCGCAAGCATCTGTTTTGCCCGCAAGGCAAGGAATTGGAGCAGACTCTCGAACTATCCGACCTCATTCTCACCCTTGCCGACGACCTCTATACAAGCTGCATTATCAGCGAATATGCTCCGATTGACACCCCGGAAAAGCGCCGCTGGTTTGACCGCTACTGTGAAATGAAACCCGCAGGAATAGACATCAAATAATATACTTATGTACGACAGACGATTACCCCTGAGATGATTACATCTCTTGCCCTCAACGAGATATTCGTGTTTGGTAGCAATTTGGCAGGCGCTCATGCCGGCGGTGCTGCGCGTGTGGCGCATCGTTACTTTGGAGCAGAATGGGGCAAGGGCGTGGGCTTAACCGGGCGCTCTTATGCTATTCCCACCATGCAGGGCGGCGTGAGCACTATTCAGCCCTACGTAGATCAATTCATTGCTTTTGCTCGCGAACACAGCGAGCTCACCTTCCTCGTCACTCGCATTGGTTGTGGCATAGCCGGATTTCGTGATAGCGAAATCGCACCCTTGTTTGCCGATGCCATCCATGTGGAGAATGTGATTTTGCCCAAAGAATTTGTGGAATGCTTGGCTGACCATCTTTAGCCAACCACATAGTGGAGCCAACCAAAAACATGATGCGCACCATCAGTTTTGCCAATAGGGCAATGATAGCGCAAAGGAGTGTCGACCACTCTATAGCATAGTAAGACAGATGTTTAAGATCATTTCTAATGAAAAGGAGAAAATAAAATGAAATATTCAATAGCAATCATCAAGGATATGGCAAGAAGGATTGGCACCCCCATCATCTACTTTTGGGGACACCATCCTGGCGCCAACAAGATTACCGCAACTTGCATGAGCCAGTGGTATGAGTGCAGATTTGTGGTGGATGGTGTGCAGTATCACACCGCCGAGCAGTATATGATGGCTGCCAAAGCACGCCTTTTTGGCGACGATATGGCATGGCAAGCCATTATGGAAGCATCCACTCCGCAGGAATATAAAAAATGGGGCAGAAAGGTGAAGAACTTTGATTCCGCGACTTGGAATGCTCACAAGTTTGGCATAGTGGTAGCGGGAAATATCGCAAAATTTTCGCAGAATCCCCATTTGAAATCCTTTTTGCTTTCCACCGGCAATGCCATACTTGCCGAAGCCAGCCCATACGATGCTGTTTGGGGCATTGGCATGGATAAAAAGCAAGCCGAAAAAGCCGGTCCTGAGGCTTGGCAAGGCGAAAATCTTTTGGGTTTGGCATTGATGGAAGTGCGCGATATGCTGAAAGAAAAGGAGGATGGCCTATGCTCGTGATTCATCCTTCCGACACCACCACAGCCATGCTCTCCATCCTCTACAAAGGGATGGAGGCAGAGGTGATTACCGACTATCGTTCGACAAAAGAGATGGGGCATCTGTTGCATCATATCTCTACGCAAGAGCGCATTATGTTGCTGGGGCATGGTAGCGATAGAGGTTTGTTTTATCGTCCTGACGACACAAAAGACGAATTTACCAAAATCATTGTAGGGCACTCGCATGCCTATCATTTGCGCAAGCACGGCGGCAATCTGGTGGCTGTGTGGTGCCATGCCGACCTGTTTGCCCGCGCAGAGGGATTGCATGGTTTGTTCACCGGAATGATTATTTCGGAAATGAGCGAAGCCGAGCTCTATGAAGTGCCCACTACACAAGCCGAACTCGATTGCGAGAACGAGAAATTGGCGCAACGCTTGCGCACATTGCTCGATGCGCATGTGCCGCTAAGCGAAATACCGGCTCGTATGCTTGCACTCGACGATGCCCACACCCCACTCACCACCTTCAATTACCAAAATTTCCATTATCTCTAACCAATTTAAGGTTAGCCGCTTTGCTCGGTTAGCCGCTTTGCTCGGTTAGGCGCTTTGCTCGGTTAGGCGCTTTGCTCGGTTAGTCGTGCTGCGCACTTGGTTAGCCGCTCGCAAGCTCGCTTGGTTAGCCGCCCTTCGGGCTTGGTTAGGGTTCCCTCTTTGAGTGAAACACCTGAAACACCACGATGAACGAAAACGAAAACTAAAACGAAAACCTTTTCCCTTTGTGGAACACTTGAAACACCTGAAACACTTGAAACACCTTTGGTGGGGGTAACCAATATTTCAAAGAACTCGCTTGTTGACTCGTTGACTTGTTGACTTGTTGACTTGTTGACTTGTTGACTTGTTGACTCCCTAAGGACTTTGGGGCAAAGATATGGGTAGTGGGGAGGGTTTGTCAATCCCAATAAGGCAAGTTGCTTGCTTGGTTAGGGGGATTTGAGTGATTCTAATTTGTGTGAAAGTTTGCAAAATTCAATTTAATTCTTTATTTTTGCCATTGAAAAAGGAGTAGAGTGCTTGCACCCCTCTTTTTTTTGCTACTTATTGGAAAACGAAAGCGTTTTGCTTTTAAATTTTTAAACGAAATCTGCCGGTTTTCCGCCCTTGTGCAAGTGTGAGTGATGAATTGGACTTGAACGATGGGGACTTCAAATTATGGTTAGGTGGATAAACGAATATGATGAATAGAATTCTCAATTATCTATCCTTGATGTATAATTGTGATGGCATTTCGGCAGACAGAACCGGAATGTTTTAGAATTTTAATGTGATTACAACATTGAACAAAATTAATATTTATAACGATAAATCAATTTGATTATGAAACAGAAATTATGCTTTTTATTCGCACTGCTATTGATTGCAATCGCGGGCAATGCCAAAACGAGCAAAGACGTGAATGGTGACGGAGTGACGAATGTGAGCGACGTGACCGCCTTAGTGAATCAAATTATCGGCTCGGGCAATTATTCGGCTGATGTATGCGACGTGAATGGCGATGGCGTGGTGAATGTGAGCGATGTGACCGCCTTAGTGAATTTTATTATCAATGGCGATAGCGGCGAAGAATTTACCTACGAAACCTTCAACGTGAATGGCGTGAGTTTTGATATGGCAGAAGTGGAAGGAGGCACCTTCACTATGGGCGCCACCGAAGAGCAAGGCAGCGATGTTTCTGACAATGAAAAGCCCGCTCATCAAGTGACTCTATCTCCATACTACATTGGCAAAACCGAAGTAACCCAAGAATTGTGGGAAGCGGTGATGGGCAGCAATCCCAGCTTTTTCTCTGGGAATAAAAACAGACCTGTGGAGAATGTATCGTGGGATGATTGCCAAGTATTTATTAAC
>SFWW01000133.1 GCA_004559845.1 bacterium
ATCCCAATTTACATCACCATCAGGGGCAAGGCAAAATCTTGGTGTTCTTGTTTTTGGCTGTGTTTTTGGTCTTCCTGTCCGGCTTGCCGCTGCTTATCTTGTTGATAACCCATCTAATCGATAAGTCGCGCCGCAATAATGCTATGCGTCGCGCCGCTCATATGGCACATCCGAAGTCTCCTATCGTTACGAAATGGTCGGTTGGCATTTGCTTTATCGTATTCTTGTCGGGTATCGTGCTTGCCCTTTTCTTTGATTCGTTCTCGATATGGTTAGTGATTTGGTTCTTGTATATGGGCTATTTGATTTTTAATTTCTTGAGAGCCATTTTCCGAAAACTTTAGACAAATACATCGCAATATGAAATATTTTATCATCGCCGGCGAGGCAAGTGGCGACATTCACGGGGCTGCATTAATGGCTTCCATCAAGCAGGATGACCCCGACGCACAATTCCAATTCCTGGGGGGCGATTTAATGGCGCAGCAAGCCGGGGTGCAGCCGCTTATCCATTTTCGCGACATGGCTTACATGGGCTTTGTGGACGTGATTTTGCATTTGCCCACCATTTTGGGATTTATGAAAACCGCCAAACAAGCCATTATCGCCAATCGCCCTGATGCCTTGATTCTGATTGATTATCCGTCGTTCAACCTGAAAATGGCGAAGTTTGCACATGCGCAGGGCATTCCGTGCTTCTACTTTATTTCCCCGAAGGTGTGGGCGTGGAAGGAATACCGGGTGAAGGATATTAAGCGCTACATCACCCGCCTCTATTCTATCCTGCCGTTTGAAACCGAATTTTTCCGCCGCCATGCCTATGAGGTGGAATATGTGGGCAATCCCACGGTGAAAGAGATAGCGGAGGCTGCGAAATGCTTTGGCACTTTTGAACAATTTGCTGCGGCTCATGCGCTGCATCCCGATAGACCAATCATTGCACTGGTGCCGGGTTCGCGGCGTAGTGAAATACGCGAAAACCTGCCCGTGATGGTGGCGGCGGCTTTGCGCCATCCCGACCACCAATTGGTGATTGCCGGTGCACCGAGCATCAATCCCGAACGCTACGATGAGGTGCTTCGCCCCCTTGGCGCGAACATACCGGTTGTATATGGCCATTCGTTTGAATTGATTCACCACGCGAAGGTGGCGCTCGTTACCAGCGGCACTGCCACCCTCGAAACCGCCATCCTCAACACGCCGCAAGTGGCATGCTACAGGATGAACGGTAGCAAAATCACCTACGAAATCTACCGCCGTATGATTAAGGGGAAATATGTGACCCTTCCCAATCTCATCACCAACAAACTCGTAATCCCGGAATTGCTCTTGCATTTCTGCACGCCCGATGCCGTGGACGCACACCTCTCGGCGCTACTGATAGATTCGCCGCAGCGACGCGAAATGCTCCGCAATTATCAACTCGTGAACCAAACCCTCACCCATAAAGATTGCACTGCCACCACAGCACGCAGCATTGTAGATTATCTAAAACAAAAACAATGAAACGCTCTTTCCACGCCCACATTCTCACTTTTTTAGAAACCGAAATCGTGCCGCGCTACGACCGCTTTGATGCCGGCCATGGGCGCGACCATGTGCATGCGGTGATGCACTCTGCCGAAAAATTGGCGCAGTTTTATCCCGATGTCGACGAAACCATGCTGCTGGTGGCGGCGGCTTACCACGATGTGGGGCTGGAGCGCGGGCGTGAGCATCACCACTCCGATAGCGCTGCCATCATGCGTGCCGACCTGCGTTTGCGCCAATGGTTCTCCGAAGCCGAAATCCACCTGATGGCGGATGCCGCCGAAGATCATCGCGCTTCTGCCAAGCGCGAGCCGCGCACCATCTACGGACGCCTCTTGGCGGAAGCCGACCGCCAAATCGACCCGCGCACCGTGGTGCTCCGCGCTATGCAGTACACGCGCACCCATTTTCCCGATTACACGGAGGAACAACAATGGCAACGCCTCCTCGAACACATGCAAAATAAATATGCCGAAGGTGGCTACCTCCGCCTGTGGATTCCCGAAAGCGACAATGCCACTCGCCTCGCCAATCTCCGCGCCCTCATTGCCGACACCTCTCGCCTCCGCAGCCTCTTCAATTCCCTCCTCCCTCACATTTGACCCGATAAAATCAATACCGTTACACAAGGGACGGTGAAATCATTCCGGAAACGGCCGAAGAATCTTATCGAAAAAAGATGAAAGAAGAACGCAAACGATTAAAGGAACAACCGGCAAAGCCGAAAGAGAAAAAAGTGCTTCCTGCGGAAAGCGAAATAACCACTAACCACTAACCACTAACCACTAACCACTAACCTCTAACCTCTAACCACTAACCACTAACCACTAACCACTAACCACTATTTCCCCATCAATTTTCGGTAGTCGGCTTTTTGGTCGCCGATTAGCCTTTTGCGATGGGGGTTGAAGGATGGATTGATGGGGCTGCGGGTAGGGTTGAAGTATTTGCATTTGATGCCTGCCAAATCGAGCATCAGGTGGGGAATGTCGTCGATTTCAAAGGGTTGTGAGGCCGCTCCTCTGATTCTTTCCATCATGTCGGGGTGCAAGGCTTGGTATTTGGGAGAGCACCATATCCACATGGGAATTTGGTACTGCGATTCAATCAACTCCCGGCTGTATTCGTTGTGCACGCGGCCGAGTGTTTTGCCATCGTCGTACACATTCTCGCCATGGTCGCTCACCATCACAATCACCATATCGGTGTTGGCATAGCGGTCAAACAGTGCGCCGGCGATAGAGTCTTGGTAGCGGGTGCAGTTGTCGTAATCTGCCACGGTTTCTTTTTGTTCTCGGGTCAATTCCCGGCGCCGGGCGTAATCCTTTGCGGTGAAATAACGGCGGTTTTCGGGATAACCGTAATTGAAACTCACATGCTGCCCGCGCATATGGAGCAGAATTAACCGGTGGTCGGCATTTTGGCGCATTTGCGCATCCACTTCGGCGAGCAAACCCTCATCGAAGCGGTATTTCTGCTCGTTTTGGTAGTCGACCAACCATTTCGCCACTTCCGGATTCGTGAGGAAGAAAGCCCCGGTACTGTTCCAAATGTCGCTTGAAAAGCGGGTATACTGGTTGGAAATCATACTCACGCGATAGCCGGCTTGGCGGAAAAGCTGGAGGAAGATGGGCTGCGACGACCACGAGCCGGGCTGGTCCACGCTGTGCATCGAGAGCATTTCTTTAAACACATCCGAAGTGCGTGCCAGCATGGTGATGGCATCGTCCACAGCCACCAAATTGCCGCTATTCTTTTGCTCGAGCATGCGCGGTGTGGTGGGTAAATCGTAGCCATAAATTTGGGCATGGCGCTTGATAAAACTTTCGCCCACGATGAGTATGAGGTTTTGCGCTCGATGGTTGCAACCATCAATTCGGGTGTGGTGTGCCACGGCTATCAGTTCGTGGCATTGCTTAGTGGTGAGGTGGTAGAGGCGTGCGCCATGCACGAGCCGACTCATGGGGGTGCATGCGCCGCCGCCCCCGGCTTCTTCGGCAGCGATAAAGCGCGTTTCAAATTCGCTCACCGAATCGCCTAAGAGTGTGTACACCAATCGCGGTTGC
>SFWW01000134.1 GCA_004559845.1 bacterium
GATTTGGACCAAAACCGGGCTGTTTTGTGGTCCAAAAGCGAAATGAAACACCTGAAACACCCGAAACACTTGAAACACCTAAAACACTGTCTGTGGATGTTCGGATTGCTTTTTTGTCAACATTTCAAAGAACTTGGTGGCAAAGTTAAGGAAGGCGTTCACAGAGGGCAAGACCAAAAAGTAATGTTCTTATTTGGGAGGCTTGGTGGGATGGAAGAGAACAAAAAGTCGGGGAGGATGTGTTTTAAATGAAAGAGTTTTGTGAGTAAGCCAAATGTGCAGAAAGCTAAACCCTTTGTTTGTGACTGTTGGTATGGAGTCAGCATTCCCGCCACCCGACCACTCATCCAAGATGTTTTGAGTTCTGCGAGTTTCGTGTGGGGCTATCTGTCAATCCGATTCGTGTAAATTCGTTGGATTTGTGGTTTGAATTTGCAATGTCATTTTTCCTTTGGCGGCACCTTGCCTAATCACCGAGCACCGAAAAACGCAATGGCAACAAAATTGCTTCAATCTGTAATCAAAATAATTGCACAAAAAAGCGATAAATGTTCAATTTGAAATCCTTTTTGGATAAAATTGTAACGTAATGATAATTTTTATTTCTCTTTTTTGTCTGTTTTTGAATATAATTTCGTAAATTTGCAACCTGCTTTTGAGGAAGCAGAGAATTTATTATCCAATAAAATCTTTACAAACCATAGACAATGAAGCTATTACAAGCTAAGTTAGCACAATATCAAGAGCCTCAAAAAGCAAAGGCTTTGGGTATTTATCCTTATTTCCGCGAAATTGAGAGTGAACAAGACACCGAAGTATACATGAAAGGTAAAAAGGTGCTGATGTTCGGTTCCAACTGCTACACCGGATTGGTGAACGATAAGCGCGTTCACGAAGCCGCCATTAAGGCGATTGAAAAATACGGTACAGGCTGTGCAGGCTCTCCGTTCCTCAATGGTACGCTCGACATTCACAAAGACCTCGAACGCCGATTGGCTGCCTACGTGGGTAAGGAAGATGCCATGGTTTATTCCACCGGCTTTGGTGTGAACTTGGGTGTGGTGTCCACACTCACCGGACGCGGCGATTATGTGATTTGCGATGAGCAAGACCACGCTTCCATTATTGAAGGACGCCGCCTCTCTTTCTCCAACTATTTGAAATATAAGCACAACGATATGGCTTCGCTCGAAGAGCAATTGAAAAAATGCGAGCCCGACCGATTGAAACTCATCGTTACCGACGGTGTGTTCTCGATGGAAGGCGACGTGTGCAACTTGCCCGAAATATGCGACCTTGCTCGCAAATACAAGGCTTCGGTGATGGTGGACGAAGCCCACAGTATCGGCGTGTTTGGTAAAGGCGGACGCGGCGTGTGCGACCACTTCGGACTCACCGATGAGGTGGACTTGATTATGGGCACCTTCAGCAAGTCGTTTGCCTCGCTGGGCGGATTTATCGCCTGCGACGAGGTGATTACCAACTTCTTGCGTCACCACTCTCGCTCCTACATCTTCACTGCAAGTATCACTCCGGCTTCCACTGCAGCCGTGGGTGCCGCACTCGATATCATGCTCAATGAGCCCGAACGCCAAGAGCATTTGTGGAAACTCACCCACTACGCACTCGATGGCTTCCGCAATATGGGATGCGAAATCGGTAACACTTCCACACCCATCATTCCGCTCTATATTCGTGACCAAAACAAAACATTCGCCATCACCGCCGATTTGCTCAATGAAGGCATCTTCGTGAATCCCGTGGTTTCGCCCGCTGTGGCTCCGCAAGACACTCTGATTCGCTACAGCCTGATGGCAACCCACACCAAAGAACAAGTGGACTTCTCGCTTGAAAAAATTGAAAAGGTGTTTAAGAAATACGGCGTGATTGAATAATAGCAAAAGCAGGGTATCACTCTGCTTTTTTTCTTCTTATAAGCCAACATGTTCCCCCATCAAAAATCAATTGAGATGAAACACGGCATATTCTTTTTCGTATTCACTACCCTCTTGGTGGCATCTGCCTCTGCTTGCTCGCCAAAGCCGGTAGCACAAAAGCAAGTTAGAATAGCCGCTACTTCCGTCAACTCCCATACTCACCACGATAGCGTGGCACAGGAATTGGCGCAATTGCGCGAGCAATGCCAAGCCGTTGTCGATGCACGCAAAGCGCAATCGCACAACTATGCTCCTCATGCCAAATCTAAAAATGCCGCCGACCCGGCAGGCTTTGTGGTTATCACCGACTATGTGGACGCCATTGTGGAACTGCGCTATTACAGCAACTACAATTTCGTGGGCTGTAGGGTAGACGGCTATCAGAAACCCGTGGCGCTTGCCACTCGCGAAGCCACTATGGCTTTGGCAAAAGTGGCAAAAGATTTGCGAAAAAAAGGCTATATCATCAAAATCTACGATTCCTACCGCCCGCAAATGGCTGTAGACCATTTCGTGAGGTGGTCGAAGGATATGAACGATATGAAAACGAAGGCGGATTTCTATCCCGAATTTACCGACAAAACCACCCTTTTCCCCACCTATATTGCCCGCCATTCCGGTCACTCCAAGGGCAGCACCATCGATTTAACCATCGTGGACGCATCCACACTACAAGATGTGGATATGGGCGGTACATTCGACTACTTCGGCAATCGCTCCCACTATATCACCCGCGGGCTCACACCGCAGCAAAAAGCCAATCGCAAAATCCTGCACGACGCGATGATGAAGCACGGATTTGACTACTACCCCGAAGAATGGTGGCATTTCACCCTCAAAAATCAGCCGTATCCCAAAACCTATTTCACCTTCCCCGTGTCGACCACACTTTTCCCATAAGGGAAATTATCCACCAATAAAAGCATACGCATGCACCCCAACAAATCACTTCGGGATGCATGCGTCATTTTTTTTGTTGCTTTTTCTCTATTCGAGCGAAAAAATAATGCACAAAATAGTTGCATAGAAAAAAAATAATTATAGCCCGCAAAAAATTATCCATGAAATGTTTGTGAGATTGTTTTTTGTTACTAAATTCGCACCGTGATTATGATTAAGTTTACACTACTAAAACTAAAATACACTTTTTTATATGGTTTATAAATTTCTTGTAGGTTCAGAAGAGGTAGATAATTTCAAACTCGAAATTATGATTGACTCTGAAGATACATTTATGAGATTGAGAAATACGATTCTTGAAGCAGTGGGTTACGACAAAGACCAAATCGACTCCTTCCACATTTGCGACGACGAATGGAACAAAGAAAAGGAGGTGATGGTGATTGATATGGACGTTGACTCCGACGACGATATCTGGCTGATGGACGACACCCACCTCGACGAACTCCTCGAAGATGAAGGACAACGCATGAAATTTATGTTCGACATCATGAACGAACGCTATTTCTTTATGCGATTGAAAGAAACCATCCCCGGACGTTCGCTTCACGACCCTCTGTGCACGCGCAAAGAAGGAAAAGCACCTAAGCAGGTGAATATCCCCGATGAAATCGTGGCTACTCCTAAAGTGGTGAACACCAACATTGAGGAAATTGAAGAAGATTTCTACGGTGAAGA
>SFWW01000135.1 GCA_004559845.1 bacterium
AATTGAGGCGCAGACATGCGCTGCGACCTCTTATAGAAGTTTGTCTAATAGGTTTTTTCGCTCTCGCGTCTTCCTGCGCAAAACGTGCAGGACGATAACCTATTGCGCTGTCACGCAACATGATAGGCGGACAAGGAAACACCTATCCTATTGCTCTTCAAAATGTTAAATAAATATTAAATTACCAAAATCCTTTGGTTTACAACATAGAAGAACCGTCCCTTTGCAATCAAATTGAGCGAATCTTCGCCCGCACAAACCGGCGGCGGCGATGGCGCATCTTGACCGTCACCGCCGGAGCATATGCAAATTAGCCCTCAAAATATTTTCGATTAATTCGTGAAAAAAAAATCCAAATTTGTGACAAAAAAATTCTAAATCTGTGGCTTAAAAAAAATCTAAATCCGTGACAAAAAATTCTAAATCCGTGACTGGCGCACACGCTTTGGGTGGGATTTTGGGGCTGAAAATTGTGGGATTGGGCAAAATAGCTTACATTTGCATACGTAAAAGGTGTGCAGTTACACCTGTTTTTCAAACATAATCCGCTTTTATTACGCAAACCAATCGCGATATTCAATTGAGTATGAGCACCATAGCGATAGATATGAAAGTGGATTTTTATTCACGGATTTATACCTCGGAATGATATGTTTAAAGGCTTTTTTACACTGCTTCGCAGATTTATACCTCCCTATAAGCGCTACATTGTGTTGAACATTTTGTTTAATGTGATGGCGGCGTTTCTCACCTTGTTTTCGTTTGCGCTGATTATCCCTATTTTGGAGATGCTCTTCGGTATCAACCGAGTGCATTACGATTATATGGAATGGGGCAGCGCCGGGGTGAAAGACGTGGTGGTGAACGATTTCTACTATGCGGTGCAGTGCATGATTGAGCGCTATGGCCCTTCCACGGCATTGGCAGCCATTGCCGGCATGCTGGTGGTGTTCACCGGGCTGAAAGTGGGCAGTGCCTATCTTGCCGCCTTCAATATGATTAAGATTCGCACCTCGGTGGTGCGCGACTTGCGTCAGCAAATTTATAGCAAAATCGTGACCTTGCCCCTCGCCTTTTTTAGCAACGAGCGCAAAGGCGACGTGATGGCGCGCATGAGTGGCGACGTGCAAGAGGTGGAAAACAGCATCATGTCGTGCTTGGATATGATGTTTAAGAATCCCATCATGATTATTGCCTGCCTCACGATGATGATTATGGTGAGCTGGGAACTCACCCTGTTTGTGTTCACCCTGCTCCCGGTGGCGGGCTTCATTATGGGCACGGTGGGCAAGCGGCTGAAGCGCGTGAGTTTGGAAGCGCAAAACCAGTGGGGCACCCTGCTGAGCAACATCGAAGAAACGGTGGGCGGATTGCGCATTGTGAAAGCCTTCAATGCCGAAGAAAAAGTGAAAAAGCGGTTTGATGGCGAAAACAACAAATATCGCACCATCACCCAGGGTATGCAGCGCCGCTACGAATTGGCGCACCCCATGAGCGAATTTTTGGGCACTGCCACCATTGCCATCGTGCTTTGGTTTGGCGGCACCCTGATTTTGGGTGGCACCGATTCCATCACCGCGCCTTCGTTTATCTATTATATGGTGATTTTCTATAGCATTATCAATCCTGCCAAAGACTTTTCGAAAGCCAGTTATTCCATCCAGCGTGGCTTGGCTTCCATCGACCGCATCGATAAGATATTGAAAGCCACCGACTCGATTCCCGACCCTGAGCAACCGAAACCGCTGCCCGAACTTCGAAACTGCATTAAATACGAAAATGTGCGCTTCCGCTATGGCGAGCAGTGGGTGGTGGATGGCATCAACTTGGAAATAGCGCGCGGCAAAACCGTGGCTTTGGTGGGTCAGAGCGGTAGTGGCAAAACCACCCTCGCCGACCTCTTGCCTCGCTTCTACGATGTGGAGGAAGGCGCCATCACCATCGATGGAACCGACATCCGGGCGGTGAGCAAACACGATTTGCGGGCGCTGATGGGCAATGTGAATCAAGAAGCCATTCTCTTCAACGACACCATTCGCAACAATATCACCTTCGGGGTGGAAAATGCCTCCGACGATGAGGTGATAGCCGCTGCAAAAATTGCCAACGCCTACGATTTTATTATCGCCACCGAACACGGATTCGACACCAATATCGGCGACCGCGGGTGTAACCTCTCGGGCGGACAGCGACAGCGATTGAGCATTGCGCGTGCCATTTTAAAGAATCCGCCCATCCTTATCCTCGACGAAGCCACCTCGGCACTCGACACTGAAAGCGAACACTTGGTGCAAGAGGCACTCGACCACTTGATGAAAGGACGCACCACATTGGTGATTGCTCACCGACTGAGCACCATCAAAAATGCAGACCTCATTTGCGTGCTGCACGAGGGGAAAATTATTGAACAAGGCACCCACGACCAACTCCTTCAGCAAGCGGGCGCCTACAAGCGATTAGTGGATTTGCAAACATTTTAACAAAACTTCATACCATTATGCAAAAAAGATTTTTTATTGCCCTGATTATGGCTTTGATAGCCATTTGCGGCTATGCTGAAAAGAAGGTTTCGAAAGTGGAAATCCATTTGCGCAACGGACAAGTGGTGAAGGGCGCCATCACCGAAAGAGATGAGCGCGTGGTGACGATCATCAGCGACCACGATGGCGGCACCTACCATTACACCACCGACGAAATCAACTATATCAGCCATCTCACCAAACGCAAAAACTACGACACCTCCAAATTCCGTGGCTTCATTGATGTGGGCTACAGTTTGGGACTGGGCGAGCCTCGCAACGACTATTGGCTGGTGGAAACCAGTTTCGGCTATGCTTTCACCCCCAAAACTTACTTGGGAGCAGGTGTGGGCGTGCACAATTTCAATGCGGTGGAAAATAGTTATCCCCTATTTTGGAACCAAACGCAAGGATACGAGGGCAAACGCAACGACCCCGCTTGGCGCTACCCTTTCATCCCTTTCTATGTGGAAGGTCGCTACAGTGTGATGAACGAGTCGAAGCACACCCCTTTCGTGAGTATGAAAGTGGGTGCCACCTTTATCAATCATAACGGCTTTTTTGCCTCCCCCACCATTGGCTACCACTTTGCATCAAATGAGTTTTTCTCTTTCAATGTGGGCTTGGCTTATCAATTGCAAACCGCCAACTACAAACTCTGGTGCCAAGGCGACACCCCGGGCGCCATTAAAGACGACACCGGCAAAACTTACCTCAGCAAGGGGCAAGTGTTTCATAATGTGTGCTTAAAAGTGGGCGTGGAATTTTAAAAATCCTAACGTTTGACGCAGGCTTCAACGCCGCTTGCCGGCCTGTTAAAAAAAAACTTGACTTTTAAATGGGAAAACGGTTGGCGATTGCCGACATTGAAATATTTTTCTTAAATTTGCACCCGAACAATGAGTTTTTTCAGTTCCACTCTCTTCTATCTGCTGATTATGGTGGTGGCATTTATGTGCTTAGGCATGATTTTCAGCCC
>SFWW01000136.1 GCA_004559845.1 bacterium
CCCGCACCATTTTGCAGACAACAAGAACTCGGAACCATTTACCCGTAATCAACCATATTTTTTTAACCATTCCGAGTCAACTAATTTCAGGACGATACAATTCAATCTGTTGGGTCTGTTGGGTCTGTTGGGTCTATAGCATCTATCCACTCCAAATAAGCAACATTCCCTATTGGTATTGCCTTCAGTGCACACCATCCTTAACTTTGCCAACAAGTTCTTTGAAATGTTTACAAAAAAGCAATCCTAACATCCACAGAAAGTGTTCCAGGTGTTTCAAGTGTTTCGGGTGTTTCAGGTGTTTCATTTCGCTTTTGGACCACAAAACCGCCCGGTTTTGGTCCAAATCCGAACAAAACCCACAAACCGGTACTCACCCACCACCGCCATAAAATGGCTACGGAAAACACCTAAAAAGGTAATTCACCCACTGGTCTACGAGCACGATACTGTACGGCAAGCTATAGGCGCCGTTATTTTTCGGCGAAGCCGACTTTCTCTTCTTACCCATACCACAAGCCCGACCACTCGTTACCGTTTCAAATGAAAGAATCGTGGGCGAAATGGTGATTTTTGCGGCGATGCGCGCGGAATATCGTGGAATTTGAGTAACTTTGCAGTGAATTAACGATTTAATGTATTATTCAAATGGCTGTTGAAATACGCAAACTTGAGCCCACAAAGAAAGAATTGCTCAAGTTTATCCATTTTCCCATCGATGTGCTCTACAACCACAGTACGTGCTATGTGCCTGACCTTGTGAGCGATATGCTTTCCACTTTCCTCCCATCAGAAAACCCGGCTTACGATTTTTGCGAAAGCGCCTTTTTTATGGCTTATCGCGATGGAAAACCCGTGGGTCGCATTGCCGGCATCATCAATTCGCTGGTGAATCAGCGCGAGCAAAAGCAGGAGGGGCGCTTCGGCTTCGTGGATTTTATCGATGATGAAGAGGTGGTGGATGCTTTGATGCGCGCCGTGGAACAGTGGGCTAAAGAAAAAGGAATGACCTGCCTCACCGGTCCTTTGGGCTTTACCGATATGGATCCGGAGGGCTGCCTCATAGAGGGCTTCGACCAACTGGGCACACAAGCCACCATCTACAATTACCCCTACTATCCGAAGCATTTTGAGCGATTGGGATTCGTGAAAGATGTGGATTGGGTGGAATTTAAGGTGATAGTGCCGGAGCAAATTCCGGAAAAGATGGTGAAAATCGGCAACATCGTGCAGCATCGCTTCAATCTGCACTTGGTGAAAATGAACAGCACCAAGGAGTTGGTGAAGAAATATGGCAATGAGATATTTGCACTCATCAACGAATCCTACGACAGCCTATTTGGCTATTCGCCGCTATCCGAAAAGCAGGTGAAGCATTATATTAATGTGTATTTGCCATTTTTGCCGCTCGACCACATTTCGCTCGTGGCTGACGCCAACGATAAGTTGGTGGGCGTGGGCATCTCGGTGCCGTCGCTTTCGCGCGCTTTGATTAAGAGCAGGGGTAGGATGTTGCCCTTTGGCTGGTATCATATGCTCAAAGCCATTAAGCACGAGGGACGAATCGTGGATTTGCTGCTCATTGCCGTGGCGCCGGAATATCAGAGCAAGGGCGTGAACTCGTTGTTTTTCGTGGATTTGATTCCCGCATTCAATAAGCGCGGCTACGAATGGGCGGAAACCAATATCGAATTGGAAAATAATGAGAACGTGCAAAAGCAATGGCAATATTTCGACATCAAGCAGCACAAGCGCCGCAGAGCATTCACGAAAGATATTTAATATAATAATCATAACATCAATAGTATTACAAAATAATCCAAAACAACTATGGTAGAAAAAATTCAAGTAGCAAATTTTGCCGCATTCACTCTGGAAGTGGACCAAGTTAAGGTCGACGCATTGCGCCCTGCAGCCGAAGCAGCGGCTGAAACGCTCGAAAAGGGTACGGGCGAAGGTAACGATTTCCTCGGTTGGCTACACCTGCCAAGTAGCATCGGCGAAGCCGAACTTGCCGACATTGAAGCCACTGCAGCCCAACTTCGCAACTCTTGCGAATATGTGGTGACCATCGGCATTGGTGGCAGTTACCTTGGCGCAAAGGCTGTGATTGAAGCATTGAGCAGCAGTTTCGACGCTTATCAAGGCGGCAAATGCAAAGTGCTCTTTGCCGGCAACAATATTGGTGAAGACTATATTGCGGAATTGATGGACTTGCTCAAAGGCAAGAAATTCGGCATTGTGGTGATTTCAAAATCGGGAACCACCACTGAGCCCGCCATCGCCTTCCGTTTGCTCAAAGATATGCTCGAAAAGCAAGAAGGTAAGCAAGAGGCCGCTAAGCGCATCGTGGCTATCACCGACGCAAAGAAGGGTGCGCTGCGCTCTCTCGCCACGCAAGAAGGCTACAAAACCTACGTGATTCCCGATAATGTGGGCGGTCGCTTCTCTGTGCTCACTCCGGTGGGATTGCTCCCCATTGCAGTGGCGGGTTTCGATATCAAGGCTTTGGTGGCTGGTGCTGTGGAAATTGAAAACGATGATAACGAAAATGTGTTCACCTACGCTCAAACTCGCAATGCGCTCTATCAAAGCGGCAAGAAAATTGAAATTTTGGTGAACTTCTGCCCGCGTTTGCACTACTTTGCAGAATGGTGGAAACAGCTCTATGGCGAAAGCGAGGGCAAAGACCACCTGGGTATTTTCCCGGCGTCGGTCGACTTTACCACCGACCTTCACTCTATGGGTCAATGGATTCAAGATGGCGAACGCACCATCTTTGAAACGGTGCTCTCGGTGGGCGACCAAAGCCACAGTGTGGTGATTCCTCACGATGAAGCCAACCTCGACGGCTTAAACTTCCTTGCCGGAAAGCGTGTGGACGAAGTGAACAAAATGGCTGAACTCGGCACTCGATTGGCGCATGTAGACGGCGGTGTGCCCAATTTGCTCATCACCATCCCGGCTCTGAGCGAGAAATACTTGGGTCAACTTATTTATTTCTTTGAAAAGGCGTGTGGTGTGAGTGGCTACATGCTCGGCGTGAACCCCTTCAACCAACCCGGTGTGGAGGCCTACAAGAAAAATATGTTCGCACTGCTCAATAAGCCCGGCTACGAAGCCGAAAGCAAAGCCATCCAAGAAAAATTGAAAAAGTAAGACGGCTGTGCAAGAAGTCGTATGAAGCCAAAACGTGTGCTTTGGCGGATGACTTCTGTGAAAGGCTTTTGAAATATCAATATTGATGATGATTTTTGCGCTCTTGGCAGCATGAAGCCGCCAAGAGCGCTTCAATTTCCAACCGAGGGGGCATGTTTTTGTGGATTGGCGGATATTGGTTAACGTGAGTTCGACGAAAATAACTAAAAGATAGTGAGTTGGTTATCGATTTCTCGCTCTATCTGGAGCATTGGTTTCTTAGGGAAAAAGCAATAGGC
>SFWW01000137.1 GCA_004559845.1 bacterium
CGAAATCGTGCTCTGCATTCTGCTCACCTTCATGGGCTTCACCCTCACCGCCTCCACCACCATGGCATTAGATAGCGAACGCCGTCAAGCCGGCACCGCCTCGGCATTGTTTGGCGCGATGGGCTTCGTGTCGGGCGCCCTTACCTCGCCCTTAGTGGCATTAGGCAACCCCGTGCACAGCACCGCCCTCGCTTTCCTCTTCGGCGCCATCCTCTCCTGCATCTTCGGCTACTTTGCCCTCCGCCAAACCGCCAAATCCGAATCCCGCGCCTAATCCCGCATCTTCACTCCGGGCCTCACACAGATCTCACAGATCTCACGGTTTCCCATTGTGGACGGAAAATCTCACAGATGCTCTACGCAGGCTTGCTCCAATGCCTCACACAGATTCAACGAGATTCAACAAAAATGAAATTTGTGCTAATTTATGGCTTTTCTCATCAGCCACGAATTAGCACAATTTTTGTGGGTGTATTAATTTGTGAATGTGTTAGAGGGCTTTTAGTGAAAATGCTTCGTTAAATGATATACGCTCATGGGCGTCATGGTGATTCAGCCATGCGTTTTCATTGTGACTGATTTGCGACACTTCGAGTGACGATTTGTTGCCGAAGGTTTTGCAAACTGTGGTGATGATTTGAATCTCGTCGTCGCTGAGCACCCCATCCGTTATTGGTGAATGGGCGTGGAGTATGCTTCCCTCATAATCGCCACATTGCTGTATGTCTTGGCTGATTTCTGAAAATTCGCTGTACACCCTGTCCCATCTTTCGGGCACGGGTCCAAAGTCGATTGCTTTGTAAGTCAGTCCGGTCATGGCATACCCACGCTCACGATAAGCGTAGAAATCAATATAAAATAGCAATTTGTTCATTTTCGTACACCACACGCCATCGCATTGATTGAGAATGCTTAGCATGATGTTTTTTAAGCGTGTGAGTGATGTGGGAGCAAAGCCGTTTTCTTCTCCACGGGGTGAGGTGAAAATGCGTTTTGTCTCGTATTGAGCGATTTTGTAGTTTTCGCTTTCACTGATGGTGGCTTTTACTTTTTCGCTTATTTTGGCATATTCTTGTGGCGAAAGTTCGTGTTTTGAACTCTCAATCATATCGAGCATCACTTTTGGATTCATTATCGAACGAATCATGCGGCCATTCGACACGCTGGGCACTTCACCTTTCTCATAGAGACGGTACTGGTTGACACCGATACCCAAAATAAGCGACATCTTTGCGGCGCTTATGCCGTATTTGTTACGCACCGCAATTATTTCGTCGGTGTACGGAATTCCGTATTTTTGGCGGTATTGATTGGTGACTTGCATAAAGCCGGCGGTGTCGGATTCGTCGGTGGTGAACTGTTCGCCAGTGTCGGGACATTGCCATGCTGTGTGGTAATACTCAAATTGTTCACCACGGAAATTCCATGTGCGCTTTTCGTAAATGCGCATCATCTCTTTACCTGTAAATGGACTTTTCATCATCGCAATCATTTAAATGGATACACCAAAGGGCGCTCTGCTATATGGAATGATATACATATAGTTTGGCAGCCCACGCCTCCAAGCATAATTTTAATATATACTTCTCTGCCTTTAACATCATTGCCGAACACCCACATCTCTCCGAGCTTGTTCAACTCGTCGATAACTGGTCCCTGAACATAATCTTCCACTTTCAGATTTTCGATAATCACCCTTCTGAATGAGGGTACTATCTCAAGTTCTTCAAGTGCTTTTTGATTTTTTCCTCTGTCGTCGCGATATATGATGCCAAAGATTTTTAACTTCGTTTGAAATTGGGAAAGAAATGTCTGTACTTCCTCTTTAGTAATCATTGTTATACTGATTTTGTTGCAAAGATACAGTATTATTACAACAAATGCAACGATAAAGTTGTAAAAATAATTAATTTCACCATTTTCTGCGTAATCCACAAAAGAAATGTGCTAATTCTTGGCTTTTGTTATGAGCCATGAATTAGCACAGTTTTATTTTTTTGTTGAATCTTGTTGAATCTGTGTGAGGCTTATAACCTCTAATTTCTGAAAAGTTATTTTCTTTTTTTGAAGTGGTCGTTGTGCATTTTGATGGCGAAGATGATGGCGCTCATGGTGGTGGTGAGGAGGTTGCACAGGAAGAGCGGCCAGTTTTCGAGCAGCAGTCCTTGAATACAGAAGAACAGGCCTCCAAGTCCCATCAGCAGGAATGTGCCTACGGCGATGTCGTCGGTTTTGCGGGTTCGCAGCGTGTGTATGGTTTGTGGCAGATAGCCAAGCACCATGCAGATTGATGCTGTGTAACCAATGATGTTGGTGATAATTGAGTTCATGTCATGTGAAATTGAAAAATGCGTCGAGAGCGATTCACGATAACCGCCGGGTCGTTAGCCACCATGATGTCGGGTTCGAGCTGTTGGTTTTCGAGGTAGGAACCATCGGCAAGGCGATAGCCAATGATGGGAATGCCATAGATGAGGCTTTCGTCTTGCATCGTAACCCAGCTCACACTGGTCATGGTTCCGGGCACGGGCATACCCACGAGTTTGCCCATACCGGTGTGCTTATACACCCAAGGCGTGCCGTGAGCGTTGCTATAGTTGGCTTCGCACTGTAGCATGATGGTGGGTCGGTTCCAGCGTCGGCTTGGCATATCGCACGATTCGCGACCGCGCACCACTTGGGTGAGGTATTTTTCGCCGCTGAAAAGGATTTGGATGTCTTCGTGCAGACGGCCGCCGCCATTGAAGCGCGTGTCGATCACGATACCCTCCTTCTTATTGTACTGTCCGAGCACTTTCTCGTAGATTTCGCGATAACTCTTATCGTTCATTTGCTGCAGATGCACGTAGCCCAATCGTCCACCCGATAGGCTGTCGCAGAGGGCTTCCTGGCGTTTCACCCAGCGCTTGTAGAGCAGTGAGCTATTGGCACCGGAAGAGATAGGTTTCACCACTTCGTCCCATTCCTTGTCGCCGCTCTTGCAGCTCACGAGCACTTGCTTGCCCACTTGCCCGTTGAGCAGAGTGGTGTAGTCGTTTTCAACGGTGATTTCCTGTCCATTGATTTTGGTGATAATGGTGCCGGGACGCACTTTCGATTTAGCTTTGTCGAATGGACCGTATTCAATCACCTCATCCACCTTCAGTCCCTTTCCGGTGTAGCTCCAATCGAAGAACAATCCGAGTTGGGCGGTGGGTTCGTTGCTGCCATTAGGATAGTATCTGCCGCCGGTGTGCGACGCATTGAGTTCGCCAAGCACTTCGCTCAGCAGGTTGGCAAAGTCGTAGTTATTATTGATATGGGGCAAAAATTTGCGATAGTTCTTCACCGTAGCTTCCCAGTCACATCCGTGCATATTGGTGTTGTAGAAGCGTCGAGTCACTTCACGGTGCACGTGGTTGAACATATATTCACGCTCTTTTGCGCGGTCCATTTTCACCACGGCAGAATAGGTGATGGGCGTGAGTTTGTCGTTGCTCATCTTATTTATGCTGTTGCTGCCAATGATGAAAAAGTTTTTGCCGTCTTTATCGGTTTGGATGTCAGCCCAAGTGGAGTTCATCTTATTAATGAGTTGGGTGCTGTGCTTTCTGAGGTCCATTTTCCAGAGGTCGTAGTTTTTCTCCACCTTCGACATATAGTAGAGCACATCGCCGTCCTTGTTGATAGCACATCCGGCAATGTCCGACGAATTGAGTGTTACCCTCACGATTCTGTCTTTAATCTTGTCGAGTTCCACCACAATGTCTTTGCTCTTTTCTTCTTCTTTCTTTTTTGCGTCGTTGGATTTTTTGCCGTCGTCCTTCTTATCCTTTTTCTCCTTGTCGGCTTCCGCTTTAGCTTCCTTTTCAGCCTCCTTCAGCAGTTCCATTTCTTCCTTGTTGAGCTGATAGCGGTCGAAGGCTTCCTCGTTGACGAAAGCCATCAGCACGTCGTCTTGCGAGCCCCACGAAGCGTGCGAGCGCAAGCCAAAGCGATTGCTGGTGAACATAATGGCGCCGCCATCGAGCACCCATTTCGGGTTGGTGTTGATGTAGGCACTGTTGGTGATATTGGTGATTTTTCCGCCTTCAGCGCTCACGATACCGATGTCGCTATAAGGGTCGCGACCGTTGCCAATAAATTCGAGGCAAAACCACTTGCTGTCGGGGCTCCAATTGTAGGAGAAATTGCCTTCCGTTCCAAACCATTGCGTTCCGTCGGTCACTTGTGTGATTTTTTTGCTCTTCACATCCATCACCATCAGGCGCTCGCCTTCTTCAATAAACGCCAACTTCTTGCCGTCGGGCGAGAATTGCGGTTTGCGGCGATTCACGGTTTTGTCGGGAGCAATGATTTCCTCATTGATGAGCGTGGCATTGGGGAAATTGAGGTCTTCTTTGCGAGCGATGGTGGCTTTCACCAATTGCCATTTGCCATTGCGCTCGGAAGCATACACCAAGGTGCGGTTGTCAGGACCCCAAGTTACGTCGGATTCCGCCTCGGGGGTGTCGGTAATTTTCTTGGTGGTGGTGTAGTCTACCGAAGTAACAAACACCTCGCCTCTGAGCACTAATGCCACTTGTTTGCCATTGGGCGAAACGGCAGCATCGGAAAGACCGCGGGTGTAGTTAATCATCGTAATAGGGTCGCCATCGTCGTGTGTGAGGCTGATAGCCACCTTTTTCGGCTTGCCGGAAGCGGCTTGCGTATAGATTTCGCCATCGTAGGAGAAGCAAAGCGTGCCATTTTGTGCAATCGAAAGCCCGCGCACCGGATTTTTCTTAAATGAAGTAACGGCTGTGGCTTGCGCAGGATTGCTCAGCGGGAATTTCCACACATTGAAAGAGCCGCCATTGCGTTCGCTCAAGAAATACACCGTGTTGCCATCGGGGCTAAGCACCGGGGTGCGGTCTTCGCCGGCACGATTGGTGAGATTGGTGTGCTTGCCTGTGGCAATGTCGTATTTCCAAACGTCGCGCGTGATGCTTGAGGTGTGGTGCTTGCGATAGGCATCTTCACCGCCTTTCACATCCATATAGAGGAAAAAGTTGCCCTTGGCATTGAAGCACACATCTTGCGCCGGAGTGCCCAGCACCTGATTGGTGCGTCCGCCGCTCACAGGCACCTTATAGAGCTCCGACATACGTCCGCTGGGGAACATAATGCTACGAGCTTGGTCTTGAATGGCAGCCGAAAAATACACCCACTTGCCATCGGGCGAGAAAGTGGTGGGCGTTTCGCTTGCCGAATTAAAAGTGAGTTGCTTGGCGGTGCCACCGTTCGCCGGCATCACCCACACATCAAAATTACCTTTGCGGTCGCTCGCAAAAGCAATTTGCTTGCCATCAGGACTCCAAATGGGAGCCGTTTCATACGACGATAGCGTGGTGAGCTGCAAAGCCTGCCCGCCAGCCACCGGCACCTTGTAGATGTCGCCCTTGTAGGTAAACAAAATTTCTTGACCATTGGGCGAAATTTGCGGATTACGCAGCCACAGGGGCGCTTGCGCCATAGCCATGCCGCTTGCTCCTAAAAGTGCTGCTGCCAGTAAAGTCTTTTTCTTCATACTGTCTCGATAAAAATATGTATTGATTGATGTT
>SFWW01000138.1 GCA_004559845.1 bacterium
CAACACCTTGAAATTCATCCAAGAATTCGGCTTAATTCTGTTTGTGTTTTCGATTGGCTTGCAGGTGGGTCCTTCGTTTTTCAGCACAATTAAAGATGGGGGTATGTTGCTCAACGGGCTTGCCGTGTGCATCATATTGCTCAACATTGTGGTGGCGCTTGCCATTTACTTTGGCATCGGCGGAGTGGCGCCCAACGAGATAGTGGGCATCCTTTCGGGTGCCGTGACCAATACGCCCGGACTCGGTGCCGCCCAGCAAGCGCTGATTGAAACACAAGGCGATGCAGCCGGAGCGCTCAACGAGTCGATGGCGATGGGCTATGCTGCCGCCTATCCACTTGGTGTGGTAGGCATCATTTTGTCGATTATTTTGGTGAAAGTGATTTTTAAAGTGAATATCAAGCACGATGCCAAAGAGATAGAAGACGACAATGCCAACAGTTTGCTCAAGCCCCACGTGGTGACGTATAAGGTGACCAACAAGCTCATCTTCGACCGTTCCATCAAGCGCTTGCACGATATTATGGACCGCAACTTTGTGATTTCACGCCTGAAAAAGCACGATGGCGAAATCGTGATTCCGGTGGCGGATACCATTGTGAGCGAAGGCGATTTGCTTCGCGTGGTTATCTCGGAGCAAGACGAAGAGGTGTTTGATGCCGTGATTGGTCCGAAGGTGGAATTCGACTGGAAAGAAGAACAAACGCCCGTGGTGAGCCGCCGCATAGTGGTGACCAACAGCGAATTTTCGGGCAGAAAACTCGGGTCGCTGCGCTTGCCTAAGGGTTATGGATTGAACGCCACCCGCGTGAATCGCGCCGGTTTAGACCTCCTTGCCAGCCCCAACCTCTCCCTGCATGTGGGCGACCGCATCACAGTGGTGGGTCAGCTGGAAGACATCAACCGCTTGGCACAGCGCTTGGGCAACTCTATGAAGCGCCTCGACCACCCCAATATGTTCACCATTTTTATCGGCATATTTATGGGCATCGTGTTGGGCTCCATTCCATTTGCTTTGCCGGGTATGTCGGTGCCTATGAAATTGGGCTTGGCGGGCGGACCGCTTGTGGCTGCTATATTGATTGGCAGATACGGCCACAAAATTAAATTGGTGACCTACACCTCCTCCAGTGCCAACCTCATGCTTCGCGAATTGGGCATTTGCCTCTTCCTCGCCTCGGTGGGCTTGGCAGCGGGCGCCAATTTTGCCAACACCGTGTTCAACGGCACCGGTGCCAAATGGGTGCTCTATGGCTTCCTCATCACCTTCATTCCGCTCATTGTGGTGGGATGTGTGGCTCGCGCCAAATTCAAACTCAACTATTGCACACTGATGGGCTTGATTTCGGGCAGCACCACCGACCCGCCGGCACTTGCCTACGCCAACAAAACCGCCGGCAACGATGCTCCGGCAGTGGCATATTCCACCGTGTATCCGCTCACCATGTTTTTGCGTGTGGTCACGGCGCAAGTGATTGTGATGATGCTCATTTAGCGCACACAGCAGCGACCGGAATATCGGTTTTTGAAGCCGATTATTGTGGAACTTTTAGAAAATCATTAACTTTGCATCACAAATCAAGCAAACCCACACGTTTGCACCAAAAATAAAGATGGGATCAAAAACGAAAGACAAATTGATTGATGTGGCTCGTCAGCTATTCGCCCACAAAGGGGTGGAAAACACCACGATGAACGACATTGCATCGGCAAGCGATAAGGGTCGACGCACCATCTACACCTATTTCAAAAGCAAAACCGAGATATTCAATGCGGTGGTGAATCGAGAAGCGCAAAGCATTATCGAAAAAATTGCCGATATCCCCGCTATGGCGCTGCCCCCCGACGAAAAGCTGATGAACTTTATCTTCACTCGCTTTGAGGCAGTGAAGGAAGTGGTGGGGCGCAACGGCACGCTCAAAGCCAGCTTCTTTCTCGATGTGCGCCGCGTGGACCGCATTCGCCGCGTGAATAAGCACAAAGAAATCGTGCTGCTCAAAGAAATTCTCAACGAGGGCGTGCAGCAAGGCGCGTTTCGCATTAAGCATGTCGACAAAACAGCCGAAATCTTGCTCATGGCTATGCAAGGGCTCGATTTGCACTACATTCGCGACAGCTTTGCCGACCTTGGCATCAATCAGCTCAAACTACGGTTCTACTTGAAAGACTTTTTGCTCAACGGCATCCAAAACCACGAAAACGAAGCCATTGAGCCTATTCCATAACGCTTACAATAAAAAATTTTCAAATCAATAACAAACTACACATTACAATGAAATTACTTGAAGGAAAAGTTGCCCTTATCACCGGTGCTGCTCGCGGCATTGGCAAGGCTATCGCATTAAAGTATGCACAAGAAGGTGCCGACATCGCTTTCACCGACCTCGTGATCGACGAAAACGGCAAAGCCACTGAAGCAGAAATCGCAGCCCTGGGCGTGAAATGCAAGGGCTATGCCAGCAATGCAGCCAACTTTGCACAAACCGAAGAAGTGGTGGCTGCCATTAAAGCCGATTTTGGCAAAATCGATATCTTGGTCAACAACGCCGGCATCACCAAAGACGGTTTGATGCTTCGCATGACTGAAGCGCAATGGGATGCCGTGATTAATGTGAACCTCAAATCCGCTTTCAATTTTATACACGCTTGTGTGCCCATTATGATGCGTCAGCGCAGCGGCTCTATCATCAATATGTCGTCGGTGGTGGGCGTGCACGGCAATGCCGGACAAGCCAACTATGCCGCATCTAAAGCCGGCTTGATTGCTTTGGCTAAATCTATTGCTCAAGAAATGGGTCCGCGCGGTATTCGCGCCAACGCCATCGCTCCGGGATTTATTGAAACGGCTATGACTGCTGCCCTTCCCGAAGAAGTTCGCAAAGACTGGATGACAAAAATCCCGGCTCGCCGTGGTGGTCAAGTGGAAGATATCGCCAATGTGGCTACTTTCTTGGCAAGCGATATGTCGAGCTACGTAACCGGTCAAGTGATTCAAGTAGACGGCGGTATGAATATGTAATTTTTCATTTCGGAAGATATTTTTTTCATAAAGGCTGCAGCGCGCTATCTATGGTGCGCTGCAGCTGCTCTTTGGGAGAGGAGCATGGATTGCCGTGGAATTTGGTGGTGCGCCCATTGCATGCAGGAGGCATATCCCTACCGGTGGTTGCCATTCATAGGGGGGCATAGGTGATTTTTAGGGCGATGCGGGGGAAGAAAGAAGCCACACCTTTGCTGGGATGTGGCTTTGGAATGTGGAGATTTGCTGAGTTAGAATTCGAAGCCTAAGCGCAGGTGCATCGATTCATCGCATATAAATGCATTTGATTTTTCGTCGTATTTGTCGTAGCTGATTTCG
>SFWW01000139.1 GCA_004559845.1 bacterium
GGTGGCAAAAAAAGCGTAATTTTGTAAGAATTTTCGTTTTTGAAAACGGAGTTTAGTTCTTTTTTCTCATCCTATTATATTCACAGTGCTATGAAGATTTTCACTACTGAAGGTATCAAACGAATAGAAGAAGCCACCATCGAGAGCGAAAGCATCAAAATGCTCGATTTGATGGAGCGCGCCGCATCGGCTGTGGTGTATGAAATCATTTCACGCTGGCATCCGCATAAGCGCATCGTGATTTTTGCAGGTCCGGGCAATAATGGTGGCGATGCCCTTGCTGTGGCACGCTTGCTTGCCGAGCAAGGCTATCGTTCGGAGGTGTATCTCTTCAATGTGAAAAGCACCCGCCTGTCGCATTGCTGCGAAACCAATCGCGACCGTCTTAAATCGGTGGACCGCGTGAATCTTATCGAGGTGCTCGACACCTTCACGCCGCCTGAGTTGGGTCCGAACGACTTGGTGATTGACGGACTATTTGGTTCCGGCTTGACCAATCCGCTGAAAGGAGGCTACGCATCTACCGTGCAATATATCAACGATTCCGATGCATTCGTGGTGTCGATAGATATTCCCTCCGGTTTGTTTGGCGAATGGAATGCCGGCACCGACCGTCGCAACATTATTCGTGCCAACCTCACCTTGGCGTTTCAATTCCAGCGCTTGTCGTTTTTCTTTAGCGAAAATGCCGAATTTGTGGGCGAAGTGGTGGTGCTCGATATTGATATGGACCAAAATGCCATTGCCAGCACCCCCACCGACTTTTATCTGATAGAGCGAGATGATGTGAAGCGGCAATTGAAACCCCACGGCGAATATATCAATAAATACGACAACGGCACCGTGTTTTTGGTGGCAGGCAGTTATGGTATGATGGGTGCCGCCACCTTGGCAGCTCGCGGTGCGATGCGAGCCGGCGCCGGATTGGTGACCGTGCACGCGCCCAAGTGCGGCTTTGTGCCGCTTGCCACCACCGTGCCGGAAGTGCTGTTTGAAGCCGACCCCAACGAATATTTCACCTCCGAAATAGAATTGCACCACAATTATAATGTGGTGGCATTGGGTCCGGGCATGAGCACTACCAAAGACGCCATCACCGCCATCGATTCGTATATTAAGCGCTATCGCCGTCCGTGCATTTTGGATGCCGACGCACTCAATTGCATTGCCATGCGCCCCGTGCTCATCAATAGCATTCCAAAAGGCTCCATTCTCACGCCGCACAATAGCGAATTCGACCGCCTCTTTGGCGAACATCAAACCGACGAAGACCGTTTGAAAAAAGCCATCGATGTGTCGAGGCTCTACGAAATCACCATCGTGCTCAAAGGCAAATACACCAAGACGGTGCGCCCCGATGGCAAAGTGTATATCAATAGCACCGGCAATCCCGGCTTGGCTACGGCAGGCACCGGCGATGTGCTCACCGGCGTGATAGCCGCATTCATTGCCCAAGGCTATGCGCCCGATTGGAGCGTGGCATTGGGGGTGTATGTGCACGGCTTGGCGGGAGATATTGCCGTTCAGGAACAAGGTTCGCACGGGCTCATCGCGCCCGATGTGGCAAATGCAGTGGGCAAAGCCATTCAACACATTGTCCTTAACAACGCTATCGACTAATGACACGTCGCAACATCTACATCATCGTGTCGGTGCTCGCCATTTTGGCGTCGGCACTGTGTGCAGCATCCATCTATTCCGCCCAATCGGTGGAATCCTCATCGGTGGCATTGGCAGATTCCCTTGCCGAAGCCGACTCCTCTCGCACCATCACCTTGCTTTTTGCAGGCGATTTGATGCAACACACACAGCAAATCAAAGCTGGCCAACGCCCCGACGGTGGCTACGACTACAGCGCGTGCTTTCAATATATGAAACCGGAAATAGAACGCGCCGACGTGGCGATAGCCAATTTTGAAACCACACTCGCCGGACCGCCCTACACCGGCTACCCGCAATTTTGCTCGCCCGACCGCTTTTTGCAAGATTGCCGCGATGCCGGATTCGACATTATGCTCACCGCCAACAACCACGTGTGCGACCGCTATAAAGCCGGCATAGAACGCACCATCCAGGTGATGGATTCACTCGGAGTGCCACACTTGGGCTCCTACGTCAATCAGCAGCAGCGCGACCAAAATTATCCTTTCCTTTTGGAGAAAAACGGGTTCCGCATTGTACTGCTCAACTACACCTATGCCACCAACGGCATCCCCGTGCGCAAGCCCAATGTGGTGAACTATATCGATAAGAAGGTGATGGCAGCCGACATTGCCAAAGCCAAAACCATGAACCCGGATGCCATTATCGCTTGCATGCATTGGGGCATTGAATACACCCTGCGCGAAGTGCCGGAGCAACGCCAACTCGCCGACTGGCTGTTTAGCCAAGGCGTGACGCACGTGATAGGCGGACACCCGCATGTGGTGGAGCCTATGGAAGTGCGCACCGATGCCCGTGGCAAAAAGCACGTGCTGGTCTACTCGATGGGCAATTTTATCTCTAATATGACTAAGGCCAACACCACCGGCGGCATGACCGTGCGCTTGCAGCTGAAAAAGCAGCACCAACAGACCACCTTGGAAAATGCCGACTATTCGCTCTATTTTGTGAGCCGACCTGAAATGAACACTCGCGGACAATATTTTGTGTATCCCGTGACCATGCCCAACCATCTGCTCACCGCACGCGAATGTGCCGTGCGCAACCAATTCACCACCGCAGCGCGCGCCCTCTTCAAAAAGCAAAACAAAGGCGTAGCCGAGCGGCTCATCCCCGTGAAATAAGAAAGGCACGCTCCGCTTGATAAAAATCACGTTAGGAAACTTCCGTTTTGATAGCGGAAGAGTGGCGTTTTTTGTGTCAATTATATGGCAATTTTGTAAATTTTTATGAAAAATGGTGCGATTTGATACATTTTTCTTCTCTTTTGGTAGAAAAAGGGAGAAAGAATGTTAAAATCAAAGTTTAAATTTCTCAAAAAAATTAACACAATCGAGGGTGTGTTTGTTCTTTTTTTCACTAACTTGGGTGAGAAAAGTTAAAATGCGAGAAAGTGAAACTTATTTCGCAAAAAAACTTGTAATTTTGCAACCAAAGTTCGGTTTATTCTTAGGAATTGGAATAAACAAAACTTAAAACCAACGATTGATACTACTACTCTACTTTTTTTTAAAAGTAAAAATTGTTTAGGTCAGAGTTTGTATGTAGGGATTAGTTATGACGACGACTAAACTTATTACAATATATAATAAAGGTTAGTGGCGCAAGCCAAATTAGAGATTTTTTTGCTTTAACGGGAAATTAGATTAAAGCAATGTTTGAAGTTTAATTTTTTATTTTTTTACTGTATGAA
>SFWW01000020.1 GCA_004559845.1 bacterium
CAAACTTGTTAATAACTTTAGCCGGGAAAATCGCAAAGAAAGCCATTTATTTTTTAACTTTGTGGCAACAATTTTTCATCGCTATGAACGGACAAGGAAAACTCTATTTTCGCTACGGCACAATGGGCTCGGCAAAAACAGCCCTGCTCCTTACACAAGCCTACAATTTCGAGGAACGAAAGATGCAATATTTGTGCATGAAACCCATCATCGACAATCGGGAAAATGCCAATGTGATTCGCTCACGCATCGGAATTGAGCGTGCATGCTCGTGGATTTATCCGGAAATGGACCTCTACGAATTTCTCAAAAGCGAATTCGAGCGCACCCTTGAAGTGAAGGCGTGGGTGCTTGTAGACGAAGCACAATTCCTCACCAAGGAGCAAGTGGACCAATTGGCACGAGTGGTGGACGACTACGGCGTGAATGTGGTGTGCTACGGACTGAGAACCGACTTCCAATCCCACGTGTTTGAAGGCTCGCTTCGCCTGTTTGAACTTGCCGACACCATCGATGAAATAAAATCCACCTGCTCATGCGGCAGAAAAACCATCATCAACGCACGCATCGACAGCAATGGCGACGTGGTGAGCGATGGCAACCAAGTGGAAATCGGAGGCGATGACAAATATGTGGCGCTCTGCCGACGCTGCTGGCGTGCCCGACGCATTGAAAGCGCTGAACGCAATGCCTTACAATTTCATGACTCACATTCGGAATAACCACCAAACATCCGGAAATTCAGTCGCTCATGCCTCTTTTTTGGGTTAACTGTAGCTCAGTAGAAAAAGAGTGGGGACGGATGCGTAAACTTAGCCGAACGGAAGCTCGCTTGGTTAGGAGTTTCTATTTGTGGCGGAACACTTGAAACACCTGAAACACGCGGAACACCTGAAACACCTGAAACACGCGGAACACCTGAAACACTGTGGGCGCACGATTTGTTGATGGCGGAGATATTTTTTGAGAGCCCGGGTATTTTATTGTGTCAATATGTAAAGGAACTCGCCGGCAAAGATAATGTGTCGGGTGGCGAGAGGCAAGACCAAAAGGGAATGTTCCGGTTTTGGATACATAGATTTCACGGATTTCGGTCATTGTCAAGAATTATGCTAATTTTTTGGGATTGCCACGACCGACCCTCCGAGGCTCTTTTTCTCGGCTTACGCTGTCTCCAAGCTGCGCTTCAGCTGCGGCTTCGCTTGCTTGGAGTTGTCCACAATATGCCGTCTCCGACGGCGGGTTTGGTGATTGCAAAAGAACCGTCCCTTTGCAATCAAATCACGCATAAGCCATTCATTTCCAAAATTTTAATACGATTTTCCGCAACCAAAAATTTCGAAGAAAAAACCTTCCCAAATCACCCGTCATTGATTGCAAAAGAACCGTCCCTTTGCAATCACTAATTTTTTGGAATTGCCACAACCGACCGAGGCTCTTTTTCTCGGCTTACGCGGGCTCCAAGCTGCGCTTCGGCTGCGCCTTCGCTTGCATGGAGACCACAATACGCCATCTCCGATGGCGATTTGGGGGCGGCAGCGACAGCGACAGCGGAGGCGGGGGCGGGGGAGAGTGGCGGGGGATGGCGATGGGAGGCTGTTATTCTGTGCCGGGCTCTATTGGGGTTGTGGTTGGTGCTTCGTCGGGAGTGAGGGTGGGTTCGTCGTCGGGATTGATTATGGCTTCATCCATTTCTTCGTCCACAATGGTAGAATCGGGTTCTTCCGGTTCGTCGTTCACCACTTGTTCGCAATCGAGTGTGCTGCTTGCCACTTGCAATCCCACATATTTGGCGGTGACCAACGGACGCAAACGCGGGTCGCCCCACACCTTTTCGAAGAATTTGCCACAAATGGGCAATGCCGTGCGGCTACCTTGCCCTTGGGAGCCCGAGGTAAAGTGAATGCTTCGATACTCGCCACCAACCCATACGCCAGCCACCAAGTTGGGCGAAGTGCCCACAAACCATGCATCGCTGTAATTATTGCTCGTACCGGTTTTGCCGCCAAAATCGGTGGTAGAGGTGTAGGGATCCACGTAGTCGGTGAGCGATTGCGAAGTGCCACCGGCATCGGTCAAGCCCGCTCCAAGCAATTTTTGCATAAAGAAAGCGGCTCGAGCCGAGATGGCTTTATTGGCGTTCACCTCCTCCATATAGTCGTAAATCACTTCTTCTTCTCCGTGAGGGTTGGTTTTCACAATGCGTGTAACGAGCACGGGGTCGATGTGCTTGCCATAATTAGCCACGGTGCAATATCCATTCACCATTTCCAGCAAATTCACATCCATCGAGCCCAAGCACATGGCGGGCTTATCTTCGTTGGCATTATCGGGGCGCAGGGGCGATTTGATGCCCATTGTTTCGGCAGTGGCTCTCACATTGCTGAATCCCACACGCTTGCCCACACGCACCGCCACAATGTTGATGCTTCGTGCAAATGCTTCTCGGAAACTCATTTGATTGCCGGTGCAATTGCCATTGGCATTATGGGGCGAATAGTCTTCCATCACGCCTTTGTCTTCGTTGTAGACATTCCAGTGAAACACCTCATCCAATTCCGTGTCGCATGGGGTGAGTCCTTGTTCCATAGCAGCGGCATAGACAAAGAGTTTGAAAGTAGAGCCCGATTGCCGCATTGACGTCACCTTATCGTATTGCCAAGTTTTGTAGTCGATATCACCCACCCACGCCTTCACAAACCCGGTGCGCGGGTCCATCGCTACCAGTCCGGCGTGCATAAAGTGGAGCATATACGCCACGGAATCCATAGGGCTAATGTTCATGATTTGCGAACTTGCCACCACTTTACCATCGCGTTTTTCGTATTTAAACATACGCATTTCGCGCTTTTGATTCATGTAGTAGGTCACAGAATCGGGATGGTTGGGATAGCGCGAAGCCAGCACATTATAATATGGTGTTTTTTTCGCCACGCTTTCCACAAAACCGGGCACCACATTCCCCTGCTCATCTACCCAGCACGGGTCGTCGCCCCATCGCTGATTGAAACGCTGCTGAATTTCGTACATTTTTTCGAGCACGGCATCTTCAGCGTGCTGCTGCATGCGCGAATCGAGAGTGGTGTAGATTTTCAATCCATCGGTATAGAAATTCACATTATGCTCTTCTCGCCACTGCTTCAGCTGTTCATCTCCATCAATGGCGTTGCGGAAATATTGTGCGCGTCCGGTGGTAGCATTTTCCACGGTGAAATGCAAAGCAGTGGGTTCGTTTTTCAGTCGCTGAAAAGTGGCGTTGTCGAGGTCGCCATGAAGCACCATATTATGGAGCACCACATTGCGACGCTTCATACTACGCTGAGGATTGCGCTTAGGGTTGTAGTTTGAGGTAGCTTTCAGCAAGCCCACCAATGTGGCGCTTTGGTCCACCGTAAGGCTGTCGGGCGAGGTATTGTAGTAGGTGCGAGCGGCAGTTTTGATGCCGTAAGCGCCATTGCCAAAATCCACCGTGTTGGCATACATGGTGATAATTTCTTCTTTCGAAAAACGGGCTTCAATGGCAAATGCGAGCAAAATTTCCTTCGTTTTCATAATCACGATGCTCAAGCCCGGAATCTTTCCCAACAAACCCGTGGAATATTCGGTGCGCACCTTAAACATATTTTTCACCAGCTGCTGCGTGATGGTGGATGCTCCACGGGCACGGCGATGCACCACGAGGTCTTTAGCTGCACCCACCATACCGGTAAAGTCGACCCCGCTATGGTCATAGAAGCGCTCGTCTTCCGTGTCGATTAAGGCTTTAAAAAACAGAGGCGACACCTCTTCATATTTGACCGGGGAGCGGTTTTCGTCAAAAAATTTGCAGAGCAACTGCCCGTCGGCGCTATACACATAGGAGGCGTTGCTCGTTTTGGGATTCATGATGCTGCTAATTGACGGCGATTTTCCGAAGAGCCAAAACACATTGAAAAACACCATCACCGAGTACACCAAGAGAAATACCACCAGCGAAGCAAACGCCGAGAAAGCCTTCACATACCACGGACGGCCCACATAAATGCTTTTATACCAGCGCCAAAAAGCACGCATACCGCGGCACATAGCGCCAACCACATTGATGATTCTTCCCAAAAAACTAACTTTTTTATCAGCCATTGCTGTGCAAAATTTTAAAAACTGTGCAAATGTAGTAAAATACTCGATAGGAGAAACACGATTTTGCACTAAATTGCGTTAAACGACCCTCAAAAGGTTGATTTTTTTAATCACACACAGCGAAAATTTGGGCTGGGGGCGCATCGCGGTCGGTGAGGGTTTCGGGTTTTGTAGGGAATTTAACGAATGATTTGGGTGGGGGCGCGCCCCTACAGTGGGATGGTAAAAAAAAGTCGCGTTTTCGGTGAGGAAAACACGACTTGTGCCTAAAAAAGTGTAGGTTGATTAGCCTTCTTGGATAGAACCATTGGGGCAAGCATCTGCGCAAGAACCGCAGCTAATGCAAGTGTCGGGATCGATTTCGTATTTGTCGCCTTCACTGATTGCGCCGGTAGGGCAAACAGATGCGCAAGTTCCACAAGCTACACAAGTGTCATCAATTACGTATGCCATTGTTATGAAAATTTATTTGTGAATAATTAGAATTAATATTTAATCTTCGGCAAAAGTAATGCTTTATTTTGAATTAACCCTATAAAAAGGGTATAAAAATTGTTTCTTTTTTAAAGATTGGGTGTTTTTTCTCCTATTTTTAGGGTATTCCTGTGGTTTGTGATTAAACTATTGGCGAGGTTTTAAGTCAGTGATAAAAACATGTATTATTCATTTCAAAAAAATTTAATCTATTTTATGATGAAAAAAGTATTATTCCTTGTAGCCTTAGTGGCATGCTTGATGATGAATTCGTGCAAATCCGGCTCGGTACTAACCAACAAATCGTATGCCTTGACCGAACTCAACGGCTTTGAGCTGAAACAAGTGGAATCGCATAGAGCCCCCAAAATTTCGTTCACCGATAGCCTGATGAGTGCCACTGTGGGGTGCAACTTGATTAATGCATCGTACACCGTGAAGCCCGACGGCACGATTACCTTTGGTATGGGAGCTATGACGAAGATGTATTGCCCCGACGCATTACGAGAAGACGAATTCGTGGCAGCTATTGATAAGGTGGTGCGCTATCAAGCCTCGGCAGACGGAAAATATGTAAACTTTTTGGATCGCGATGGAAAAATTCTTTTCCGCGGCAAAATGGCTGAATAAGCGACATTTGACATAGAACAAGACATCAACTCAATTAGCTGTGGGTGCGAGCCTATAGCTAATTTTTTTTATTCATGTGGGCACATTTTATAAAAGATTTGTGAATTTGGCATGAAAATTGTATTTTTGTAGAGAATGTAACTACCCCAATATATTTTTTGATATGCAAGATTGGAAAGAATTGCTTGGCGCCACCTTTCATGTGGAGGTGCCCACCGAAGAAGAGTTGAACCAAAAGAAAGAAGCGGAACAAGCTCCCAAGGGCGATGCCCTTGCTCAGCAGGGGAAGCAGCAGGTGAATGTGCTGCTCGATAAGAAAGGGCGCAATGGCAAAAAGGTGACCCTCATCACCGACCTTTTGTGCTCCGATGAAGCGCTGAAAGAACTTGCCGCCGAGCTAAAGCGACACTGCGGTGTGGGCGGTTCGGCTCGTGGCGGAGAGATACTTTTACAAGGCGATTTTCGAGAAAAAGCGCTCCAATTTTTAAAAGCCAAGGGGTTTAAAGCAAGAATTATTTAATGCCCCTTTCGCCAGAGAATAATTGCGCGGTGATTTCAAGCGTGAAAACCGAATATTATCTTTCAAAACCAACATATTTAATAATTAATCCTATTTCGAAAAACAAAACGATATGATCGACACACGACATCTTCATGTGATTAAAGCCTCGGCAGGCTCGGGAAAAACTTACACTCTTGCCAAACTGTATATTGAAAAACTATTGTGGGATGCGCAAGGCAATCTTCGACCTGCCAATTCATATTATCATCGCCACATTTTGGCAATCACATTCACCAACAAAGCCACTGCCGAAATGAAAGAGCGCATTGTGGCACGGCTTCAGGAGCTATCGGAAGGGAAATGCACCGACTACGAAACGGAATTTCTCAAGGCTCACCCCACCACATCTGCACAAGAATTGAAGCAGGCGGCAAAAGAAGCGTTAGACAATCTACTATTTGATTATGCACAATTTAATGTGAGCACCATCGATTCCTTTTTTCAAACGGTGTTACGCCATTTTGTGTTTGAGTTGGATTGCGAATACGACTACGAACTTCAGCTTGAAGAAGACGATGCCCTGCGTCAGTCGGTGTTTTCGTTATTGCAAACGATGAGTGCAAGTTCAAAAGGCGACCACTTGCTGCAATGGGTTAAAAAATTTGTGTTGGAAAAAGTAAGAACCAATAGCGATTGGAATGTTTTTGGCACCTCGGGGATTGACGATTTGGTGAAATTTGCCAATATTCTTCGCAACGAAGAATTTATGGCTTATCACCAAGCGCTGCAAGAATATGTGAGCGATTTCGGCTCCGGCTCCGGCAAATCGCGACTCAGCCAATTTGTGGCTCAGATTGCCAACAAGGTAAAGAAGAAAGAAGAGCAGATGGCGAAGGAAGAAAGCAACATCAAAGATTTTATCTTCGCATTTGATGTATCCGACCTCAACAATACTTTGAAGAACATCCGTAACGGAGACCCCATTAGCGGGAAAATCAAAAACTTCAAGGAATGGATTGAACATCCCGAAAAGATGAAGAGCCAATTTAAGGCAGCGTATGTAAAAACCCACGGCATGCCCGATGTGGGGAAACTGTTGGAGATTTTGGAAAAATATGTGGCGATTGCCGACGAAATTGATGTGGCAAAGAAAGTGACAGCCAACATTTGGAAACTGGGATTGCTGGGCAAAATTAGCGAATTGCTCGACCAATATCGCAAAGACAACGGCGTGATTTTGCTTTCTGACACCACCGACCTTATTCACAAGGTGCTTGAAAGCGGGGTGCCATTTCTCTACGAACGCATGGGCGTGTGGCTCAATCACTTTATGATTGACGAGTTTCAAGACACCAGCCAAAAGCAATACCGCAATTTCAAACCGCTGCTCGAAAACAGCCTCGCCAATGCCCATTTCAATCTCATTATCGGCGACGAAAAGCAGAGCATCTACCGCTTTCGCAATAGCGACCCCGATTTGCTGCTCACCCAATTGAACGCCGATTTTCCGCTACAATATGATGATTCGGTGAAACTGACCACCAATCGGAGAAGTGCCAAACGCATTGTGCATTTCAACAACGACTTTTTTAAACATGTGGTGAAGCAATTCGCCAACTACCAAAAACTGCAAGACACCTATAGCCAACTCCATCAAGAGCTTCCCGATGCTCATTCTCAAAAGGAAGCACAGCACGAAGAGGGCTTCATCAGGGTCAACCTGGTGAAAAGCGCCTCAAAAAGCAAAGCCGACAAAGCAGGAGAAGAAGACACCGGCACAACCGAGAAGGAAGTGCTTCGTGTTTTGCCATCGTATATCCTACGCCTTCACCACGAATTGCACTATCCATTTGGGAAAATCCTGATTTTGGTGAACACACACACGGATGGCGACCAAGTGGTAGACGCCCTGCTCAACCATAACCATACGCACCCCGACGATGTGATTAACATCGTGTCGGCAGAATCACTGCTACTGAAAAATTCTGCCGCCGTGAAATTGATTATCAGTGTGCTGAAATTTATTAATTCTACCCAATATTCCGACATCCTTGCCAACAAGCCCGGTGAGCAAGAGCCGAGCCATGCCACAGTGGGGAAACCGAAAATTTCCAAAGATTTAGCCGACCAATTCTATTATAAGGTGCTCCATGAAATGGGTAAAGCCATGGCCGAAAACGCCAATGGGGAGGATGTAGGGAATTTGCTCGAAAAAGTGTTCCGAAATAATGATGCATTTTTGCAAATGTCGAAGCAAGAGCAAATCAACCAATTTGCCGAGCAATTCAAAGACCTTCTACCCAATCCACACCACGAACAAATAGGGCTTGTGGGATTGGTGGACAGAATTATTCTGCAATATGTGGCGCCCTTGGGATTGAACCAAGGCGGCGAGACCACCTTCTTGCTGGCCTTTCAAGGCGTGGTGCTTGATTTTTGCAATCAGCGAAGCCGGATTCCCACCATCTATGATTTTCTTAGATTTTGGGAGCAGAAAAAAGATAAACTTGCTGTGGCATCCGGCGGCACCGACAATGCTGTGGAAGTGATGACCATTCACGCCGCCAAAGGATTGGAGCGCGAATGTGTGATTTTGCCGTTTGCCAATTGGGCATTGAAGAAAACCGGTAACGACCTTTGCTGGTTGCCCAAAGAGCAATGGATGGGCAATTCGGGAAAATCGGAGCCATTTATGGGCGTTCCTTCCAATGGCGACGACTCGATTGTGCCACCGCTGATTCCAATACCCTTTAATATGATTAAGGAGAATGAGCGTTTCCAAACGTATGTAGACCCGATAAAGGAAGAAGACCTAATCGACTGCATAAACAAAACCTACGTGGCATTTACCCGTCCGGGCAAAGCATTACACATCTTTGCGAATGAGGGGTCGGGTAAAGGCACCCCCCTCAATCAACTCTTAAGAGAGTATTTTGAAAATAATAAGGGGAAAAGCACTCCGATGCTCGATGACCAAGGCAAGGTGATTGGCTACACCATTGGCGAAGAGCAACCATATAGCCCAAAAAAGGAAGACGCATCGAAAGAAGCGGAACCCGATGCGCTGCAAATGCCAGACTATGCCGTATACCCCATCGACAATCGACTGCGAATCAAGATGGACCAATTGGTAACGGAAAATCAGAACATCGGCAATCGTATGCACCGCATCGTGAGCAAAATTCGATATGCCGGCGATGTGGATAAAGCCATTCGCTACGCTATCAAGCGGCGAATATTGGGTAGCACCGACGAACAGTATTGGAACATAGAGCGCGCCGACGCATTCTTGCGCCGACTCGTGACCGATGCAACCACCGCGCCATGGTTTGCGGCGGAAAACAGCGTGTACAACGAGCGCCCGATTTTTATTCCGGCCACAGCTGATAAGCCCGCCACCACCCTGCGTCCCGACCGCATTGTGCGCACCCCCGATGGCAGCGTGGTGGTGATAGACTACAAATTCGGCGATGCACCAAGCGAAGCCCAAAAAGCAGCCTACGAAAAGCAAGTGGCGAATTATTGCCATCTGCTTTCACGCCTGTGGAACACCCAAGTGGAAGGGTACATACTCTATGCCAAATCATTCGTCATTCATCAGGTAGAGAATTAGAGATTGGAATTTCCAATTTCCAACAACTGATTTATGATGAAAAAGTTGTAACTTTGCAGGCTTAAACTGATATTGATTGTAGATGACGACATTTAAAGACTTAGGCGTCCGCGAGGATTTATTGCGTGCTATTGGCGAAATGGGATATGTGGCACCCATGCCAATTCAAGAAAAAGTGATTCCACATTTGCTAAACGAATCCACCGATGTGGTGGGACTTGCGCAAACCGGCACCGGGAAAACGGCGGCTTTCGGATTGCCTACACTTCAGCGAGTGGACACGCTTTCGCTTGCCACTCAAGCCATTATACTCGACCCCACTCGGGAATTGTGTATGCAAACGTGTAGCGACCTCAACGACTATGCCAAATACATCGACGGGCTACGCATCCTCCCGGTGTATGGTGGCAGTAGCATAGATGTGCAAATTCGCGCATTGAGAAAAGGCGTGCAAATCATAGTTGCCACGCCCGGACGCTTGCTCGATTTGATTCGTCGGGGCGAAGTGAAACTCCAAGAAGTGAACACCGTGATACTTGACGAAGCCGACGAGATGCTCAATATGGGATTTGTGGACGACATCAACGCCATTTTGGAGCACGTGCCCGACACGCGCAAAATGCTGATGTTTTCAGCCACCATGCCGCCGGAAATAGCCGAGATAGCCCACCGCTATATGCACGAGCCCAAAGAGTATGTGATAGGCACCCGCAACGAAGGTTCCGCCAATGTGCGCCACCTCTACTATATGGTTCGCGCCAACGACAAATATTTGGCGCTAAAGCGCATTTGCGACTATTTGCCCCGCATCTACGGCATCATTTTTTGCCGCACGCGTGCTATGGCGCAAGAAATAGCCACTCAGCTGATAGAAGACGGCTACGATGCCGATGCACTGCATGGCGATTTGTCGCAAGCCCAGCGCGATGCCGTGATGAAAAAATTCAGAGAGCGCAATTTGCAACTGCTTGTAGCCACCGATGTGGCAGCCCGCGGCCTCGATGTGGACAACCTAACGCACATTATCAGTTATAGTTTGCCCGACGACAACGCCGTGTATAACCACCGCAGCGGGCGCACCGGTAGAGCCGGGAAAACGGGCGTGTCGATTGCCATTATCCACAGTAGAGAGCGCAACAAACTGCGCGATATAGAAAAGCACATCGGCAAGGCATTTGAGCGGTGCGAAGTGCCCAAGCCCAAAGCCATTATCGAAAAGCAACTTTTCAATCTTGCCGACCGATTAGAGAAGGTGGAGGTGAAAGAATCCGATATTGCCGAATTTTTGCCACCGGTGCTAAAAAAACTCTCGTGGCTCGATAGCGAAGATTTGCTCAAGCGCTTGCTCTCGCTCGAATTTAATCGGTTGCTTGAATATTACCAAGGCGCACCCGAACTTGATTACGTGCCTGAAAAAGAGAAAGAAAAGCGCAAAAAGGCAACCTACGACAAAACTCGTGGTGCTCAGGAAAAAGACCGCCGCACTGCCGAGGAAGGCTACGAGCGGGTGTTTGTCAACGCCGGTAAGGCTGACGGCTTTTTTGCGCCCACATTGATTGATTTGATCAACAAAAACACGCATGGCGAACGCGTGGAATTGGGCAGGATAGATTTGCTGACCAATTATTCGCTATTTGATGTGAAAGCCGGCGATGCCAAGCGAGTGGTGAGAGCACTGAAAAATGCCGACTTTTTCGGCAAACGCATCTATGCCGAAGCGGCTTCGCCCCACAAAGATTACGCCGGCGAAACACAAGGAACGGAAATCAAGCTCAACCGCAAAGAGCGCCGTCGGTTGCAATTCAGCGAAAAAGAGCAGCATGGCAAGCGGCGCAGCCGCAAGGATTTTCGCGACGAAAGGGCGGAACGCCGCACGCGCCGCGATGCGGAAAGAGGATTTAAAGGTGGCGGAAAGCGGCGCGCCGGAAATTTTGACAAATTCTCCAAAAAAAGATAGCGACAAATTCCGAAAATATTGTAACTTTGTAGAAACGCAATATCACACTCCATCCCCGTTATGAAAGCCCTATTATCCAATATGATGATATGCCTTATGGTGCTCGCAGCTGCATGCAGTTCGCCCAAGGCAAAAAATGCCGGCACCGCCGACTCAGATGCCGACACCGCCACCGTGGCAGAACACACACTGCCTCGGCAAGTGACCATCGCCATGGTGGGCGACATTATGATGGGCAACACCTGGCCTCACGACCGTTTGCCCGTGGACGATGGCAAACACCTATTTAGCGATGCGGCAGCCATTTTGCAAAAGGCAGATATGGCGTGCGGCAATTTGGAAGGCGTGATAGCGCCACCCGAAACCGGTTCACCGCGCAAGAATCCGCAAAGCAAAATGGCGTTTATGTTTAAAATGCCACCGCGCTATACCACCTATTTAAAAGAGGCGGGGTTTGATTTCCTCAGTCTTGCCAACAACCACATCTACGACTTTTTCTCCGACCCCATCACCTACACGGAAAAGGTGCTCAAAGAAGCCGGAATCGGTTTTGCCGGTGCCAAAGACCCCCGGAAGAAAGATGGGCACACCCTTACCGCCTACAAAACGCACAATGGCGTCACCTATGGCTATGCAGCCTTTAGTGTAGACTACTACACCGCGCGATTGCAAGACTACGAATTGGTGAAAAGCATCATTAAAGAATTGCGGAGCAATAGCGATGTGGTGCTCATCAATTTCCACGGCGGAAACGAAGGAAAAGGCGTGCAGCGATTACCCCACGGCGAAGAAATTTTCTATGGCGAAAGTCGTGGCAACATACGCGAATTTACCCACATGTGCATCGACAACGGAGCCGATGTGGTGTTCGGTTCGGGACCGCATGTGGTGCGCGCCATTGAATGCTATAAGGGGCACTTCATTGCTTACAGTTTGGGCAATTTCTGCACCTGTGGCATGGGCATTAACGGGCTGAACGGCTTGGCGCCATGCATCACCGTGACCATTGACCCCTCCGACGGCACTTTCAAATCAGGCACCATCCATGCTTTCCGTCAGCAATATATGGCAGGTCCGAAGGTCGACAAAAGCGGGGAAGTGATACGAGAAATCAGAAATCTCACCCAAGCCGACATCAGCAACAGCGCCCTCCGGATAGCCGACGATGGCACCATTAGCATCAAATAATCAGACAGAATTATGCGAATGAAATATGTGATTACCCTATTGATATTGCTTGCCGGCACCATAACGAAAGCCGAGAGCGTTCGCACCTTCTTTATCAGCGAGCCCGGCAAGGTGTTTGTGCTCATTCCGCAAGGAGTGAGGGCGGCAATGATTACCATGGCAGAAGAAGGGAAGAAAATTGTCAGCAATAATTCCGACAACGGCACGGTGCAAATCGACTCGCTCACCGAATCCTTCATCTCCGTGCGCTGCTCCGATGCAAAGCAAGTGGAAATTAAAATGCTCACCAAAGGCAAATCCGACACGGTGCTTGCCGTGGTGGAAACTATGCGCTTACCGGCTATGGATAGCAAAATTTCATTCTACAACACCCGGTGGCAACCTATTGCCCCCGGTAAATGCCTGAAGGGTGGCATGGTGGAGATGCGCCATTTCATCAAGAGGGGCACCCCTGCCGCCACAGTAGAGATGATAGAACGCACCATCCCGTTTCCGCTCATTTGGCTTTCCTTTGCCCACGAAGGCGGGAAACTCGTGGCGAAGCACCAACTGAAAGCATTTCTCAGCGAAGAAGATTTCGGCAAAATAGCCCCCTATTTGCTCGACGCCATTTCCTATGACATTCTCAACACCCAACTCAAACGCACAAAACCCTAAAGCCTTATGCCCGACCTGCAGGATACACTCACAGCCACCATGTCCCCATCAAAGTCATCGATAACACTGCTGGAATTTAATCGACGCATTTCACGATTGCTGACCGACCCCGGCGTGATGAATTGCTGGGTGGTGGCAGAAACCGCCGATGTGCGATTCAAAACGCATTGCTATTTGGAATTGCTGCAAAAAAATGCCACCACCGGTGCCACGGAAGCCAAAATCAGAGCCAACATTTGGGGAGGCGTGTTTCAGCACCTCAACAAACGCTTTAAAGATGTGACCGGCAAGGATTTTGGCAGCAATATGAAAGTGATGGTGAATGTGACCGCCAATTTTCATGCGCAATACGGATTGAGCGTGGTGATCAACGATATCAACCCGGAATTCACCTTAGGCGACATGGAGCGTCAGCGCCAAGAAATCATCAACCGCCTCACCAAAGAAGGCATATTGGAACTCAACAAAACGGTGCCCGTGCCCGACGTGATGCAGCGCATTGCCATTATTTCGGCAGAAGGTGCCGCTGGCTACGGCGACTTTATGAAGCAACTCACCGACAATAAATATGGCGTGTGTTTCTATCCCTGCCTGTTTCAAGCCACGATGCAGGGCGTAAACACCGTGAGTTCGGTGATGAGTGCGCTCGAAAAAGTGGAGCAATCCAAGCATTTATTCGACTGCGTGGTGATTATTCGCGGCGGTGGTGCCACCACCGAACTCAATTCGTTTGACAACTACGAATTGGCACGGCGCGTTGCCACCTTCCCCCTTCCGGTGATAGTGGGCATCGGGCATGAGCGCGATATCACCGTGCTCGACTATGTGGCAGGCATTAGGGTGAAAACCCCCACCGCGGCTGCCGAACATTTGATTTTGAAGGGAGCCAACGCCTTGGCGCACATCAGCGAACTGAGCAACACCGTGGTCACCTTGGTGCGCGACTATATAGCCCGCGGCAAAGAGCAACTCTCCTACTACGCCGGAAATGTGCCCATTTTGGCACAGCGCATTTTGGAAACCAACGCCTTGCGATTAGCGCATTATATCACCAACATACCGCTCCATGTGCAGCGACGCATTGAAAATGAAAATGCACAATTGGAACGCACACAAGATGCGGTAAAAAATGCCGTGACACAACTGATGCTCAAAGAGACCATGCGCCTCAGCGCTTTGAACGACAAAGCCGAATTGCTCTCGCCCCGAAAGGTGATGGAACGAGGCTATACGCTCACCATGTGTAACGGAAAATTTGTGACCAATGTGGCGCAACTCCGGGCTAACGACACCATTACCATCCATTTCAGAGACGGAAAAGCCGCCGCATCCGTTCACGACATTTATCCAAATAAAAAAACATAACAAACAATCAACAATATGGAAACGCTAGAAGTTAACACCCAACTCACCTATTCAGAAGCAGTGAAAGAATTGGAAGATATTGTGCAAAAAATGCAAAGCCCCGATTGCTCCATCGACAACCTCGCACAGTACACCAAACGCTCAGCCGAATTGCTCAAAATCTGCAAAGACAAACTCACAGCCACCGACCAAGAAGTGAAAAAAATCATTCAACAACTCGACGAATCCACCAAATAGCCCCAAATATTTTGTGCATCAAGCATAAAAAATAGGGTTATTAGTCAAAAAAATCCGTGTGATTCTTGGGCTCACACAGATCCCACTGCTAATGGCGGATAATGGGCTGAAGCTCACACAGATCCCACAGATCTCACTGAATTATTCTTTTGATGGTGTTAAATCTCACGGAGGATTCACGGCATTCTTGCTCTTTTAGGTTCACACAGATTTCAAAGATAATTTGTGATTTGTGGCTGAAAGGGCGTTTTTTTAGAGCAGTGCGGAGAGCTTCTGTGAGATTTAACGCCAGGCATGCATAACCGTGAGATCTGTGGGATCTGTGTGAGCAAAAGAAAAGCAAAAAAAAATCCGTGTAATCTGTGAGATCTGTGTGAGCCAAAGAAAAGCAAAAAGAAATCCGTGTGAGCACAACAATTTGGTATTGAGAAGTAAATAAGTCAACAAGTCGACTTGTTGACTTGTTGACTTGTTGACTTGTTTTTGGGATTCTTTCCAAAAAAAAGTGTAAATTTGTGGGCGTTGCCGTTTGGCAGGAAAAAACGAAACTATATGACAAGGTTATTTATCGCTGTCCTGATATCTGTGTGCTGCTTTTCAGCCAAAAGTTCAACACCGACAGTGTGCTCCGCGACTTCGACGATTGCCCCTTTTTCGGCATCTACAAAGACAATTACTTTGTGGGTGGCACCTCTATTTCTAACTATGTGCGAAAGTGACATAAAATTTGCGGTGGGCACCTACACGGTGCTCGGTGGTGAGGGCGTGCTGATTTACTCGCTCAACCCTCGCACGCTTCAGGCCGAGTGCCTCGGAAGGCATCGGGTGGAAAATCCGAGTTTCCTTTGCGCTTCGCCCTCTGGAGGACATGTGTATGCTGTGAATGAAAGTGGAAGTCAGTCGGGCGTGCATCACCTTGCTGTGGACGAAAATGGTGCGCTCACGGCGTGCCAAACCGTGGCTTCGGGTGCCGACCCTTGCCACATTTTGTGGCTCAGCCCTCGCACCCTGTGCATCAGCAATTACAGCGGCGGTTCGGTGGAACTGTTCGACATTGCTGCCGATGGCTCGCTGTCGGCATCTGCCCAAACGCTCACTTTCCACGAGTGCGGCACATCGCCACGCCAGCAGAGCAGCCACATTCATTTCTGCGCAGCCGGTCCACGCCACATTTGCTTTGGCGCCGATGGCAGATTTGCCTACCTCATTACCGAATTGAGCGATGAGGTGATGGTGTTTGGCTACAATAGTGGTGCATTATCGCTCATTCAAACTCTTACGGCTGCCCCCATGCCAGCGCACGCCTCAGGGCACATCATGGTGCACCCCAACGGCAAGTGGCTTTACGCCAGCGTGCGCCGCACAGGCGATGGCATAGCCGTGTATCATATTGGTGATGATGGGCGGCTCACGCAAGTGGGTTATACCCATACGGCGCTTCACCCACGCCATTTCAATATCACGCCCGATGGCTCGTTGCTGCTCTGCGCTTGCCGCGACAGCGACACGATTGAGGTTTATCGCATCAATCCCGCCGACGGCACCCTACTCGACACGC
>SFWW01000140.1 GCA_004559845.1 bacterium
GGCAAAAAGCACATCGTAAAGTAACGACATCCTAACCATCCAATCCCATGGCGGGAGATGAGGACCCCAAACACCCTCATCCCCCGCCATCTTTTTCCCAATCCCCCGCCGCCAAACCCAAAGCGAAAGAGCCATCGGAGATGGCATATCGTGGACAACTCCATGCAAGCGAAAGGCGAAGCCTGAAGCGCAGCTTGGAGATAGCGAAGCCAAAGCGATGAGCCTCGTAGAGGGTCGGTTGTGGCGAGAATCCACAGGTAGGGATATACCACCCTTGATACAGACGATGCGCCACTGTTTGCTATAGGCGTGTTTTTTTTCGGCGAAGCCGACTTTTTTTCCGCGAAGCGGCTTTTTTTTCGGGCGGCGAGGGATGTGAGTGGCGCGCACCGCGTGCCACCGTGGGCTCCCCGCCACCCGACTTTTTTCTTCGTTTCATGCCACAAAGGGAAAACAGCAAACGTATTCAAGCCAAAAGCCGCATCAAATCCCCACCCCACAAAAACAGTTATCGTTATAGTTATCGTTATCGTAATTTTTCGTACCTTTGTTGGAAATTCTCTCAACTCCGAAAATAAATATCTTCTCAACGACTACAAATATATTTATTCACTTTATTCACAAATTGCTTATGAAAAAATTCAGACTTTTCTTTCTCATGGCAGCAATCACCTGTGGCCTCTATGCCTCCGCACAATCCGGCGTGAGAGTGGAATCGCCCAATGCTGTCGATTTTGAGACATCTGCCACCACCACCGGCGTTCCTGCCGGTGACCACTACATCGGCTTCAAATCCGGTTATGCCGCCATCGACAATGTGGATGTGGCTCACGATGTAGTGGTAATTAAAGCTGCAATTCCCGCTACTGCTACAGTCAACAGCGAATACGTGGCTACCTTCAAGGTGCGCAACCAAGCTCCTGCCACCGAAGAGGCTTACACCGCAGCGCTCGTGTTCAACGGCGAAGAAGTGTGCACTATCGCCCCTGCCGACATCCAGCCTATCGCCACTTCCACCGATGTGGAATACGCATTCAGCTTCACACCTCACTATGTAGGTACTTATCCCGCATACGTGAAATTGGCTTGGGCTGATGGCTACGAAGTGGTGTCCGACACCATCCAAGTGGTAGTGGGCGAAGAAAGCGCGGCCAAAACATTCACTGTGGGTGGTACACCTACAAACGGTTTTGCTCCGTTATATCTCAACAATCGCTATAGCGTGTCGGAAACACTCTACACTGCCGAAATGCTTGCCGCTGCAGGTTTCAAGGCGGGCGACAAGATTGCTTCTATCTCCTATGCCGGCTACAAAACCACCGACGCTCATACCACTCACTTGAAATTGTTTATCGCCAACGGCAATGACACCGAATTCGGTACCATCGCCTTCACTGACGACGATGCAATGACTTTGGCTTTCGATGGTGACTATGAATTCAAACAGCAAGTTTCAAGCACCAAATACGTGAACGACTACCTTTCGCTTTCATTCTCCGAACCATTCGTTTACACCGGTGGTAGCCTCCGCGTGAAGATTCAATCCGAATCCTCGGTCTATAAATCGGTTATTTTCGCGATAGATTCCAATATCAAGAATATGTGCTATGGTGCCAAAAACCTTTATACCGAGGTGGCTGACCTCACCCCGGCCAAAACGGCATGGAAGTTCCCCATTACCCATTTTGGTGTAGTGTATAATCCTATGACTTTCAAGGGCACCGTTGTTGACCAAAATAGCATTCCTGTGGAAGGCGTGAGCGTGGTGCTGACCCAAGTTCCTGCATCTTCCGAAGCTCCCAAATTCGGTCTTTCTAAAGCTGCTGTGGCACGCTACGAAGGTGTGACCAACTCTGAAGGCGTGTTCGAAATCCCCGTGATTCAATCCGCCAACACCTACAGCGTGGTATTTTCGAAAGACGGTTACGTGACAAAAAAAATCACCGTTTCCGAAATCTCTGAAATCGGTACCGTAACCCTCGAAAGCCAAACACCCACTGCTGTGACCGACATCACCGTAAGCAAAACCCTCGACAGCAATGTTTACACCATCGACGGCCGCATCGTGCGTCGCAATGCCGAATCCCTTGAAGGCCTCTCCAAAGGCATCTACATCTTCCAAGGCAAAAAGCACATCGTAAAGTAACGACATCCTAACCATCCAATCCCATGGCGGGAGATGAGGACCCCAAACACCCTCAAGCCTGAAGCGCAGCTTGGAGCCCACCAAACCCAAAGAGATGAGCCTCGGAGATCGGTCGGTTGTGGCGAGAATCCACAGGTAGGGATATTCCACCCTTGATACAGACGATGCGCCACTGTTTGCTATAGGCGCAGTTTTTTTTCGGCGAAGCCGACTTTTTTTCCGCGAAGCGGCTTTTTTTTCGGGCGGCGAGGGATGTGAGTGGCGCGCACCGCGTGCCACCGTGGGCGCGTTCTCTTCCATCCCACCATCCCACGAATCCACCAATCCACGAATCCCACGAATCCACGAATCCCACCATCCCACGAATCTCACCAATCCACCCAATCCCCAATCCGCATTTTGAAAAATCCCGAATTTCATATTTCCCATGCCCGTTCCCTGTTTTAGTTTTCGTTTTAGTTTTCGTTTTCGTTCATTTTTCGTACCTTTGTTGGAAATTCTTTAAAACCGAAAATAAATACATTCAGATATGAGAAAGTGGCAAATTCTTAGCGCATTAATCCTCATCTTGGCGGTGGCGCTTCCTTCCGTAGCGCAAAAGCGCGATAAAAATCTCACCATTACCGTGGTAGGGCCTTCCGGTGCTCCCGTGCCCACTGCTTCCGTGCTACTCAAGCAAACCGACTATTCACTCTCCTATGGCACCATCACCCTTAACGAGCAGGGTGCTGCCACGCTGAAAGTGTATGCCGGCAACCATTCGCTCTCCGTTTCTGCCGATGGTTACCAATCCGTAAACACTGAATTTGTGGTCAATGCCGATACTGCCGTTTCCATTTCGCTCGCAGAATTGGTGCAACGACCCTATTCGCTCGGCGCTTCGGTGTATCACGACACCCACACCGGGCTCAATCATATCACCTTTACGTGGAACACGGAAAAACCCGTCTTTTTCGATGATTTTGAATCCTACGATGCTTTTGCCATCGAATTTGGCGATTGGACGGGCATTGATGGCGACCAATTGAATGCAGCACCCCTACAAGGCTCATATCTCAATCAGGGCGTGCGCCAATATGCGCAAATCATCAACCCGCTGCAGGTGTCACCGCCTTGGTGGTACGATTATCCCGTGTTGCGCCCATATAGTGGAAAACAGTACGCGGGGTTCACGCGTACACTCACCGGCGCTGCCAACGACGACTGGCTCATCACCCCTGCCATCACTCCGGGCAACCAAAATGTGCTCTCGTTTATGGCGAAGGCTGCCGATGTGTATAAAGAAAAATTCCAAGTCTATGTCACGGAGGTGCTCGATAATCCATCTAAGGCTGATTTCACGCAACTCAATGCGGGCAACTACGAAACCGTGGACTATAAGGGATGGGTGTGCTTCTCCTACGATGTGTCGAAATATGCCGGTAAGAAGGTGCGTTTTGCCATTCGCTACATTGGCGAAGCCACAAGCGCCGGCGCCTTTATGCTGATGGTCGATGATGTGTATGTGGGCCAAAAAACCGCCAATCCAAATGCGCAGGCGCCTGCCAAAGCTCGCCGCGCACCGCTTCATTCGCCGGCTAACCCGAATGAGCAGTTCCGTGTGTTTTTCAACGATGCCGAAGTGGGCACATGCGATGGCTATAGCTGGGAATTTTCGGACTTGACCGCCGGTGCCTACAAGCTGGGCGTGCAAGCTGTGTATCCTTCCACCCAAACCGAAATCGTCGACACCCTGGTGGTGATTGAAGAAGCTGCAGTGCGATTGGTGGTGGAGGTGGCAACCAACAATGGCGTGCCTGTCGACGGCGAAGTGGTGAGCCTGATGAACGAAGATTCGGGCGAATCGTGCTCTGCCGTAATTGCAGAGGGCAAGGCGCTGTTCCCGTCGCTACTGAAGGGTTCCTATCTGCTGGGCGTTACGGCGAAGAATTTCGAAGTGCTCAGCCGCCAAGTGGAGGTGGCTTCCGATAGCTCGCTGCAAATCACGCTCGTGGAAAAAATCGTAACACCCTACAATATCACCACCGATGTGACGCCCACCGGCATTAACCAAAACGATGTGCTGATGAAGTGGAACCAAAATATCTCGTTTACCGACGATTTTGAATCCTACGCCGATTTCGCCACCGGTCGCTTCGGCGAGTGGAGCACCTATGATCTCGACGGGCACGTGTGCTATCCCATTGGATTGGGCTCGGCATCGAATATCGTTACTTTCCCGGGTGCCAGCACGCCTTCAAAGCCTTCGGCAGTGCCCCCTATGGTGTTCAACCCCTGGAAAACCCAACCGCCGATGATGCCTACCGACAAGGCAGTGATGGCGCCTTCAGGTGACAAAACCATCATCTTCTTCTCCCCACAATCCAATGGCGCCAACAAATGGCTTATCTCGCCGGAAATCCTCATTCGTGAAGATTTTGTGTGCCGCTTCACCGCTAAGGCGTACTCGGAATATATGGAATCGATGGAGGTGTGCGCCTTCCTCGATGGCGCTGCCAATCCGGCTACCGACCCCTACGAGGAAGTGAGCCACATCAACGCCCTCGCCAATGGCACTTGGATGATCTACGAAACCGACCTCGCAAAATATGTGGGCAAGAAAATTCGCATCGGCGTGCACTACACTTCCTTTGATGCGTTCTTTGCACAAATCGACGATTTCTTTGTGGGCAACCTTGCCGGAGAAGGGGTGAGCCTCGACGTGGGCGCTGTGAAGAAATTTAATGTGGCGCTCGATGGAAATCCCGTGGGTGAAGTCACGGAACCGGAAATCACGTTCCACAATGTGACGGCTGGCAGCCACATGGCTACCGTGCAAGCGGAATATGCCAGCGGACTGAGCGAAATTGCTACACGCAATTTCTCCGTCGACCTCGTGGGCGACTTGAATGCCGACGGTATCATCAATGTGTCCGATGTTACTGCCCTCATCAACCACATCCTCGGCTCAGAATCCTACAGCGAAACAATCGCCGACATCAACGCCGACGGCACCATCAATGTAACCGACGTCACCACCCTCACCAACTACCTCCTCACCAAATAACCCAAAACCCACCCCCCCCATCCCGCCTCGCTGCCACCCCCGCCTCGCTGCCACCCGCCTCGCAAGCGAGGCGGCAAACCCGCCATCGGAGATGGCATATCGTGGACAACTCCATGCAAGCGAGGCGAAGCCTGAAGCGCAGCTTGGAGCCGCCGAAGGCCGAGAAATGGAGCCTCGGAGGGTCGGTCGTGGCGTGAACCCCCAGGCAGGGACACAAGTGGCATGAAACGAACAAAACCCCGCCCATCCCAAATAGTACAGCATCGTGTGGAAGGTATATCCATCCCACTGCACTCCACTATCAGACAGCGAATTAAATGTAGGGGCGCAATATTTTGCGCCCGCCCCTCGCTGCCCACCCACACGGTTATATTCCACAATCTGAGTTCTTTGCAGCGGTCCCACCTATTGCATGCCCCCACTTGCCTCATGCCGTTCGCCACGCTGCCACCTTCTATCCCCATAGCCGAAGTTTTTTTTCGGCGAAGCCGACTTTTTTTCCGCGAAGCGGCTTTTTCTTCGGGCGGCGAGGAATGTGAGTGGGATGCGAAGCAGCCCACCGTGGGCAAGAGTGGAGATAAAGCTGAAAATGAGTTTTCAGACTTTATCCCACTCGCCGTCCCACGATAGGGCTTTAGCCCTCACATCCCCCCCCCCCGACTTTTTGTTCTGTTCCATCCCACAATGCCCAAATCCCCACCAAATCCCTCATCCATCCACCAGGTTGAATCTATTCAATCTGTTGGGTCTATTGGGTCTGTTGGGTCTATAGCATCTATCCACCCCAAAAAAAGCAAAATTCCCTATTGGTATTGCCTTCCGTGCACACCATCATTAACTTTGCCACCAAGTTCTTTGAAATGTTTACAAAAAAGCAATCCGAACATCCACATCAAGTGTATCAGGTGTTTCAAGTGTTCCGGGTGTTTCAGGTGTTTCATTTCGCTTTTGGACCACAAAACCGCCCGATTTTGGTCCAAATCCGAACTAAACCCACAAACCGTAACTATTCAGCTATG
>SFWW01000021.1 GCA_004559845.1 bacterium
GGCTCCGGCAAAATCGATACCGCCATCGCCAAATACGCCCTGCAAGCCCTCAACATCGATAAATATGGTTTAGACGAAATCGACAACAAACTCTTGCTCACCATTATCGACAAATTTCACGGCGGACCGGTGGGCATCGGCACCATTGCCACAGCCCTCAGCGAAGACCCCGGCACCGTGGAGGAAGTGTATGAGCCTTTCCTGATTAAGGAAGGTTTCATTAAGCGCACCCCGCGAGGCAGAGAGGTGACAGAATTGGCATACAAACACTTAGGCAGAACGCCTTACCAAGACCAACCGAGTTTGTTTTAGCGCCAATAAGTCTAACCCCGAAGAGGGTAGGGCGCCCTAATGTGGCTAAAATCACTTTAAAAGCAAAATTCTAACGGCAAAAAAAATCATCTCATTATGTCGAATCTGAAAACATTGGCAAAAGAAACCGCCATTTATGGCGTGAGCAGCATATTCGGTCGCTTTTTGAATTATTTGCTCGTGCCCCTCTACACCGCCGCATTGAGCGCCGCATCGGGTGGCTACGGCGTCATCACCAACCTCTATGCGTGGACCGCGCTGCTATTGGTGATGCTCACTTTCGGTATGGAAACCACCTTTTTCCGCTTTGCCAACAAAGAGGGCACCGACGCCAACAAAGCCTATGGCACCGCATTGGTGGCTGTGGGCAGTGTTTCGCTGGCGTTTGTGCTTGCCGTGTGGGGCTTTTTGCCCGGCATTGCCTCGGCTTTGGGCTACGCCGCTCACCCCGATTGGGTGATGGTGATGGCAATCGTGGTGGCGCTCGACGCTTTTCAAGCCATCCCCTTTGCCTATTTGCGCTACGCTAAGCGCCCCATCAAATTTGCTGCCCTGAAATTGGCGTTTATTGCCGTTAATATCGTGCTCAATTTGCTCTACTTCGTGCTCTTGCCGGCGTGGAAAATCAATGTGATGGGCATCTACGATGCGCAGTTTAGCCTCGATGTGGGTTATGTGTTCTACATCAATTTGGTCACCACCGGCGGCATCACCTTCCTGTTTTGGAAAGAATTGGTAGGCACGCGCTGGAGTTTTAGCAGAGCGCTACTGCGGCGCATGTTGGGCTACAGTTGGCCCATCTTGGTGCTCGGCATCGCCGGCATCCTGAATCAAGCCGCCGACAAAATTCTGTTTCCCATCATCTACGAAGGCGCCGACGCCTCCAAGCAACTCGGCATCTACGGTGCGGCGGTGAAAATTGCTATGATTATGGCGCTCATCACCCAAGCCTTCCGCTACGCCTACGAGCCCTTCGTGTTTGGCAAAAGCAAAGACCGCGACAACAAAGACACCTACGCCAAAGCGATGAAATATTTCATCATTTTCACCCTGCTGGCGTTCTTGGCAGTGATAGCCGGCATCGATGTGCTCAAGCGCATCATCGCGCCCGACTATTGGGAAGGACTGAAAGTGGTGCCCATCGTGATGGCGGCGGAGATTATGATGGGCGTGTATTTCAACCTCTCTTTTTGGTACAAACTCATCGACAAAACCATCTGGGGTGCGGTGTTCTCGTTTGTGGGCTGCGCCGTGCTCTTTGCCGTGAACTTCATTTTTGTGCCGCAATATGGCTATATGGCGTGCGCTTGGGGCGGTTTTGCCGGCTATGCCACCGCCATGGTGCTCAGCTATGTGGTGGGGCAGAAATACTATCCCATCGCTTACCCCTTGGGAAGCATCACCTTCTATGTGGTGCTCGCCGGCGCACTCTATGCCGCCATGCTTTGGCATCCCTTCGGCTCCGAATGTCTCGATACCCTCTACCGTTGCGCCCTGCTCGCCATCATGCCCGCCGTTATTTGGCAACGAAAAAAAAGCCGGCTCCGCCATTAGCCACGCCAAAGAGCCTCGGAGAGGATCGGTTGTGGCAAGCCACCCACAGATGGGGGCATAGGTGTGGACTCACGTGGCATGAAACGAAAAAAAAAGCCGCTACGGTGGGGATGTGAGGGCTGACGCCCTTTTGTGGGTGTGATGCCAAAATCTAACGGGAAGCAAGCTTCGCCGTTATCTTTTGCCGTCACGCCCACGGTGGTTCGCGCTGCTCGCCCCTCACATCCCTCACCGTATCGGAAAAAAAGTCGCTTCGCGAAAAAAAAGTCGGCTCCGCCGAAAAAAACACGCCTACCCCCAAACAGTAGGGCATCGTATGGGAGGCATGCCCATGCCTCCGCACTCCGCCACCGCCACCGCCACCCACGCAGTGCTATCCCCTCTATAGCCTCTATAGCTTCTATAGCCCACCAAACCCCACTATCCCATCCAAAAAAAGAAACATTCCCTATTGGTATTGCCTTCCGTGCACACCATCATTAACTTTGCCACCGAGTTCTTTGAAATGTTTACAAAAAAGCAATCCGAACATCCACAGAGAGTGTTTCAGGTGTTTCAAGTGTTTCAAGTGTTTCGGGTGTTTCATTTCGCTTTTGGACCACAAAACCGCCCGATTTTGGTCCAAATCGGAACAAACCCGAAAAATCGGTACCCACCCGCCCCCTCCATATCATGGCTACGGGAAACCCCCAAAAAGGCAATCCCCCTACCGCCCGGCGTCGCCATACACGATGCAGTTCAGCGAGCCATAGGCGCAGTTTTTTTTCGGCGGAGCCGACTTTTTCTCCGCGAAGCGGCTTTTTTTTCGGGCGGCGAGGGATGTGAGTGGCGAGCGCAGCGCGCCACCGTGGGCGAGAGTGGAGATAAAGCTGAAAATGCTTTTTCAGGCTTTATCCCACTCGCCGTCCCACGAAAGGGCTTCAGCCCTCACATCCCCGCCTCCCGACTTTTTGTTCTCTTCCATCCATCCAAAGTCCCATCCTACAAAATCCCCGGCAGCTATAGCCGTTTTCAATGAAAGAGGCGTGGGGGGCTGTTGAAAAAAAATTGACACATCATGGTGTAATTTGGCACGAAATGCTTATCTTTGTAGGCATTATGTCCTCTATAATCATGAAGGTAAATCGCTTTGGGTTCACATACGCACTGCTTGGGCTGCTTCTTTTGATGGTAGCCGCACCCGTGTGCGCACAAGCCACGGCAGCAGAACAGTTGATTTACGATGGCATCGATGTCTCTCATTATCAGGGAAATATCGATTGGGAAATGGTGGCGAGCGACAAAAATATCAAATTCGTGTATATCAAAGCCTCCGAAGGCATCACGATTAGCCCCAAACATTATCACCTCAACATTAAGGAAATTCGCCAAGCGGGCATCCCGGTGGGGGCGTACCACTTTTTTCATCCGGACATCTCGGTGCAGCGCCAATTCGATAATTTTACCAAACAGGTGAAAAAAGAAGACCAAGATTTGGTGCCGCTTATCGATGTGGAAACCCCCGGAAAGGTGCCGAAGAAGGCTGTGGCGGATTCGGTGAAAAAATTTGCCGATATGCTGGAAAAGCACTACGGATGCCGCCCGATGATTTACACCGGTAGCGATTTTTATAATAATTATTTGAGCTATAAATTTACTAAATATCCGCTGTTTATCGCTCGCTATTCTACAGCCAAACCCGTGCTCAAAGATGGCGCAAAATGGGTGCTCTGGCAGTTTACCGAAAAGGGTAAGGTGGCGGGCATTAAGGATAAAGTGGATATGAGCCGCTTTAATAAGGGTTTCGGCCTTGCCAATATTATGATGAAGGGCAAAGCACCGAAGAGCAGAAAAAACAAGCGCGCAAGGCAGAACAACCCACAGCAACAAGAACAGTCTTCGGCGGCTTCGCAAAAACCCGTTACCAAACGTAAGAAAGTCGACCGAGAACTCTCGAAGGAGGAAGAAAAACTCCGCAAAAAGCGCCTTGAAGCCGAGAAAAAAGAGGCTGAAAGATTGGAAAAACAAAGAGAAAAACTGCGGAAACTCAAAGAAAAAGAGGAAAAAGAAGCAGCCAAAGAGGAACAAAAACGACGCGAAAAAGCAGAAAAAGAAGCTAAAAAACGCGCTGAAAAGCGGGCAAAAGAGCAAAAAAAGCAACGCGAAGACTCTATCAAACGCAAAGAAGCTGAGCGCAAGAAAAAGCAGCAATCAGCCGCAGCCAAGGCATCAAATGCCCCGGCAAAGCCCTCACCCTCACCTGCCAAGCCCTCGCCGAGCAAGGCGACATCTGCCAAGCCCTCGCCGAGCAAGTCATCTTCCGCCAAGCCTTCGCCGAGCAAGTCTGCTTCCGCCAAGCCCTCAAGTGCAGCATCAAAATCCACCGGCACTACGAGTAAGCCAAAGTCCGCTTCCAAAAAGCGCACCAATCAAAGCAGCATCGACAACGAATAATCCCCCGCTATTGTGCCCACTTCGTGTGGCTCGGGCAAAAAAAATACGCTCTCACGAAGGGATTGCTACAACTAAAAGTCGACGTGAGAGCGTAAAAATAGAAAAATATTAAGGCTAACTAACTATTTCCTTGGGCATTTCGGGCATGGCTCCGGATTGGGTGCATACGTAGGCGCTCACGCTCACTGCGCGTTCGTGGGCTTGACGCATGGTTTTGCCTTCAAGAAGCGATGCCACAAAGCAACCGGTGAAACTGTCGCCGGCACCCACGGTGTCGACCACATCCACTTTGGGGGTGGTGCAAAACGATTCCTCGCCTTCGGTGAACACGTAACTGCCATTCACCCCACAGGTGAGCACCACCATTTTCATGCCATAAAGCGACATCAGTTGGCGGCATTTTTGGCGCACATCGATGCTCTCCAATTGGAGCAGCCGGCTCACCAACACCAATTCTTCATCGTTGATTTTTAGTATATTGCATCGGCGCATGGAGTTCTCAATGACCTCCTTGCTGTAGAAATCCAAACGCAAATTGATGTCGAACACGCGCAGGCAATCCTCGGGGGTGGCGTCCACAAAACTGAGGATGGTGGAGCGGCTCACTTCAGAGCGCTGCGCCAAGCTGCCCCAGCACACCGCCACAGCCGATTGTGCCACCTTGCGCATCTCGGCAGTGAACGGAATGTTGTCCCACGCCGCTCCGGTGGCAATCTCGTAAACGGGTATGCCATTGGCATCAAGCGTTACATTCACGATTCCGGTGGGATAATCCACGCGTGGAAGCACGTAGGGTAATTGTTTTTCTTCAAATGCCTGCTTGGTGAGCTCGCCTAATTCGTCGGCACCTATGGCACTCACCGCCACTGCATCGTGGCCGAATTGAGCGGCATGATAAGCAAAATTGGCAGGCGCTCCGCCCAGTTTAGCGCCCTCGGGCAGCACGTCCCATAATGCTTCGCCCAAACCTACTACATAACGTTTCATATTGATATTTTTTTGATAATGGTACATAAATATACTACTCCCACAGTCATCACTGCCACGGCGCCGGCTTGCGATGTGGCATCAGCGGCGATGCCCATCAGCAAGGGGAATACCGTGCCGCCAAACAAGCCCATAATCATGAGCCCGCTCACTTCGGATTGACGCTCCGGCTCTTCGCCTAAGGCTTGGGCAAACAGGATGGAAAACACATTGCTGTTGCCATAACCCACCAAGGCAATGGCGGCATAGAGCACCCATTGGCTATTGCCAAACATGAGCCCTGCCATAGATAATGCCATCATCACCACCGATATGAGCAAGAATGTGCGCGCTTTTATCAAACGCAATATCATGCTCCCGGTGAAGCAACCTATGGTACGGAATATGAAATATAGGCTGGTGGCAAAAGCGGCTTCATTGAGCGTGTAGCCTAAGCGCTCCATCAGCACTTTGGGCGCGGTGGTGTTGGTGCCCACATCAATGCCCACGTGGCACATAATGCCCAAAAAGCAGAGCAACACCATCGGACGCTTGAGCAAGCCTAAGCATTTGGCGAGCGAACTGCCGGCTTCGGCTTTGGGCTCGCTAATGGGGGTGAGCGCCAATACCACGCCGGAGAGCACGCCTACCACCAAATAAATCAAAAACAGTGCCTTCCATCCTAAACCAAACCAAGGAATTACGCCGGTGGCGCCCCACAACGCCAAATACGGCGCCATAAATGAGGCGATGGCTTTCACAAATTGCCCGAATGTGAGTGTTGACGCCAATCTCGAACCGCCGCCAATCACCACGCCAATGAGCGGATTGAGCGACACCTGCATCAGCGTGTTGCCAATGCCCAATAGAGAGAAGGCGATGAGCATCATCACAAAACTATTGCCGGCTATGCCTAATGCCAGCGAGAGCACAGTAATCACTATTGAGAGCAGCACGGTGGATTTACGCCCGATTTTGTTCATCAGCAACCCGGTGGGCACGCTGAACAACAAAAACCAGAAAAACACCAACGAGGGGAACAAATTGGCGAGCGAATCGCTCAAGTGTAGGTCGGCTTTCACATAATTGCTGGCAATGCCCACCAAGTCAACAAAACCCATGGCAAAAAAGCACAGCATCAGCGACAGAAGGATGATATTTTTATTCTTCATAGCGATAATTTCCTTTCCTAATGATTATTTACCCAATTGATTCACTACCACATCGCTCACTTTTGCTTTGCCTTGCGCAGCAAATTCCACTGCATCAAAGCCCTTGGAAGGAAACACCAAATTGGTCATGGCAATACGTCCACCATCCACAAACATTTCTACCGAGCACTTATCCACGTAGATATCAATCAGGTAGGAAGTGCCTTTGCACAAATTCAGCGGTGCCCAGGTGCCCAATGCCCAGTCGTTTTTGTAATTAACGGAGTAGATTTTTCGGTGTTCATCGGCTTCGCGTTCATGCAGGTTGTAAGGCTGTCCGTGACGGTTCAAATCGGTTACACCGGCTTCGGTGCGGTCCATCACAATGCGTTGCTTTTCCAAATCCAGGTAGCATTTTAGGGTTTCGCCGGCAGCATTCAGCAAATCGAAGTTCACCTTGCGTGCATCGGCATCGGGTGTAACGCTGAATTGGAGGTGGAAAGCGCCGTCGGCATCGGCATCCACTTTGCTAATGCGGTGTGAATTGGCACTCAGCGCAAAGCCACTTTCGCGGCGTGTGGCAGAAATGAGGTTTTTGATTTCGTCCACCGGTTTTGCTGCCATATACACATCGCCATCGGCTTCAAAGAGCGAAAATTCGCGCGGCAGGGCATTAGCAGAGCGGAATTGCTTGGTGGGCACATAGTTGGCATATTGCCAGTTGCTCATCCACGGCATTCCAATCACACGCGAGCCGGGTGCATTGCTAAAGGTGACGGTGGCGTAGTGGTCTTTACCCCAGTCGATAAATTTATATTTGTCGGGAGTATTGATGCACTTAAATTCTTTGCCATCGAAAGTGCCCACAAAATATTCTGTGGCAGAGCCGCCAAACAAGCAACCGGGATTGATGTTCACAATCATCACCCAATATTCTTTTCCATTCAGCATCAGCGGGAAGAAGTCGGGGCATTCATATTGATTGGGTTGCACGCCATAGCCTTCCCCAAAGGCGCTCACAAATTGCCATTTTTTCAAATCTTTGCTGTTATAGAAGCGCATTTCCTTATCGCTGCTCACAATCATATACCACGATTTGAGGGGCTCGTACCAGAATAATTTCGGGTCGCGGAAATCGCGCAAGCCCTTGCAGCGCTTGGGATCGTTTTCGAGCCCTTGATAACTATTGAGCACGGGGTTGCCACTATATTTAGTGAAGGTGCGTCCGTTGTCGGTGGAATAAGCCATACATTGCTGCTCGATGAGTTCGCGCGGTCGGCTGCCATCCTCTAAGTGCGATGTGTAGTAGGCAATGATGGCATTTTTTCCAAAACCGGCGGAATTGTTATGGTCCACCACCGCCGAGCCGGAGAAAATGTGTCCCAAAGTGTCGCGTTCGATAGCCGGCTGTAGGCGTTGCCAATGCACGAGGTCTTTGCTCACCGAGTGTCCCCAGTGCATATTGCCCCACACCGATGCATAGGGATTGTATTGGAAATAGAGGTGCCATTCACCGTCTTTATACACCAATCCGTTGGCATCGTTCATCCAGCCATAGGCAGGCGTGTGGTGATACACGGGGCGGTATTGGTCGGTGTTGGAGGTGTCGAAAGTGTCGGCAGTTTTCAGGTTGTCCCAGCATTTGGCAGTGGCCTTGGGTTGCTTTTTCACTTCCACCACAGCTTGATTGGCAGGGTGGGTGCTATCAGTTAATGCAAAAGGCACATAATAGTCGATGCGGTCCACTGCCAAGCGCACATCCATCCAGGTGTCGGTAGGTGCGCCGGTGTTGAGGCGCATTTGTGCTTCGGGCGCATTCTCTTGAATGGGAATCAATAAGAGTGCTTGTGGGTGTTGGATATTGATTGTCAACAAACTGTCGGTGGTGCGATTGATTTTGATTTCGCTTTTATTGCCGGAGCATGATGCCATCATCATGATTGCAGCAAGAAGGAAGAAATGGAATAGGGTTTTCATTGTAGTGTTAGGAATTGAAATGATTTCAAAATTAATAAAAAATAGGGAAACTAAGTAGAAGATTAGAATTTTAGAGTGGCGGTAAATTCCACGGTGAGCGGTCGCAGATACGAGCCGGTCATGAGTTGGTTTTTAATGTCTTTTGCTTCTTCTTTGGTGATGAGTTCCGCACCGGCGATGGAGCCCTTTGCGCCGGTTTGGTTGAGGAAGTTGACCACGGTGCAGCCCAAATCGAGCATTTTGTTCACACGCCAATTGATGCCGCCGAAGGTTTCCCAGTGTCCGTTGAAATAGTAAGCCTCATTGATGTTGGCGTAGGTTTTGCTAAAATAGCGGAATGAGAGCCAGAGTTTCAAATCGGGGGTAATCATATAGGAGGGGTCTAATTCCAAGAGCACTTGTGGAATTTCTGCCACCACATTGCCTGTGGCATTAATCACACCTTCGTAGCCATCGCTGAATTTTACACTGGTTTCATATTTTTTATAGGTGGGCTTTTGATAGGTGAAGAGGAAGTGGAGGTCGAAGCCTTTGAATGGATGGGTCATGATATCGGTGGTCCATCCTATGGTTTTGATATCGAAGTTGAGTGGTGCAGCCATAATTTCCGAGCCATGCTGGAGGTTGAGGGTGGCATTGTTGTTGGTTTTGGAAATGTAGGACAGCATTGAGGTGAGGCTCAGCCAAGAATTGTTGAAATACACGCCGCCACGTGCCAATGGCACCACAATTTTTCCGGTATTGGGAAGGGTGGCAGGGGCAAAGGATTCAAATTTGGGATGTTGCACGATGTAGGTGAAATCGGCGAGCAAGCCAAATGGCTTGGAAATGCGATAGGTGGCTGAGGCGGTGAAGTCGTAGTTGAGCCAATCATAATCAAGTGGGTTGGGCGCAATCAGGGTGCCATCGGGTGCGGTGGTGCCTAAATAATAGTTGGCAAACCGACCCACATATTCGCCTGCCGCATTGCGTACGGCGGCGTTTTCGCCTTTGAGGCGTTGCCACTCGATGCGTGCACCGTAATAGAGATTGAGGCGGTCGGTGGGATTCCAATCGTGGGTAACGTAGAGAGCGAGTTTGTTTTCGTGCCCTTTATAGTATTCCGACGCATTTTTATTGTAGTCGTAGGTGAATCCGTTGCGCACTTTGGCATCATACACGCGCACCGGGTAGGAGCCATCGTCGGGAATGCTTTGGTCGTACATGGTGGTGTTTGAAGCATAGTCAATGCCATAGTTCCATTCGTTGATACCGATTCGCAGTGTGGAATTGGTGAAGACTTTGCTCAGTTCGGAGGTGAACATGGCTTGGTTGATGATGCCGGCATTGAGGCAAGTCATTCGCGTTTGCACATATTGCCCGGTGTAAGGCACGATATTGCCTTCGATATCGCTTTGCATATATTGGTAATCGCCATTGCGGGTGTCGATAATTTGCATCGGAGTTTGATACACCATTGCACCACGTGCGTGGGCATATTTTCCGACAAATTTCCAAGTCACGCCATTGTCCCATGTGTAGCGGTTCATTACCACATATTCGCTTTGGCGATTTTTGGCAAAGTCGAAGAAGGATGTTTGCTTCATTTCGCCGGTGCGCATATCGCGATAGGAGATATTGGCATCGATGGGCAAATAAGAGGTGGTGCCTAATTTAAATTTGCCAAATTCCTTTACACTGCCATCGCCCACATAAATAAAGGGAGCGCTTTGTGTGGCATAATTGTATGCCGGGTGGCTGTTGGAGTAATTAAATAATGCGGTAAATTCGCCACGGTTGCCATTGTAGCGCTTGGTGAGCGCGAGTTTGTAGATTTGCGTGCGGTCTTGATACTGGCTGCTTTTCACCTTAAAAGTGCCGGGGTCGAAATCTTGATACATGCTGGCGCTGTAGTACCATCCGTTGGCGATGGAGCCGCGCAGATTGAGCGAAAATTCCTGCTGACCGAAGTGGTTGGCTTTGTAGTTGAGGTTGCCGTGGAATCCGTCTTCGCCCAATCGGGTGAACGAATTCACGGCGTAGCCGATGTTGCCGGTGGTGATTGCCGTTTCCGAAATTTTTTGCAATCCCACATGCGCCAGGCTGGCGTCGGTGCGCCACATGCTGTTGATGCCATGCGGGTTGGTGGCATAGGTGATGGGAATGCCGTTTTCGAGCACATTCACATCTGCCGACGGGAGTCCGATTTGAATTTCGCGCGGACCATTGGCGCTGGCAGCGTTGAGCATCACATTGCGGTTGCCTTCTTCTTTTGAAGATGTGTTTCCGCCTTCCGCATCTTGCTGTGCAAAAGCAAGCGGGGTTATCACTGAGGCTGTGATGAGCAATCCAGCCTTTTTAAGGAAAGAATTTAAACACATAATTTTGCTTTTTGGTATTGTAGTTTTTTTGGGGTTTGAAAAAAATCTGTGAGCAAAATTATATTTGTGTGCAAACCCTCACCATCAAATTTGTGTCGTTCACTTACAAAATCCGTGCAATGCAACAAATTTGATACATTATGATTGATTTTTGATATTTTTTGGGGTGTGTCCGAAGAAATCTTTATAGCATTTGGTGAAATATGCCGGCGAAGAAAAGCCCACAGCGTAAGCCACCTCGCTCACCGACAGATGTCCTTGGGCGAGCATCGTGTGGGCGAGTTTTAGGCGCGACTCTCTGATGAGTTCCACCACCGATTGTCCGGTGAGCGCTTTCACTTTTCGGTAGAGGGCGGTGCGGCTCATGCCCAACTTTTGTGCTATCATATCCACATCCATATCCGAGTCGCAGAGATGGGCTTGCACCACTTCGCGCAGGCGTGTGGCGAATGATTCGCTTTCGTTGTGCAGAGGCATAGGCGATGTGATGTGGATTCGATTCTCTACTTCGGTGTGCTCTTCTGCGGCGATGGCTGCCCGGCTGATATCGGTGCTATATAATGCACTCATAGCGCTTTGGCTTTTGCGTAAGTGCACAATCCGTCGCTGGAAGATAATCACCACCACCGCCAGCAGCAGTAGACCTGCCGATAGCACCAATGCCATGCGTTGCAAACTCAGTTGCGACAAATAATTATCGATTTTTCCATTCAGTTGCTTGAGTTGGTGCTGACGGTCGGCAATTTCATCGTATTGCATTTGTATCACTTGAGCATTTCCCGGCGTAACCAGTTCCGACTGTAGCATCGTGTGCTTGCTGTAGGACTTGCCACGAAGTGTGTTCATGGCAAGCTCTAAGAGTTTATCGCCCTTTGTGGGATAGATATATGAAGCGGTGAGCGTGCCTTTTTTCACCAGTTCTATGCCGCCACCGGGCACATTGAGGGCGTCGATACCGCACACATCCACTTGGCGTGTGATGCCATTGGCTTTCATTGCCTTGATGGCGCCAAGGGCAAGCCGGTCGTTGTGGGCAAACACATAATCAAATTCTCGTACGCCGCTGCGCAATAGCGAATCCATGGCGTGATAGCCATTTTGCTCTTTCCAATTGCCGGGTGCGGTGGCGATGATGCTGATGTCGGGGTATTGCTTAATGGCGTCGGTGAAGCCGCGATGCCGCTCTATCATGGGCGAAGAACCTTGCATGCCGGTGATTTCCACCACCTTGCCTTTTCCCTTCATTTCGGCTGCCACATATTTTCCCATAGTGAGTCCCATTTGATAATTGTCGCAGCCGATATGGGCGGTGAATTTGTTGGATTGAATCTTGCGGTCGAAGGTAATCACCGGGATGCCGCTATCCATCACCTGCTCCACCGTTGGGGTGATTTCGGCGCTGGTGATGGGCGCCACAATAATCATATCCACGCCGCTGTCGGCATACTGCTTTAGTAGGCGTTTTTGCAGTTCCACACTGTCGTTGGCATTGGCAAAGCGCAATTCCACATTGTCGTAGAAATAGGTGGCTGCTTGCAATTCGGCATTGAGTTTCTCGCGCCAAGAGTCTTGGCTGCATTGTACCACTGCGATTACATATTTTTTGGAACGACTGTTGCACGATGCCATCAAGCCCACCAGCATTGCGGCAATAAGGATTCGAGTACAGAAGGTTTTAAATTGATGCATAAGAGTGTATGGAGTTGATAAATGGGTTCGCCAAGCGCTTTAGTTTGGCTTTTGGCACAAAGATAGAAATTTTTGGGAGATATTTGGCGATAATGAGGTGGAAAATGAGTAATTTTGATGGTTGAAATTGAATTGTTTTAAACATGAATGTGAATCATTCTTTGTTGCAAGTGTTGCAGTGGCCACGCCCGGTGGAAGGGATTGTGGCGTTCAACACGTTGCGTGGCGATGCGAATGGCGATGACCCCTACAGTGCCTTCAATTTGTGCCACTACACCGGCGATGCGCCTGAGCATGTGGCGCAATGCCGGCAAATGTTATGCCATGCGCTGGGCATTTCTGCGAGCCATTTGGTGATGCCACGGCAAACCCACACCACCCGTGTGGCGGTGGTTGATGAGGCGCTGATGGCTGCCGGTGAGGCGGAGCGTGCTGTGCGCCTGCAAAATGTGGATGCCTTGGTGACACGCCTTCCCGGGGTGTGTATCGGGGTGAATACTGCCGACTGCGTGAACATTGCCCTTGCTGATGCCTGCGCGGGTGTGATTGGGGTGGCTCATGCCGGATGGCGCGGTACGGCAGGAAAAATTGCTGCGCGCACCGTGGAAGCGATGGTGGCGGAGGGCGCTCGGGCAGAACGCATAGTGGCAGTGATGGGGGCAAGCATTTGCGAACACTGCTTTGAGGTGGGCGATGAGGTGCTCGAGGCTTTTGTGGCACAGGGGTTTGATGCCAATGCCATCAGCCACCGCAATCCCATCACCGGAAAAGCACATATCCGACTTCAAGAAGCCAATCGCATAGTGCTTCTTGACGCCGGATTGATGCCGGAAAATGTGGTGTGGAATGGCGAATGTAGCCGCTGTAGACCTTGGCGCTATTTCTCTGCGCGCCGCTTGGGCATTCACTCCGGCCGCACCTTCACCGGTGTGCTTCGGAATACGAAATAAAAACACCCCTCCCTCCCGAGAGAGGGGGGATGATATGATTTTTAGTGGATGGTGAGGGCAACTCTCATCATTGCAAACGAGATCACCCAAAGCAGTACAGCCGACAAAAAAGACCAGCTTTTAAAAATTACACACTCCTTAGGTATTGACCTCAAGGTGGAAATTGTGTGAGCCGATTTTTTTTGAGGGAGAGAAAAATAGCCTTGCTTGTTGCGTTAACATCTTTTAGGAATCGAATTTTTGGTAGAATGGAATAAAATGCTTAATTTTGCATTCGCTAAACGGAAATAGAGGCGTAGCCCAGCTGGTTTAGAGCGCTGCAGTCACATTGCAGAGGTCAAGGGTTCGAATCCCTTCGTCTCTACCAAAAAAAAAGGAAATCCATTTTACGGATTTCCTTTTTTTTAGTTCGCCCGACATGGGCATAATCTAACGGGTGCAAGTCCCGAGCGCGCCCCGATAGCGGGAAGCGCATAGTCCGATGCAACGGTGTCTACCGCGAGGAGAATCGGAAGGAAGCTAAGGACAAAAGTCTGGCTCCACGCACAGAAACTTGATACAAGGCTCAAAGTCAGGGGTAAGGTTGCTGAA
>SFWW01000002.1 GCA_004559845.1 bacterium
GCGTGACGGCAAAAGATAACGGTGAAGCTTGCTTCCCGTTAGATTTTGGCTTCACGCACACGATAGGGCGCCAGCCCTCACCTCCCCACCGTGGCGACTTTTTGTTCGTTTCATGCCACATAAGTTCCCATCTGTGAGTGGCTTACCACAACCGACCCTCCGATGGCAAGTTTACCACTCGCAGCAATTTGATAAATTCGATAAATTCGTACCTTAGAAAAAAAATAACGGCAGGCGTTGCACGCACAAAAACGGGCAGTCATATCCGTTTTAAATGAAAGAGCCGTGTATCTTTTTTAAAAAAAATGTTGTAAATCTATTTGGGTATGTAAAAGATTATTTCTAAATTTGCCATAATCATTTATTTAATTGTTAATCCATTACGTAAACAATTAATATTAATATTACTAATTATTTAACCATTAACCCTTTTAAACCAATCAACAATGAAGAAGTTTTTACTATTATCAGCATTGGTGTGTAGCGGTGTAATGGCTTTTGCACAACTGGTGAATGTGGGATCTGTAACGAAAGTTCCACTGCCGGAAAATGTAAAAGTTTCAAATGCTGCCATCAGTCCTGACGGAACTTTCTTTGTGGCTTCCGATATTTCCGGAAGCGGCATTGCCACTATCAACGTGGCGAACGGAGAGCAAACGGTAGTTGCAAAAAATGCGGACTTTTATGGAGTGGTTATCAGCGATGATTGCTCCAATATGATGTTCCGCCGCACAACCACCAACAATCAATTGCGTTACACCTCGCTCCACAACGTGAACCTTGCCACCGGTAGCGAAACCCAACTGGTAGCGCCCAGCCGTCACCTTGCAGGCTACAGCTTCAGTGGCAAAACCGCCAATGCTGTGGAAAATGGCAAGCTCAAATCGAGAAACTTGGCAGGCGGAGCTGCAGCAGCCGACATCGTGGTTTCGATCGACTATGGCCACCTGAATGTAACCATCAATGGCGAAACCAAAACGCTCGACCCGCAAGGACGCTCCAGCTACTTGTGGCCGGAACTTTCGCCCGACAAAACGAAAATCGTGTACTGGGTAGCCTATCAAGGATGCTATGTGTGCAACATTGATGGCACCAACCCCATTCGCTTAGGCAAACTTCGCGCAGCGAAATGGCTCTCCAACGATATGGTGGTGGGCATGGACGACACCGACAATGGCGAATCCGTAACCGCTTCATCCATCGTCGTAGCCAACCTTGCCGGCGAAAAGCAAACCATCAGCAATGCCGATGTGATTGCAATGTATCCTACCGCCACCACCGATGGTAAGCACATCGGCTATGTGGACGGCAATGGTGAACTGTTTATTATTAACCTCAAATAAGTAAGAGCCATGAAGAAGATATTATTAATAGCAGTGGCGCTTATCTGTAGCGTAGCAGCATCTGCGGTTGACGTTAACCAACTGCGTATCTATATCAATCCCGGCCACGGTAGCTGGACGCCCAACGACCGTCCTTGCGCCCTCGTGGGCCACGGAGCATATTCTCGCGTGAACACCGACACGCTGAGCTTCTTTGAATCGAACACCAACTTGCGCAAGGGTTTGGCATTGCTCGAACGCCTTCGCGACTATGGGCTCACATTCGACGACACCAAAAACCAAAGCACAGCCGAAAAGCCGCTCGAGAATTGGAAAGTGGGTCCGGCTCGCGACTTGTCGAACAACATCGTGATGAGCCACGTGAAATGCGGCCCGTATCACGAAGACAACGGCACAGAAAACCAACTTACCGCTGATGGTAAAACCGTGCCCGCCGACCTCTATTACTATAATCGCAGCTTGAGCGAAATCGCAGCCGAAGTGAATCAAAACAACTTCGACATGTTTATTTCCATCCACTCCAATGCTGCATCCGAAGGCACCAACACCAACTATCCGCTCTTCCTCTATCGCGGTTATGATGATTGCACCGTGCCTTCTACCGTGACTGACTTCGGTACCGACAACCAAGCAGTATCGAGGGCTATGGCAAATGCCTGCTGGAAATATGCTTATAGCAATGAGCACATGGTGTGGACCTACTATTCACTCACCAACACCAACCTCCGCGGCGACATCAGTTTCTATGGCAGTTCTTCTCACAGCAGCGTGACCGGTGCACGTTCCTACCTCGGAGTGCTCCGCCACAATGTGCCCGGATTCCTCGTGGAAGGCTATTTCCACACCTATCAACCCGCACGCCACCGTGCCATGAACTGGGACGTGTGCGCCGTTGAAGGAGATGCCTATGCACACGGTATTGCCGACTATTTCGGCTTGACCAAGGAAACCACCGGCACCATCTATGGCATTGCCCGCGACTTGCACGAAAAATTCTCCGATGTAGCCTACACTGCCAACGCCACTTCCGACGACAAATTCCTTCCCCTCAACGGCGCTGTAGCCGTGCTGAAGAAGGACGGCGTGGAAGTAGGCAGATACACCACCGACAACTACTACAATGGCGCATTTGTGTTCAAAAACGTTGAACCGGGCACCTACACCATTGAAGTGACTTGCAATGGTTACAAAACTGCCGATCCTCTGACCGTGACCGTGAAAGCTGCCGATGTGGCTTACACTCGCATTCAATTGGAAAGCGAAAGCTATGTGCCACCCGCAGTGGTTTACGAAAACTATCCCGACCCTGTGGCAGGTGCTGAAGGCTTCCACTTCTTCTCACAATACAACATGGGCACTGCTACCGAAACAGAAATCACGGAATCTGTGCTTCAAGGCAAAACCATCCGTCGCCAACTCTTCAAAGACGGTGTGGCTTACATCCTTGCACTCGACGAAGCAAAAGAACCCTACGTGTATGCAGTGAAAGATGGCGTGGCTGTAGAGCTCGACAAAGCAGCTATCGCTATGCCGGCTAACGGCCAACTGAAGCTCGCCGACATCGCCTTCACAGCCGACGGCGTGCTCGTGGGTTGCAGCTATGGCAAAAACCACTATAGCGAATCTATAGCAAGCGCTGACGGCGAAAGCAGAGGTGTGCTCAACGCCTACAAGTGGGCTAAAGACGAAACCACCGGTCTGCCGGGAGCTTCATCGCTCTGGTTCACTTCTCAATTCTCCGCCAACTACTACCGCGCTTTGATTGGTAACACCATGGCATATAGCGGCACTCTCGAAGAAGGCAACTTCATCACCACAGCCGCCAATGCCACCAAACAAGACATGCGCGCCGTGAACTTTGGCATCGCGGATGGTGCACTTATTTCTACCACTCGTGCCAATTGCAGCGGTAACTTCAATCGCAATGTAGTGTGCGAAAACGATGTATACGAACTCAATGTTTCGCCCCTCGACCCGGCTCACTACACCTTCGATGGCAACCTCATCTCGCCTATGGAATGGAGCTTCAATGCTGACGCTGCAGCTGAAACCATTCATGGCAAAAACAACCTCGCCCCCGCAGCCGCAATCGGCGCCAACTACTTCCGCTTTGCAGGCAAATCGCTGATGGCTACACCCAATGTGGTGGACGGCGCTGTGTGCGGTTTGAAACTCTACGACGTGACCGACGGCTTTGGCGCTGCCAAGGAAGTGAACGTGAATTGCGAAATCAACCCCGTGGTTGCAACCTACGCTTCCGCTCACGGTAGCCACAACGTGACCCGCAATGCCACCGACGAACCTACAGCAGCCAAATTGGTGCTGAGTCTCATTGTGGACGGCAAATTGTATCAATGGACAGAAGCCACCGCTCCTACCTACAGCCCTGCTACCGGTAGTGCCAACGCATTTGCTTACGCAATGAAGGGCATTGTGAAGGACAACGAGTTTGAAGCCAACTATAGCCTCAACGCCCCGGTTGACAACGCAGTGATTATCATCCGCGACGCCGAAGGCAATGAGATTAAGAGAGAAGAACTCGGCGCTCAAGAAAAAGGTGTTCACCAACAAATCATCAACATCTCCGACGTGATGGAAGCCGCTAAGCAAGACAACAACACTTGGGAAGTGGCTGTGGAATACGCAGAAAAAACAGCTCCTGAATATATCAAAGGCTATCAATTCTACCACCCACGCGGCGTTGATATCGACAACAATATGGATAGCGAACACTTCGGTAACATTTACTGCACCGAAGGTATTCTTACCGAAAGCGACACCTACATTAGTGGCACCACCACCAATGGTATCGGTGGCGGTTTGTATGCATTCGATGCTGCACTCAATCCAATCGCGAACCCCGCAACCGACAGATACGGCTTCATGGGCGGACTCACTTACTCCTACACCCAGTACGGTGCCGACCTCGCTCGCGTGCGCGTGGCTAACGATGGACGCATCTTCGTGACTCGCTGCAACACTGCCGGCGACTTCATCTGCTATGCCAACAACTTCTCCGACCTCTACAACAACGACAAGTTCACCTCTCTCACCAGCGGTCTGACACTCGGTTCCGACAACAAATACACAGATGCTTCCGGCAACTTTGTAACCGGTCCGAACGTAGGCTTCGATATCAAAGGTTCAGGCGAAGAACTGAGCATGACAATTCTCTCCAAGCCCCAATTTGCTGCCACCTACGATGCCAGCCTCGACATTATTAATCTTGGCAATGGCACAGCACTCACCGCAGGCAACAACATTGCTGCCCTTACCAACAAGTATACCATCATGCCACAATCCACCAGCATCGCTTGCGATGACCGTGGCGGCGTTTGGTATTGCCAATATCGTGCTAATCCTAACGATGCACAACCCGCATTGGTTTACGTGGATGCTCAAGGCGTGGAACGCTACAAAGACCTCGTGGTTCGTGGCGGTGGCGGTATCCGCTTCTCTCCCGACTACAAGCACCTCGCTATTTCCAGCTCAAAGACCGCATTCACTATCTACAGTGTAGAATTTGACGCAGAAGGCAATCCTTATCTGCAAGCCAACATGACCATTACTCATGGCATTGGTACCAATCTTAACGACATCGCTTGGGACCTTGCAGGCAACATCTACATCTGCGGTAATAGCGGTGAATGGCTCAAGGGCTTCGCTTTGCCGGGTCACAGTGGCTTCACCACCAAGGCTAAAGTGGAATACAACATCGGTACGGGTATCAACGAGATTTCTGCTAACGACCCGAATGCATCGGTTGAATACTTCAACCTCCAAGGTATTCGCGTTAATAGCAACGACCTCACTCCGGGCATCTACATCCGCCGTCAAGGCAAGATTGCCGAAAAGGTTATCATCAAATAACGCATAACCCGCATACGCGAATCATTCTAAGGTTGCGCCTTTTTTGGGGCGCAGCCTTTTTTTGCATCTACACATATTTGAAGAGTTGAGATCTGTTGCGCTGTTTTGGGTAAAGATATTTTGCTGAGCTTACGCAAAGAAAAAATGATACGTTGAGGGGGATGGGGGTTTGGAAAAGCGGTGAATTTTGCCTAATTTTGTGGACTCGGCTTGCCCGATAATGGGCGAGTTTGGGAAGAATAAATAGATAAAAAATGGCAATCATTTGGATCGACAATTTGAATCATCCCGGCGTGGAGGTGTTTGGCACACTCACCGAGGCACAGTTGCGCAATCGGTTGGAGCCGGAAAAGGGAATGCTCATAGCAGAGAGTCCGAAGGTGATAGATGTGGCACTTACGGCAGGCTACGAACCACTGGCATTGCTTTGCGAGCAAAAGCACATTGAAGGTGATGCCGCTTGCATCATAGAGCGCTGTGGTGATATTCCGGTGTATACGGGCAGTAGGGATGTACTTTCAAAGCTCACGGGCTACACCCTCACGCGCGGCGTGTTATGCGCCATGCGGCGGAAAGCGCTACCCACGGTGGATGCCGTGCTCGCCAATGCTCGTAGGGTGGTGGTAATCGATGGCGTGGTGGATAGCACCAATGTGGGTGCCATATTTCGCAGTGCAGCAGCGCTGGGCATTGATAGCGTGTTGATCACGCCCGATTCGTGCGACCCGCTCAATCGACGCGCCGTGCGAGTGTCGATGGGGTCCGTGTTTTTGGTGCCCTGGACGTGGCTCCACTCCCCCATCAGCAGTTTGCACGAAAAAGGGTTTGCCACAGCAGCGATGGCGCTCACTGACGACAGCATTGGTTTAAACGACCCACGGCTCAAGCAAGAGCCACGATTGGCAATAGTGATGGGCACCGAAGGCGACGGCTTACGTGCCAACGTGATAGCCCACGCCACCTATGTGGTAAGGATTCCTATGAGCCACCATGTGGATTCCCTCAATGTGGCAGCCGCCTCAGCCGTAGCTTTCTGGGAGCTAAGCGCAAAACATCTATAGCGATAATGGAGGCTAACGGCAATTGTTAATTAATGGCTTTTTTTTGGGTATTATCGGAATTGTTGTTAATATAGGTGTGGTTTCGACAAGTTTTAGGGAGATTTTGAGTAATTTTGCAAAAATATTAATTATTACACTCAACGATGACAAACGAATTAGTTGAACTCATCAGCAAACAAGCCGCACGGTTGGGCGATAGAGAAGCGCTCCGCTATCGGCACTACACCACCCAAGAGTGGGTTTCTCTTTCTTGGAACGAATTTAAATGCTTGGTAGACAAAGAAGCCAAAGCCCTCTATAAAGCCGGATTGGAGGTAGAGGGAAAAGTGGCTATTTTCACGCAAAACTGCCCTGAAATTCTGATTACTCACTTTGCCGCCTACACCCTGAGAGGCGTGGCGGTGCCCATTTATGCCACCAGTAGCAAGAGCGAAGTGGCTTATATTATTAATGATGCCCACACCGAAATCATTTTCGTGGGCGACCAACGCCAATATGAAGTGGCGCTTGAAATAGCCAATGAGGGGTCGGTGCTGAAGCGCATAGTGTGCCTCAACCCCGTCATTGAAAAGAAAGCCGACGACCGGGTGAGCATCACCTACGAAGAATTTTTGGCTTGGGGAAGCGATGCCGACGAGCAAGCCGTGGAAGAGCGCAAGCAGAGTGCTCACCCCAAAGATTTGATGTGCTTAATCTACACCTCCGGCACCACCGGAGAGCCGAAAGGGGTGATGCTTACGCACCATAATTTCAACACCACCATTCTTGCCCATAATATGCGCATTCAGTGCCTCGACGAAGACACCGACCTATCGATGTGCTTCTTGCCGCTGAGTCACATCTTTGAACTGGGATGGAGCATTGTGTGCCTACATAATGGCATCCGATTAGCGCTCAACTATAATCCGAAAGAAATTCAAAAGGCGGTGAAAGAAGTGAACCCCACCTGCATGTGCTCGGTGCCTCGATTCTGGGAAAAGGTGTATACCGCCATCACCAACAACATCGACAACGCGTCGCCGGTGGTGAAATTGCTCTTCAAGCGGGCGATTGCCGTGGGCAAAAAGCGCGAAATGAAATATAAGCGCCTGGGCAAAAAGGTGCCGATGCTGCTGGAAAAAGAATACAAATATTTCGATAAAAAAGTGTTTAGCCGCTTGCGCGCTGCTATCGGCATGGAAAATCCGAAGTTTTTCCCCACAGCCGGTGCAATGCTATCCGACAACATCACCGAATTCCTACATGCCATAGGGTTTAATATCGTGATTGGCTATGGCTTGAGCGAAACCACCGCCACCGTGTGCTTCTATCCCGACACCAACTGGGAATTGGGCACCATTGGCACTCCGCTACCGGGATTGAAGGTGAAAATCGGTGCGGAAAATGAGATATTGGTAAAGGGTCCGTCGGTGATGAAGGGCTACTACAATAAGCCGGAAGAAACCGCCAAGGCTATCGATAAAGACGGGTGGTTTCACACAGGCGATTGCGGCGCCATCAACGAGAACGGACAAGTTATTATCACCGAGCGCTTGAAGGACCTTTTCAAAACCAGCAATGGCAAATACATTGCACCGCAGGTGCTTGAAACTCGCCTCGGTCAGGACCTCTTTATTGAGCAAGCAGTGGTGATAGGCGACGGACGGAAATTTGTGTCGGCACTGATTGTGCCCTCAATTGACGCACTGAAAGCATACGCCAAAAAGAAGCACATTTCCTACGCCGATACCACCGAACTTGTGAATAATAAAGACATTCACAACATGATGGAACAGCGCATCGATGAGTGGCAAAAAGACTTGGCGGAATACGAAAAGATTAAGCGTTTTGTGCTGCTGCCACGCCCATTCTCAATGGAAACAGGCGAACTGACCAACACCCTGAAGATTCGCCGCTCAGTTATCAATAAGCGCTACAGCAAACTCATTAACGCTATCTACGATTCAGCAGAAAAAAAGAATAGAAGTTAAATTCATAATGCATAATGCATAATGCATAATTCATAATGCATAATTCATAATGCATAGTGAATCGTGAATTATGAATTATGAATCGTGAATCGTGAATCATGAATTATGAATCATGAATCGTGAATTATGAATTGTGAATTATGAATTATGAAACTTCTGAATATAAAGATTTAGTTAACATAGTACAAACACGTAAAATCATTGAGCTCAGATGATTACACAAGAACAATTAAAAGAGATACAAGAACGCTCGGATGCGTTGAGGAGGTATCTTTGACATCGACAGCAAGAAAAGCCGAAGCACAAATGAAAAAAATTAAAATGCTTCGCTTCTGGATTGATAGCTGCAAGGAAGTGGAGCAAGCAGTGGGCGAAGTGGCTGTGGGATTCGACTTCGTGAAAGAAGGCGTGATTTCGGAGGAAGAACTCGACCAACTGTATGACGACGCTAAAGAAAAAGTCGAAAAACTCGAGTTGCGCAATATGCTGCGCAATGAAGAGGACAAGATGGATGCCATCTTGAAAATCAATTCCGGAGCCGGCGGCACCGAGAGCCAAGATTGGGCATCGATGCTGATGCGCCTCTACTTACGCTGGTGTGAGCGCCATGGCTACAAAACCGCTATCGAGCACATGATTGACGGCGATGAAGCCGGCATTAAATCGGTCACTATCAGCGTGGAAGGAGCTTTTGCCTACGGCTATTTGAAAAGCGAAAACGGTGTGCATCGCTTGGTGCGAGTTTCGCCCTACAATGCTCAGGGCAAGCGCATGACCTCGTTTGCATCGGTGTTTGTAACGCCACTCATCGACGATACCATCGAGATTGAAATCGACCCGGCTCGGCTCACTTGGGACACCTTCCGAAGCGGAGGCGCCGGCGGTCAGAATGTGAACAAGGTGGAATCGGGTGTGCGTGCTCGCTATCAATACAAGGACCCCTACACCGGCGAGGAGGAAGAAATTTTGGTAGAAAATACCGAAACGCGCGACCAACCCAAAAACCGCGAAAACGCCCTCCGCAATTTGAAATCCATCCTCTATAATAAAGAGTTGCAACACCGTCAGGAGGAGCAGCGCAAGGTGGAGGATGCCAAAAAGAAAATTGAATGGGGCAGCCAAATCCGCAGTTATGTGTTCGACGACCGTCGTGTGAAAGACCATCGCACCAATCATCAAACCAGCAATGTGAATGCGGTGATGGATGGCGATATCGACGACTTTATTAAGGCATATCTGATGGAATTTGGCGAATCGTAAATCCCGACACAAATGGCTAATAAAGAAAAACTTATACTGGTGAAGGTGGGCGGAAAGGTGGTAGAAAACCCGGAAGCCCTCCATCGCCTGATTACCGACCTTTCGCATTTGGAGGGACGGAAAGTGCTGGTGCACGGAGGCGGAGTGCTTGCCACCAAAACCGCCACCGCATTGGGCATTGAAACCACGATGGTGGATGGTCGGCGCGTGACCGACGACCAAACCATCGACGTGGTGACGATGGTGTATGCCGGATTGGTGAATAAGCGCATTGTGTGTATGCTTCAGAGCTTAGGCACCAATGCTATAGGGCTATGCGGAGCGGATATGAACATCATTCTCAGCCACAAACGCCCGGTGAAAACCGTGGACTACGGTTGGGTGGGCGATGTGGAACGGGTGGATGGAAAGGCGCTTTCCACGCTCATTGAAAGTGGCGTGGTGCCGGTAATTGCACCGCTCACCCACGATGGCAAAGCCCACATTCTCAACACCAACGCCGACACCATTGCAGCCGAAACCGCAAAGGGCTTGTCGGAATATTACGATGTGACGCTCGTGTTTTGCTTCGAAAAGCGCGGCGTGCTTGCCGATGCCACCAACGACCACAGCGTAATTCCATGGCTCGATCTTCAAAGATATGAAGCCTTGAAAGGCGATGGTGTGATTACCGACGGTATGATACCCAAACTCGACAATGCTTTCTCCACCATCAGCCATGGTGTGAAAGAGGTGGTTATCACCCACGCCGATTGCCTCTGTGACCTCAGCCAAGGCACACATATCCGGTAACCCGACATTTGCCGCACGCCATTAGGATTAAACCTATTGAGGAATTTTGAGTCTAAAAAAACAAAAAGACAAAAAATTTTCGAGCTATGATGACAAATAAGTTATGTAAAGGTGTGCTTTGCCTATCGCTTTTGCTCAGCACCGCAATAGGTGCGCAAGCGCAAAATGTGAAGCTCACGCCGGAATTTTGCCAAGCCGTGCAGCAATACGATGTGGTGCAAACCTTCTACGATGGCATGGCAGCCGTGCTGAAAAACGGCAATTGGGGCTATATCAACACCGATGGTAAGGAAGTGATTCCTTGCCAAATTCCAATGCAATTTGATGTGTGCATCGACCGAGACGACTATGGCTTCTATCGCGACAACGGCTATGTGCGTAATTTCTGCGAAGGCATGGTGGCAGTGGCAAAGGAAACCTCGGGTGCCAAGCACAACTACGAACGCACGCTAAAGTGGGGCTATATGAACCGAGAAGGACAACTCGTGGTGGACTATATCTACGACGAGGCTGCCGACTTTAGCGAAGGCGTGGCTTGGGTGGCAAACGATGATTTCCAGGGATTTGTCGACAAAAGCGGCAAACGAGTGCTCAATGGTGCCAACTATTTCGTGTCCGATGCCGGTATGCTCAACTACACCTTTAAAGACGGATTGGCTTGCGTGGCGAAAATGGACGAGGAAGGTAATGCCAAATATGGCTATATCAATAAGCAAGGCGAGGAAGTGATTCCTTGCACCTACGATGCCGCCGGCCCCTTTAGCGAAGGCAAAGCGGCTGTGGGCGTATATAAGGAGGAGAATGTTGATGCCATATATCCCTACGTGTACAGTTATCTCAACACTGAGGGAAAGGTGCTCTTCTCTTGCGATGAAGGACTGAAAGCCGGCGATTTCCACGAGGGAATGGCTTGGGTCACTGCCAATGCACAGCAATACGGTTTCATCGACACCACCGGCACCCTTGTGATTCCGTTGCGCTACTTCACCGACGAAGTGGCAATGCCTAAATTCATTGCCGATTTCCATGAAGGCTACACCCTATCGGGCATGGAAGACTTTGAGGGCACAGAAGCGGTAATCTATTATCGCTTGATGGACAAAATGATGGTGCGCCCGTCGTTCAGAGTGGAAGGACCGGTGTGTGAAGGGGTGGCGCTCAATTCCGCCAACAAGCAATTTGGCTTCATTAAACCCGACGGCACGCAAGTGATTCCTTGCCAATTCGACTACACCCCGGCATGCGTGTCGGGCGACCTCATCAGCAGTTCGTACCGCTTCAGCCAAGGCGTGGCAGCCGTAAGGAAAAACGGCAAATGGGGCTACATCGACCTTCAAGGCCACAGCACCTTCTAAGCCTTCTCTATTTTCGGAATACGCCTTTATTGAAGAGGTATTGCCCGATTTGAACGGCATTGAGGGCGGCGCCTTTTTTGATTTGGTCGCCCACCACCCAGAAGGTTAGGCCATTGTCGCTGCTATAGTCTTCACGGATGCGTCCCACATACACCGGGTCACGTCGATTCACAAACAAAGGCATAGGATACTCATTCCGCCCGGGATTGTCTAAAACCACAATGCCGGGAGCCTGCATCAGCGCTTGCCGCGCTTCGTCGGGCGTGATGGGACGCTCAGTTTCAATCCATACCGCTTCGCTATGGGCGCGAATCACCGGCACACGCACACAGGTGGCACTCACGCGAATATCGGAGTGCATGATTTTGCGCGTTTCGTTATACATTTTCGTTTCCTCGCGAGTGTAGCCATTGTCCATAAACATATCAATGTGAGGAATCACATTGTAAGCCAATTGGTGTTGGAAATGGCGAACGGTCACCTCTTCTTTGTTGGTGGCAATTTCGGCGAATTGTAGTGCTAATTCGTCCATTGCTTCAAGTCCGGCGCCACTGGCGGCTTGATAGGTGGACACTTGCACATTTTTGATGTGCGAAATATTGTCGAGAGGTTTGAGCGCCACCACCATCAAGATGGTAGTGCAATTGGGGTTGGCAATAATGTTGCGCGGAGTGCAGAGCGCATCTTCCGCATTCACTTCGGGCACCACCAAGGGCACATCGTCGTCCATACGAAAAGCGCTCGAATTATCAATCATTATGGTGCCGAATTTGGTAATCGTAGGTGCAAATTCCTTAGCCGTACTGGCACCAGCCGACACGAAAGCAATGTCAATGTTTTTGAAATCGTCGTTGTGCTGTAGCAATTGCACCACATGGTCTTTGCCACGGAAGGTGAAAATGCGACCGGCACTACGCTCCGAACCAAAGAGCACCAATTCGTCGATTGGAAAATTTTGCTCATCGAGCACTCTCATAAATTCTTGTCCCACAGCGCCACTGGCGCCCACAATAGCAACTTTCATTTTTCAAACTTTCGGGGTATGGATACACATTCAGCGCATAGAGCGCCCATATTTTAAAAAAAACTTGGCAAAGATACAATTTATCTGCCATTTTGCCAACATTTTCCGCTTCATTTCCTTTCGCGTGGAGCACATTTCTTGGTGACAAATTGGTGATAAAAATGCGTCAAATTTTGGGTGGTTGTGCGAAAGTAGGTATCTTTGCAGAGCAATCATTCCGCCCTTGGTTGCGGAACAATTATTCAATAAGAAAACTCGGTAATCTATGTTTATCATTCGACGCATATTTCGGTGGATACTGTATGCCATCATTTTCTTCTTCGTATCGTCTATCACTGCGGTGGTGGTGCTGAAATGGCTACCGGTGTACTACACACCGCTGATGCTGATTCGCTCCGCACAGCAAATTGCCGACGGACGCTCACCGAAGATAGCGCATGAATGGGTGGACTTGAATCACGTGAGCACTAATCTGCCATTAGCTGTGATTTCGAGCGAAGACGCCCGGTTTCAGCAGCACAACGGCTTTGATTTTGAAGAAATCTACAAAGCGCGCCTCCATACCCTGCACGGCGGCAAAGAACGCGGTGCCAGCACCATCTCGCAGCAAACCGCCAAAAATGTGTTTCTCTGGCCCGGTCATAGCTGGATAAGAAAGGGGTTTGAAGCCTATTTCACCATCCTCATTGAATATATATGGGGCAAAGAGCGCATTATGGAAGTGTATGTCAATTCCATTGAGATGGGCGATGGCATCTACGGCGTGAAAGCTGTGGCTGAGCTCAATTTCGACAAAACGCCCGACCGACTCACCAAGCGCGACGCCGCACTGATAGCCGCTACCCTACCCAGCCCCCTCACGCGCGACTCAAAGAATCCTTCCGGCGAACTCCTGCGCCGCCGCAACCGCATTGTGCAAGAAATGAACTACATCAAGCACGTGCCTTTCGGCTGCGAAGAAAAGTGATTGGCGGGGAGATGAGTTATTCTTTCTGAAGTTATTTTTTTTGAGTTAAGAAGGGATGGAAATTATCGCTCGCTTCCGTTCGCCGGAAGTTAAGACGAATGACTTTTTGGTTCGTTGGCTCCAAAAAGAATTATATGGTTTGGAGGAAGACTTTGGCGTAGTCGCCGGTGGCGTGGTCGATGATGCCGAAAAAGTCGGGTTCGTGGATGGTTTCCGCATTTGGGCAGTCGCAAAAATTCGATTTGATGGCGCATTTCAGTTCTTCCATTTTGTGGATGGCATCTGTCTGCGCTGAGAACCGATATTTGTCGGAGCCAATTTCTCCATTGGTGAAATATTCAAAGTAGACGATGATTGTATTCATAGTGCAAAAATAGCATTTTCCACGATGACATCGGCTATGATTTTGCAAAAATTTTTACTGATTGATAAAAAATTTTTCTGCTCAAATTTTGATGAGTGGCGCATTTAGTGTAATTTTACTGATTAATTTGGATAATTGTGTAACCACGCATCGAAAAATGAAAAAGATATTAGCGTTATTTGTATTGACAATCAGTATGTTGGGCGCCAAAAACGCGTGTGCTCAGAATCGCACCATGTTTGAATACCCCATTGCTCCCGACACTTGCACCACCCTTGAGAGCCGTTGCAACTACAGCACAGCGCACTTTTGGGACAATTTTGAATTTCACAAGCCCCTCACGGCAGAGTCGGATAGCATATTAATGTCTACCTTTATCGACTTTTTCCAAATTATGAGTTCAGCCAACAGGAATGTGGGGCAAAGTGCGGTGCGCTTGCTCATGAACAAGGCACAAGTGAATCATCCCAACTTTCTTCGCCTGATGAGCGCAGCCGAATATTTGCTCTACTACACCCCCCAGCCGCTCATCGATGATGTGTATTTGGCATTTGCCCAATCGGCTGTGGAGGCTTCGTGGATGGAAAAGAACGTGAAATCGCATTATGCCGAGCAAATCCGCACCATCAACAACACCAAACTTGGCAGCGACATCTACAACTTCTCCGTGACCGATGCCAATGGCGAGAAGAAGAAGATTCACGACCTTCCGCTCGATTCGGCAGAAATCGTGCTCCTTTTTTTCACCAACGACGAAATAGAGAGTTCGCTTGCACGCACCCGCATCGAAACCGACCTTGGCATCAACGAGCTGGTGAATCAGGGCTACACCAAATTGATGAATGTGTATGTGGGCAAAGAGCCCAAGTCGTTTTTGGCAGAGGCTTCGAAATATCCCAATTGGACACTCTTAGCCACCACAGAGCTAAAGAACTTGGACGTGAGGGTGTTGCCATCGTTTGTGGTGTTGGATAATGCCTTTAGAGTGATGAACAAAAATCAATACGTTGACGATATAAAGCGTGCTTTTAACCCCTAAAACAATATCTTCACATGAAAGTATCTAACGGAATCAAAAAATTTTTCATGTATAGTGCAGGACATTCCTACACAAATATGTCGCGCCTATTTTTGCGCTTGTTCATCGGTTTGATGTTTTGCTTAGTGGCATTTCGTCAGATTATTCATGTGAGCGACATCGCCCCGCAATACGAAGGTATCCTCTCGCTGGGCTCCGAGATATCGATAGTGGTGATAGCCATAGCCGAATTGCTATGCGCCACCTTCATTATGTTGGGCTTTTTGATGCGCGTGGCATTGCTACCCTCTATTGCCATCATGGCTTATGCCGAATATTTGGTGTTCTCGCCCAATGTATCGCTGAGCGTGTTTTCGTTCTCACCCGGCTATCCGGTGATGTTTTTGGGCGTGTTTTTATTTCTATTTCTCTCCGGTCCGGGGAAAATTTCGGTCGACTATCTCATAGCCGTGAACATAGAGCGCAATCGCGAAGAAGACGAGGTGCTCGACAATGTGTAATTATCTTTCATTCTGACAACTAACAAATGAGTATAGCAGTATTGATATCAGGCGGTGTGGACAGCGCAGTGGTGGTTCACAAGTTAAAAGAGGAGGGGCACAACGACCTCCAACTCTTCTACATCCGCATTGGAATGGACACCGACGAAGGAGATTGTGCCGCCGAAGAGGATATTGAAATGTGCACTCTCATCGCCAAAAAATACGGTTTGCCGTTAGAGGTGGTTTCGCTCCACCAAGAATATTGGGACAATGTGATGGAATATGCATTGCGCACCGTGAAAGCGGGACTCACACCCAATCCCGATATGATGTGCAATCGCATGATCAAGTTTGGCTACTTTGAGCAGCGCTGGGGTAAAGACTTCGATATCACCGCCACCGGGCATTATGCCAACACAGCCTTTGTGGGCGACACCAAATACTTGGCTATGGCAGTAGACCCGGTGAAAGACCAAACCGACTTCTTGGCGCAAATCACCTACGAGCAATTGCTGCACTTAACATTCCCCATTGGCAATTTACCCAAAGAAGAAGTGCGCCGCATTGCTCAAGAAGCGCACCTGCCCAATGCCTATCGCAAAGATAGTCAAGGCATTTGCTTCCTTGGGCAAATCAACTACAACGATTTCATCCGCCGTCATCTCGGCGTGAAAAAGGGACCGATTATTGAGATTGAAACCGGCAAAAAACTCGGCGAGCACAATGGATTTTGGTTCCACACCATCGGGCAACGCAAAGGCCTCGGCTTGAGCGGCGGTCCATGGTATGTGGTAAAGAAAAATGTGCACGACAATGTGGTGTATGTGAGCAATGGCTATGGCACCGCCAAGCAATATGGGCGTGTGCTTCACCTCGACGAAATGCACTTCATCTCCGGAAATCCTTGGCAAGATACCGACCGACCGGTGGAAATCACCTTTAAGAATCGCCACACCCCCATTCTCGCTAAAGCCAAATTCACGCATTTGCGCAACAGCGAGTGGGTGATTGAAAGCGAAACCGATGTGCAAGGCATTGCGCCCGGGCAATTTGCTGTGATTTACGATGCGCAAGGCCGCCTGTGCTATGGGAGCGGCGTGATTACCGGGCAGACAATAGATTAACAACTAAAGCATTACAGAAAAATAAAAATATGGATAAGGTGGAACTGAAAGTGATGGGCATTACCTACAACCCGGTGCAAAACGGCGCCTACGCGCTACTTTTGCGCGAGGTAAATGGGCAGCATCGCATACCCATTGTGGTGGGCGCATCCGAAGCCCATTCCATAGCCGTGAGACTGGAAAATATGATTCCGCCTCGCCCTCTAACCCACGATTTGATGACTGCCATGCTGCATGCTTATGGCATTTCGGTGGAAGAAGTGATGATTTACAAATTTAGCGACGGGGTGTTTATGAGCGAATTGCACCTGAACGACGGCAACCGCGAAGTAACCCTCGATTCACGCACCAGCGATGCCATTGCACTGGCATTGCGCACCAATGCACCCATTTTCACCACGCCGGAAATCGTGAAGAAAACCGGCATCTATATGGAAGAGGAAGAAGAAGGCTCCTCGAAGGTGGTGCACAAATCCACACGCACACTCAACGACTTCTCTATTGAAGAATTGCAAGAGAAAATGCAGCGCTTTGTGGAAGAAGAAAACTATGAAGGAGCAGCCAAAATTAGAAACATCATTGCAGAAAAACGCTCTGCCAACACACCTCAAAACGATATAACAACTTAAAAAAAAATTATACCGAAATGAAGAATTTGAAGTTTAGATTGATTGTGATGAATTTCCTCCAATTTGCTGTTTGGGGAGCGTATCTCACATGTATGGGCAACTACCTTGGAAAGGCTGGTATGGGCGCGGAAATCTCGTGGTTCTACGCCATTCAAGGTATCGTGTCGATTTTCATGCCCGCACTGATGGGTATTGTGGCTGATAAATGGATTCAGCCGCAGCGTCTGCTGGGCATTTGCCATTTGCTGGCAGGTGCCGGAATGATTGCTTTGTTTATGATGGGACAGGCTTGTGCCACCCCCGACAAGGCAATGTTTATCACCACCTACACCTTGAGTGTGGCTTTCTATATGCCCACTTTGGCACTTTCCAACACGGCGGCATTCACCATCTTGAAAGAAAATGGTTTGGACACGGTGAAAGATTTCCCGCCCATCCGTGTGTTTGGCACCGTGGGCTTCATTGCCACGATGTGGTTTGTGAACTGTGCCACCTGGCATGATGGTGCATTAGGTTTCACCATTGGCGAAGACAGCACAAAATTCCAACTCACTCATTTCCAATTCCTCGTATCGGGTGTGCTGGGCGTGCTGCTATGTGCCTACTGCTTCACTTTGCCACAATGCAAGATTGTGAAGAAAAAAGCACAAAGTTTGGCTCAGCAACTTGGATTTGATGCCTTCAAACTCTTCAAGCAGAAAAAAATGGCATTGTTCTTCATATTCTCTATGCTTTTGGGTATGTCGCTGCAAGTGACCAACGGCTTTGCCACCCCATTCCTCACCAGTTTCAAGGGGTCGCCCATCGCAGAAGTAGCAAACTCGTTTGCCGCCAACAATGCCACCATGCTTGTGTCGCTATCTCAAGTGGCAGAAGCACTTTGCATCTTGCTCATTCCATTCTTCTTGCGCAAGTATGGCATTAAAAAGGTGATGCTCATTGCCATGTTTGCTTGGGTGTTCCGCTTTGGCTTCTTTGGCGTGGGCAGTCCCGACTTCCCCGGCGTGCTGTTCTTCTTGCTCTCTTGCATCGTTTACGGCGTGGCGTTCGACTTCTTCAATGTGTCGGGCGGTTTGTTTGTCGACAAAGAATGCGACCCCTCAGTGCGCGCATCAGCCCAAGGCTTGTTTATGCTCATGACCAACGGTTTGGGCGCCACAATCGGCACTTTGGCAGCAGGAAAAATCATCGACCACTATTGCCAATGGAAGGGCGACTATCTGATGGAAATAACACCCGGCGGATGGCAAACGGCATGGTTCATTTTTGCCGGATTTGCACTGGTAGTGGCTGTGGCGTTTATGTTCTTATTTAAGTACAAACACGAGCCTGAAAAATAATTCGATAACCGAATGTTGTCGGCTCCTTTACTCCATAACAAAATAATTGATTCATAGCTATGCACCGCTTCTATCAACCCGATATTGCCTCCACCCTTCAGCTCTCGGAAGATGAGTCGAAGCACTGCGTGCGCGTGTTGCGCTTGCAAGAAGGCGATGAAATTGAGGTGGTAGACGGCTGCGGAAATCTATATCTGTGCACTATCGCTATGGCGCATCCCAAGCGGTGCGCCCTCACGATAGTTCGACAAACAGCGTGCCCACCCCATTGGGGACACGAAATTGTGCTCTGCGTGGCACCCACAAAAAATCTCGACCGCATTGAAGATATGGCAGATAGAGTCACGGAAATGGGCGTGAATGCCATCATTCCGCTGCTGTGCCACAATAGCGAGCGCAAAGTGCTCAAAACCGAACGCCTGCAAAAAATTTTGGTGTCGGCAATGAAGCAGTCGCTCAAAGCACAGTTGCCCCGGCTCCATCAGCTCACCCCTTTTAAAGAGGTGGTGAAGATGCCGTTTGAGGGCGATAAATTCATTGCATATTGCGATGCATCGCTCCCTCGCCATCAGCGCCGCTTGCTCTCGCAGGCGTATCGCCCGGGCACCCACACCATGATTGTGATTGGTCCGGAAGGCGATTTCAGCAATGAGGAGGTGGAGATGGCAAAAGCGGCGGGCTTTCAGCCCGTTTCGCTCGGCGAAAGCCGATTGCGCACCGAAACCGCAGCCATGTTTGCCGTGGCCACTTGCCATGCTTTGGATATGAATCAAAAGCCCAACGAATAAGTATTACTAAACACGAGAATAAGCGTTTATGATGATCAATCAATTGAAAGCCTCACCCTGCGGCAATTTCTTCCTCCTTGCCGGCCCATGTGTGATTGAAGGCGAACAAATGGCTATGGACATTGCCGAAAAGGTGGTGGGTATCACCTCGCAATTGGGCATCCCCTACGTGTTTAAGGGGAGTTATCGCAAAGCCAATCGCTCGCGCATCGATTCATTCACCGGTATTGGCGATGAGAAAGCATTGAAAATATTGAGAAAGGTGGCCGACACATTCCACGTGCCGGTGGTGACCGACATCCATTCTGCCGAAGAAGCCGACATGGCGGCGCAATATGTGGATGTGCTACAAATTCCGGCGTTTCTTTGCCGACAAACCGAACTGCTGGTGGCTGCCGCTCGCACCGGTAGGATGGTGAATATCAAGAAGGGACAATTTCTGTCGCCGGAAGCCATGCAATTTGCCGTGCAAAAGGTGCGCGATGCCGGAAACCCCGACGTGGCAATCACTGAGCGTGGCACCACATTTGGCTACCAAGACCTTTTGGTGGACTTCCGTGGCATTCCCACCATGCGCGCCTACGCCCCGGTAATCGTGGATATCACCCATTCACTCCAACAGCCCAACCAAAGCGCCGGAGTGACGGGCGGACGACCCGATTTGATTGAAACCGTGGCGAGAGCAGCCATTGCCACCGGTGCCGACGGCTTGTTTATCGAAACCCATCAAAATCCCGCCGTGGCAAAAAGCGATGGCGCCAATATGCTACCGCTTCATCTGCTGGAAGGGCTCTTAAAGCGTCTCACCATTTTGAGGAAAGCAGTGAATGAAATGGACAATGAATAAAAATTTTTAATCGATGAATATATGACAAACATCAAATTTTTAATCCTGGCACTTGCACTGCTGGCAGGTGGATGGAATGTGATGGCTCAATCGGCTGACGAAGATGCCATGCTGAAGAAAAAAATCAACGATGCCGTGATGCAGGTCTACAACAAGCAACTGCAAGCCGAGCCCGGTGATTATGCCACGCGATTTGCAAGGGCATATCAATATTTCAACAACGATGGCGTGGATGAAGCGCTTGCCGACATTAATCAAGCCATCAAAGATTGCCCCGAAAAAGAACGCGAGGTGCTCTACGATGCTTATCTGCTTAGAGCCAAAATCTATGACCAAAAAGGTGAATACGACCTCGAATACGAGGACCTGAAAGCAGCGTTTCAAATCAATTCCACCAACCCTAACGTGGTGGATATGATTGCCAAACTGGCTTTGAAAAAGGGTGATTACAAAACCGCTGAAACCAATTTCAATGCCATCCTCCGCATGTCGCCGCAAAACTACGACGCACTCTACGGATTGGCGCGCGTGGCTGCCAAAACCAACGACTACCAAAAGGCGCAAGAATACTGCGACAGAGCCGTAAAACTTTTCCCCACCGAACCGCAAGTCTACATCAACCGGGCTCACGTGTTTATGATGTTGGGACAATATAAAGTGGCTGCGCAAGACCTTATCTTGGCAATGAGTGTGGGCGAAGATGAATCAAAAGCAGTGTCGGCTATCATCAATATGAGCGACGAGCACTACGACGACGTGATGAATGCGCTCCAAAATTCAATCGACAATGCGCCTTCCGTTGGCACATTCTACTATTTGCGCTATTCTATCGCTATGCGCCACCTTCACTACGGACAAGCACTGCGCGACATCAAGAAAATTATCAGCAAAAATTTCTACGACGATGCTTCCATCTACCAAGATGCAGCAAAGTGCCAATTCGAAATGGGACTCTTCGACATGGCGTTGGTCAACATCGACAAGGCGCTCTCTAAAGATGCAAGCGACATCGCATCGCTCGTGCTCAAAGCACGCATCGTGGAGCATCAAGGTGCAGGCAAAAACTTTGATGCCGCACTCGGTGTGATCACACGTGCTTCGCGCATCAGCGCCACCGACCCGGCAATTTTGCTCGCCAAAGCACGCATCTATTTGGCACAGCGCAAGCAGCCCGAAGCACTCGAGGCGCTCAACACGCTGCTCGCCGCACATCCCACCAACAACGAAGCACTCCTGCTCCGCGGATGGCTCTACAAATATAGAATGCGCGATGCCGAATCGGCACTCGCCGACTTTGGCATGATGCTCAACAATGGCAGCGATATGGCAAGCCTCAAAGGATTCGCACTCCACGAACTCGGACGAGAAGAGGAAGCCAGAAAATGGGCACAAGACAATATTATGAGCAACTCGCTCCCCGGCGGAGAAGCCTACGCCGTGGCTGCTGCCCTTCTCTCCGACATCGGCGACAACGACCAAGCGCTCAAATACCTCGAAAGCGCATTGGCTAACGGCTACGGCAGCCTCTACGAAGTGACCATGAGTGAAGAACCCTATGTAAACCTCAAACTCGTGCGCCGTCACCCCGACTTCAACATCACCATTGAGCGCTACACCGAAAATTTCATCGAAAAAGAATAAGCGCCACCAAAAGAAAATCTACGATAGTGAAAAACAAATTCACATCGGCAGAAATTCGGCTAAACCCCTAAGTGATATTCCTTTACAGCACATCGTAAAGGAATATCACTCTTTTATCAACAAAGATGTGGCCTATTTTTTTCTGCACGCCTCTTTCATTTGCGCCCATTTCTGATAGCGCGTACTGAATTGGGTGGTATGGAAAAGAACAAATAGCCGCTTCAAAATGACAAAGCCGTGGGTTTTCTATCAAAAATAACAACAAAATTTGCAAAAATTAAATATTTTAACTAACTTTGCACCGCAATTCAGCAAAGGGGCGTTTAGCTCAGCTGGTTTAGAGCATCTGCCTTACAAGCAGAGGGTCGGCGGTTCGAATCCGTCAACGCCCACCCCAAAACTCGGCATCCGCCGAGTTTTTTTTGCACCCGACCCACACAAAAAAAGCGACTAAAAATTAGCCGCTTTTGATGTTTTCACAACGGAATAATCCTTATTGCGAATTGCTTCAAATTTGTATCTTTGTGCTATAAAAAACAGCGCAACCTTTGCAACAAACTGTATACCAGAATCTGCAATGGTGGTGTGATGGGCAAATGTTTCATAGGGCAAAACTTTCGTTTGATTCGTTTGATTCGTGGTCAAAAAAAAACGCCCCCTAACCAAGCGAGCAAAGCGAACGGCTAACCAAGTGCGAAGCGCGGCTAACCAAGCGAGCATAGCAAGTGGCTAACCAAGCGGTTAAATTTTCGATGGAAATGGGGGTTGGATTTGAAAAAAAGCATTAACTTTGCATATTATCTGACCTTGATATATCCATTAACTAATTAACAATATGAAAAAAAGTTTACTAACCATGCTATGCGGTATTGCGTTGGTGGCAAGCGCCCAACAGGTGACCGTTACTTCTCAATCTCGGTTGCTCAATGGTGTGGAAGGCCCCGCCTATTATCCGCAACTCAACAGCACCGCCACTCAGTTGCTCTTTGCCAGTGGTGATTCCTACGGATTGAAAATGTATGATTTTGCCGACAATGTGGTGACTCGCATTAGCGACGAACAAGGTGCCGGCATTGATGCTTGCTTCAATGCGCAGGGTGATGTGTATTACGTGACTCAAAAGCTGAATGCCAACAATTTGGTGTATCGCACCGGTATGCGTTATTCTGTTGCCACTGCTAAAAGCGAAGTGGTGCTGGAAGCGCAGCACGGCTATGTGCGTCCCGAATTGGGCAGCGCCGACAATGGATTTCGCGGTGCTAAAAAATCGTATGCTCCCGCCAAGGGATTGGGTACATCGGTGTATGTGCAGGGCTCCACGCTCTATATCACCACCAATGGTGTGACCAAATCGTACAGCCCTGTGGCTTCGTATGCAGGCTATTTGTGGCCCTCACTTTCGCCCGACGGTAAGAAGGTGGCATTTTTCGCTGCGGGGAAGGGTATTGTGGTGACCGACCTTGCCGGCAACGTGCTCTCCATGCCCGGCAAATATGAGATGCCCTGCTGGTATGACAACCACTACCTTGTGGCTCAAAATGCGAAAGACGATGGTCACCAATTCACCTCTTCGCAAATTATGCTGGTGAAGGCAGATGGAAGTTTTGCGACCAACCTCACTTCCGCCACCTCCATGGCAATGCAACCCACCTCGGCAGCCGGAAAGATAGTGTACACCACCATTGACGGACTCCTCTACCAAATGACCATTAACATCAACGAATAACCCATCAACAGTAAGCAACTATGAAAAAGTTTTCCATTATTTCTCTTATGCTGCTGTTTGTGGCAGCGTTGACCCAGAATTTTATGCGTGCCGACGAACAGCCCCACGTGTATATCAACCCCGGCCATGGTGGCCACTCCAGCGACGACCGCAATGTGGTGGTAGCACCCTATGTGCAAGGCGACACCATGGGCTTTTGGGAGTCGAATTCGAATATGTATAAGTGCTTCGCTTTGCGCGAACTGCTTTGGAAAAAAGGCTACAAGGTGACCGTATCGCGCGAAACCAACACCGAAGACGACGACCTCGGGCTCTCCACCATCGTGCGCCTGTGCAACAATAGCGGTGCCGATGTGTTTTATTCCATCCACAGCAATGCCACCGGCGGCGGCGAGGGTTCGCGAGTGAATTTCCCCATGGGATTTTTCCGCGGCTACACCGACCAACCCGAAAACCCCTGGTGCAAGATTTTGGTTGAAAAATTGGCACCCTTCCTCATTGGAAACCAATGCACCGTGTGGAGCAGCAACAATTACCAAGTGTGGGGCGACTGGAGTTTCCAACCCTCATGGGGCACGCAAGGCTATGGCGTGCTTCGTGGCAATAAAACGAATGCCATGCTCGACGAAGGTTCGTTCCACGACTATTATCCCGAAACCTACCGCTTGCTCAACAAAGATTATTGCTGGGTGGAAGGATTCAATTTCTCGCGTGGTGCCGATAGCTTCTTCGGCCGTAGCGGCAACCTCTCCACCGGTGTGGTGATGGGCAATTTGCGCGACGACCGTCGCCCGCGCGAAGGCATCCTCGTGATGTATGGAGCCGACAAGCGCCAGCCCGTGAATGGCGCCACAGTGGCTCTGGTGAATGCCTCCGGCGAAACCATCCAAACCTACACCACCGACAATGATTTCAACGGCATCTTCGTATTTAAATATGTGGACCCCGGCACCTATACCGTGAAGATTACCCACCCCGAATTTGAAGAAAAAACTGCCGAACTGCAAGTTAATGCCGACGATGTGACTTATCTAAACATCGACCTCAAGCGCGTGCGCAACACCCCGCCGGCTGTGATATCGTATGCACCCGTGTGGAACGATGGCGATGCACCGGTGAAATGTAATGAGCCTATCGTGCTGCAATTCAATTGGGATATGGACATTGATGCCACAGCGGAAGCCTTCACCATCACACCCGCAGTGGAAGGCAAAATCACTTGGGAAGACACCAACTATCGCATGGTGTTTACCCCCAATGATGCCTACGAAGTGAATACCGAATACACCGTAACGCTCAAAAAGAGCGCCTTGCATGGTGGAGGTGTGGGTATGGACAACGATTTCGTGTTTAAATTCATCACCGACAATCGCAACCACATCTACCCATTGGCTGTGTTCCCTGCCGAGGGCGACCAAGTGAACTACAAGGCGGGTGCACTGATGGAATTCCGCTCTGCCGCACTGCTCGATGGCTACAATCTATCCACCCACTTCCACGTGTACGACAAAAATGGCAACGAGCTGGAATTCTCGAAGCGTTCAATCAAAAACAACAAAGCCGGCGACCCCTATGGCTATTGCCGCTTGCCGCTGCTCAAAGCGCTCACTCCCGGCGAAGAATATCGCTTCGTGGTAGACAAGACCCTTTGCGACACCATTGGATTGCAATTGGTGGAAGGAAAAGAATACAAGTTTACGGCAGTGGACCCCTCCGAAGCCAAAGACGGCACAGTGGTGGCAGATTTTGAAGCTGTGGCTGACTATCAATTAATTGAAAGAGATTGTGCGAATCCTTCAACTGCTAAGTTGACTGCCGTAACTGATAAGTTGTTTGGCAACAAGGCTATTCAGATGGCATACACATTCGGCAACTACGATCCAAGTGGTGTGGTAGAATTCCGCATGAATAAGCCAAGCGCAGAGAAATTCAACGTAGGCGACCAACTCGGTGCGCACGTTTGGGGTGATATGGGTTACAACACACTCTGTGCCGTTTTCAGTGATGAAAATGGAGCAGAAGTGGTTGAACCTCTTGGCGCAGTCAATTTCCACGGTTGGAAATACATCAGCAAAGAGCTCAAATCGCTTGAAGCCGATAAGAGCTACCAATTTGTGGGCTACAACCTCCGCAAAGGACCCGATGCCGACACGCCATTCGGCTTAACCGGCACCGTGAAATTCGACAATGTGATTAAGCTCACACCTTCCGCTATCGGCGACTTGAAGCAAGTGGGTCATGTGCAAGTGGGACCGAATCCCGCTTCCGACTATCTTGTGGCTTCCGCCGATGCCCTCATCACAAAGGTTGAGCTTCTCAACACCAACGGACAGATAGTGGCAAGCAATGCCTCCAACTTTATCAATGTGGCAGATGTGGCTTCCGGCGTGTATGTGATGAAAGTGTACGTGTCCGGACAAGTTTCAAATCATAAGGTGGTGGTAAAACACTAATCACCCCGCTTGCTCAAAAGCATCGTTATTTCACAGAAATAATGTGCTAATAAAAGTTAAAGGATGTGTAAGAATGGCAAATCCGCGCCTTACACATCCTTTCTTTAACTTTTTGGTAGTTAATAATCACTATAGAATGTTAATTTAATGCTAATTATAGTGGGGTTTATAGACTTACGAAATGAAATAGTATTAATTTTGTAGTAAAATTTTGAGAATAATTTATTTTTTATGCCAACCGACACGATAAAGGTGATAGCAGAGAGTAGCTCCACTCGCACAGAGTGGGCGCTTGTGCAAGGAGACAAAATTATAGAGCATGCCTACACCGAAGGATTAAACCCCTTTTTTCAAACGCGTAGAGAAATCAGTCACATCATACGCTTAGGCTTGCCATCGGAATTTTTCAAGCGTAGGTGGAGCCATGTGTATTATTATGGCGCCGGATGCTCCAATCCCGAAAAGAATAAAATCGTGGAAAGTTCGCTCGTGGCACAATTCAAAACGCCCGTCACCGTTGACTCCGACTTAGTGGGAGCCACCCGAGGCTTGCTCGTGCACGAGCCCGGCTTGGCATGCATTCTCGGCACCGGGTCAAACTCCTGCCTCTACGATGGCAACCAAATCATCAAGCACGTTCGCTCAGGCGGCTACATCCTTGGAGATGAGGGGAGTGGAGCAGCCATGGGCCGCTTATTTATCGGAGATTTGCTCAAAGGCTTTGTGCCGAGCGACATTCGCGACAGCTTTGTGGAAAAATTCAATCTCAATGTAGACCTCCTGATGGATGAAGTCTACAATAATCCCCACGCCAATCGCAACCTGCGCAACTATGGCGTGTTTCTTTCTGACCACCTACAAAACGAATATGTTTACCGGTTGGTTTTCAACGAAATCTCCCGCTTTTTCGAGCGCACCATATTGCAATACGACTATCAAAACTATGCCATCAATTTTGTAGGGTCGGTGGCATGCCAATTCAGTGAAGTGCTCCTATCCGTGGCATCGAAGTATGGTGCCAATATCAAAAAAATAGTGCGCGCATCTATGCCCGGCTTAGTCATCTATCACACTTGTGATTAGGCACTCCACATTCCGAATGCTCATTGATCGCAAGCCAAATTCATCACTCCAAATTGAACACCGCAATTTGGAGTTTTTTTATATCGCGACATGAGCAAAAAAAGGGTTCTGCATAGCGTACAAACTAAAAAGTTGTATTTAATCATTAAAAAACCTAAAACACTTAAAAAAAGGGATTGGAAAAGTGGTGAAAACTTGAATGTTTTGTTTATTTTTGTAGAATAATTAATCTGACAAACCATAACGAAACAGATACTAACTAAAAAGTAGACAAAGATGAACGTGCAAAAGAGATTGGTATTAACAGCTGTTGCCACCATGGTGCTTGGTGTGGGCGCGATTGGAGCCCAATTTTCTGATGTAGATCTTCAAAAAGTGCAGCAAATCGTTAACGCACAAGTGCCCGCCCACATGGGCATTGGCAAAGTGACAGTAAAATCGTTGGCGCAGAAATCCGACACCATTGAGGTAAACCTCTCGGAGAGTTTTGCCGACATCCCCTTCACCCCTGCCACAATCGAAACATTCAAAAGCGATGTAAAATCCACTTTGGGCGAATCCTATAAAAGCGCAAAAGTGAAAGTGCTCATCTCCGGCAATGAAGTGGAAAAATATTATGCCACTTTCCACAAGAAATATGCGCGTAAGCATTCGGCGTTCATCACCGACCAAGACAAAGACTTCAACTATAAATCCGGCTTATCGGGCAACATCATCGCCACTTGGCAGAGCCATGGCTGGTATTTTGAACCACGGCTCAACCGCTGGGAATGGCAGCGTGCGCGCATGTTCCAAACCGTGGAAGACATGTACACGCAAAGCTACATCACCCCCTTCTTGATACCCATGCTCGAAAATGCCGGAGCTTATGTGTGGGATGCCCGCGAACGCGATACCCACAATTTTTCATCCATAGTGGATGCCGATGGCACTTATGCCCAACATTCCTACACGGAAACCAACGGAAAGCTGGCATGGACGGAAGGCTTGGGCGCCGGATTTGCCTTCAATAAATCCACCTATTGCGATGACGAAAACCCCTTCTCCGAAGGCACTTATCGAATGGTGCAAGCCACCAAAGATAAGAAAAATCTCTCCTTTGCGCGCTACAATGTGCTCATGCCCGAAGCCGGAGAATATGCCCTCTATATTTCCTATCAATCGCTCCCCAATAGTGCCACCGATGTGAAATACACGGTCAATAGTTTAGGCAACCCCAAAACCTACACCGTGGATCAAACCATGGCAGGCGGCGTGTGGGTGTATCTCGGCACCTTCCAATTGAAAGAAGGACTCAACGAAGACGTGGTGGTGATTTCCAACCATTCCGCCAATGCCGGCACCATCATCACCACCGACGCCATTAAAGTGGGCGGAGGCAAAGCCAATATCGTGCGCCGCGTACCCCTTCCCACCGAAGAAAACAAAGCCCTTGCCGCCAGTCAGCGCGCAGAGCAATGTCTCGGCAAAGAAGGCGTGGTCTACGATTATGTATCGCCCGGCGACCATCCATGGTTTGTGCTCGGCTCACGCTACTATTTGCAATGGGCAGGATTTCCCAAAAGCGTGTATTCATCTTCCAACGGCATCAACGACTACAACGACGACTACCGCAGTCGCGGCCTATGGGTAAACTACTTGGCAGGCGGTTCGGAAGTGCTTCCCGAGAAGGAAGGCTTGAAAGTGCCCATCGACGCCTCATTTGCCCTTCACACCGATGCCGGAACCACCCTCAACGACGACATTATCGGCACCCTGCTCATTTATTCCACCAGCGATGGAGAAAACAAATTTGCCCACTATGCCGATGGCACACCACGCATCCTTTCACGCGAATTTGCCGACATGGTTTCCACTGAAGTGTGCAATGTGATTCGTGCCAAGTATGAGCCCAACTGGACCCGCCGCGGCATGTGGGACAAATCGTACTACGAAGCGCGTGTGCCCGAAGTGCCGGCACTGCTGATGGAACTGCTCTCGCACCAAAATTTTGCCGATATGAAATATGGGCTCGACCCCAACTTCCGCTTCGATGTGAGCAGAGCCATCTATAAAGGTATTTTAAAATTCATTGCCAAGCGCGACCATCGCCCCTATGTGGTGCAACCCCTCCCCGTGCAAGCCTTTGCCATCAATGCCAAGGGAAATCAGCAATTCTCCCTCACTTGGCAACCCACCCCCGACCCGCAATGTAGCGAAGCCGATGCCAAGCGATATGCCGTGTTGGAGCGCGTAGGGTTGGACGGCGGCTTCAAGCAAATTGCCATCGTGGACCAACCGAATTACACCCTCCGCATTTCCGACAATTTGATTCACAGCTACAAAATCGTTGCCATCAACGATGGCGGTAGGAGTTTTCCCAGCGAAGTGCTCTCGCTCGGTGTAGCCCCCGATAGCAAAGCCACCGTGGCAGTGGTCAACAATTTCACACGCGTGAGCGGTCCGGATTGGTTCGATTCCGGCAAAATGGCAGGTTTCGACAACAACAAAGACCACGGTGTGCCCTATATGCAGCAAAACAACTACATAGGCGAACAATACGAATTTGAGCGCAGACTGCCATGGGTCGACGACGACGAACCGGGCTTCGGCGCTTGCCGCAGCAATTACGAAAACGGCACCCAAGTGGTGGCTGGCAACAATTTCGACTACACCGCCATCCATGGCGAAGCCATTCTGAATGCCGGCTATTCCTTCGTGTCGATGAGCGAAGCCGCCTTCAAAGCCGGTGGAGTGGATGCCGCCACCTATCCCGTGCTCGACATCATTTTGGGTAAACAAAAAGAGACCCTCAACGGCCGCGGTGCCTACCCCAACCGCTACAAAATCTACACGCCCGAATTCATGCAAGCCCTCACAGCTTACACCGCTGCCAAGGGCAGTGTGATGCTCACCGGTGCTTATGTGGGTAGCGACATTTGGAAAAAGGAAAAGCCCGCCGACGAAGAAATCAACTTTGCCAAAGGCGTTTTGGGCTTTGAATATCGCGCTTGCCGCGCCGCCCAACAAGGAGGTGTGACCATGGTGGCTTCACCTCACTACGCCTTCACCCCCGGCAGCGAATTACAGTTCTGCACCACACTCAACCATAAGACCTACGCTGTGGAATCGCCCGATGCTGTGACGCCCGCCGACAAAGATGGCGTAACCATTATGCGCTATAGCGAAAACACCAAACCCGCAGCAGTGGCAGTGGACAAAGGTGCTTACCGCACAGTGGTGGCAGGATTCCCGTTTGAAAGCATCGAAAAAGCGGAAAGTCGCCATCAATTCATGAACGAAATTTTAAATTTCTTGATTAAATAAAATATGGATATGACAAAGTGTATCGATTGTTTTATTCCTTATAATGGTGAAATTCAAACCCTTCGCACCGTAGAAGGATTGCTCACCGAAGAGGAAGTGGCAAATGTGTATTTGCTCACCACCAATGCCGTGGCACAAAAAGTGGACGGCTGCCAAATGCTGGTGGTGCCCAACCACGCCTCTTCTGCCACGATGAAACGAATCGCACAGCATGCAAAAAGCGAATTTACACTTATCTATTCCAAGCAAGAAATGCTGCTTTTCGGCTACAAGGCGCTTCAGCGCATGGTGAAAGTGGCACGAGATTTAGGCTCCGGCATGGTGTATGCCGACCACTATCATTATCGCGCAGGCGAATTGTGCAAAGCACCCGTTATTGACTACCAAGAAGGTTCGCTTCGCGACGATTTTGATTTCGGTTCGGTGATACTTTACAGCACCGCCGCCATCAAAGAAGCCGCTTCACGCATGAGCGAGCCATACGAAGCCGCAGGGCGCTACGACCTGCGATTAAAAATTGCGCAGCGCTACACCATCGACCATATTCCCGAGTATCTCTACACCGATATGGAATCCGATAATCGCAGCAGTGGAGAACGCATCTACGACTACTGCGACCCCAAAAACAACGCCACGCAACAAGAAATGGAAAAGGCATGCACCGACCACCTCAAAGCAGTGGGCGCATATCTTCAACCCGGCAATTTCCGGGACATCGACTTCGATAGCGAGCCCTTTGACGTGGAATGCACGGTGGTGATACCGGTGCTCAATCGGGTGCGAGTGATTCGCGATGCCATCAAGAGTGTGCTCACACAAACGCCCCCCTTCAAATTCAATCTCATCATCGTTGACAACCATTCTACCGACGGCACCACCGAAGCTATCGATGAATTTGCCGACGACCCACGCTTGGTGCACATCATCCCCGACCGCAACGATTTAGGCATTGGCGGCTGCTGGAATTTAGCCATCAACGACCCACGCTGCGGCAAATTCGCCATCGGATTGGACAGCGACGATGTGTATGCCACACCTCAAACCCTGGAAAAAATGGTGGCACAATTCTACAAAGAAAACGCCGCTATGGTGTGCGGCACCTATGTGGTGACCGATGTGGACCTCAACGAAATAGCGCCCGGCATCATCGACCACCACGAATGGACCCCCGACAACGGACGCAACAACCTCTTCCACGTGAACGGAGCCGGCGGACCGCGTGCATTCTACACCCCGATATATCGCGCCATCAACATTCCCAACACCAACTACGGCGAAGACTACGCCATGGCACTTGCCATCACACGACACTACCGAATGGGGCGTGTGTATGAGGTGATGACCTGTGCACGCCGATGGGACGACAACACCGATGCCAACCTCGACATTTTCAAAGAAAATGCCAACAACACCTACAAAGACCGCATCCGCACTTGGGAATTGAGAGCACGGCAACGCATCAACAAAAACATTTAACCATTATCATAATTTCATTATTATTTTTTCTTAATTCATCTATTTATTATGGCTAAAATTAATTGCTTCATTCCATTTGCAGAAGTTGAGCAAGCAAAGGCTACCATTGAAAGCCTAAAGGCAAACGAGAATGTCAACAAGATTTACCTCTTGGCCAACGCAGAAGCTAAGGGTGCTGTTGACGGTTGCGAATTGCTATCCGTTAACAACCTCTCATCCACAGCCACAATGAAAGCCATCGCCGCTCATGCCGACGACGCCCAATTTGTGATGCTCTACACCAAGTACGACACCCTCAAGTTTGCGCCATTCGCTATTGAGCGCTTTGTGACTATCGCCACCGACAGCCAAAGCGGATTGTGCTATGCCGACCACTACAATGTGACCGACAAAGGCGCCGACAAGGCTCCGGTGATTGACTACCAATATGGTAGCTTACGCGACGACTTCGATTTCGGTTCAGTGCTCTTCTTCTGTGCTTGCTGCTTTAAGAAAGCGGCAGATGCTATGAAAGCTGAGTATGAATTTGCCGGACTCTACGACCTGCGCCTCAAACTCTCTCAATTTGCCACCATCACCCACATCAACGAATTCCTCTACAGCGATGTGCAACTCGACACCCGCAAGAGCGGCGAAAAGATTTTCGACTACGTAGACCCCAAAAACCGTGGTCGCCAAATTGAAATGGAACAGGCCTGCACCGAACACCTCAAGGAAATTGGTGGCTATCTGCCCCCGGTAAAGGCTGATGGCACACCCAACTTCCAACACATTGAATTCAACCGTGGCGAATTTGAAGTGGAAGCCACAGTGATGATTCCCGTGCGCAACCGCATTCGCACCATTCGCGACGCTATCAAGAGCGTGCTCAATCAAAAAACCGACTTCAAATTCAACCTCATGGTGGTAGACAACTTCTCTACCGACGGCACACGCGAAGCCATTGACGAATTTGCCGACGACCCACGCATGATTCACATCATTGCCGACTACTACGATATGGGTATTGGTGGCTACTGGAATCTTGCCGCTCATCACGAAAAAGCCGGTAAATTTATCGTGCAACTCGACAGCGACGACATGTATAAAGACGAAAACACCCTTTCCACTATGGTGAACGCCTTCTACGAACAAAACGTGGCAATGGTGGTGGGCACCTACATGATTACCGACATCGACGGCAACATGATTCCTCCCGGCATCATCGACCACAAAGAATGGACTCCCGAAAACGGTCGCAACAATGCCCTCCGCATCAATGGTCTCGGCGCTCCGCGTGCATTCTACACTCCGGTGCTCCGCGACGTGAAGATTCCTAACACCAGCTATGGTGAAGACTATGCACTGGGATTGAACATTTCGCGTCATTTCCAAATTGGACGCGTCTACACTCCGGTGTATATGTGCCGCCGTTGGGACGACAATAGCGACGCATCGCTCGACGTGGTGAAAATGAACAACAACAACATCTACAAAGACCGCATCCGCACTTGGGAACTCCAAGCACGTGTGGCAATGAATAAGAAGTAATGCTTCATTAGAGGACTATCTCTCATTTAGGCTATGACTATCGGGCTGAGCCTGTGCTCAGCCCGGGCATAGCATAAAAATATTAAATTACACAACATTTCAGAAGAAAAAATCGGATGATCCACTACTCCACAGAAGTGAACGCCTTGATAGAGCGGCAAATGCAGAATTGGCGCACCGTAGCCGATAATTATGCAGCTCTCAGCCGTGTTTCCACTCGCACACTGCATCCGGGCAAAGCCACTGTGATGCTACAGTTCAACCCCGAGCGCATCCGTTCGTCGGCTGCCAAGGTGGATGCTGCATCGCTCAAAGCAAGGAAATGCTTCTTGTGTGGTGAGAATCAGCCGCAGGAGCAAGAAATGATATCGTGGCACGATGCCTATAAGATTCAAGTGAATCCCTACCCCATCTTTCCACGGCATCTCACCATTGCCAATCTGCAGCATGTGTATCAATCCATTATAGGCAGAGTGGGAGATATGCTTCAGCTGGCGAAAGATTTACCCGAATTTGTGTTGTTTTACAATGGTCCGAAATGTGGTGCTTCAGCGCCCGACCACATGCATTTTCAGGCAGGCAACAAAGGATTTATGCCCTTTTGTGAAGAATTTGAATCGGGCAAAGTGGAGGAGAAAGCATTTGCCGGCGAAAAAATCCGTTTTTGCCAATCGTCGCCGGGTCACCCCTTCGTGATTTCGAGCCCGGATGCCAACGAAGTGGAGCAACTCTTCAATCGATTAGTGGCATTGCTACCGGTGGCAGAAGGCGAGCAAGAGCCCATGATGAATGTGCTGTGCTGGACAGAGCAGCACATCTATCATTTGGCAGTGTTTGTTCGCATCAAGCACCGACCTGGCAACTATGGCAACGGCGAGGGGCAGTTTATGCTATCGCCCGCCTCAGTGGATATGGGGCAAGCCATAGCCGTGCCCGTGGAAAAAGATTTCCTCACTCTTACAGCGGAAAATGTGCGCACCATGTTTGAAGAATTGTGCATTTCAGAAGAGGCTGCAAATCAGTTGATTCATAAATATAACTTAAAATATAAAAGCAATGAATAAAGTTCCTCAAGTCCGTGTAGGCATTATGAATGAGCCCACCGTAGATTTTGTGCTCAACAATCAATATCAGGTGAACGGCAATTTGGTGGCTGGCAATCAGCACGTGGAAGCCATCGATGGCAAAATTGTGTGGAATAATCAATCCTACGACGAACTCTTGTTTGAACCCGTGAATCCCGACACCGATTCTTTCACCCTGGTAGACGTTACGATTGGTGTGAGTTTTCACTGGCGCAGAAAAGAGGTGCAGAGTTTTCGCGGCTCGCTCCACTTAATAGTGGAAAACGACCGCATCACCACCGTGAACGTCCTCTCGGTTGAGGAATATCTACTGAGCGTGATTTCCAGCGAAATGAGCGCACATGCATCGCTCGAATTACTCAAAGCGCATGCCGTGATTTCGCGCAGCTGGCTTCTTGCTCAAATCGATAAAGACAAGGTGGGCACCGGTGTAGACGTGATGATGGGCGATTCACCTGCCGCCGACAATGAAGAAATCAAATGGTGGGACCGCGACGACCACGTGAACTTCGACGTGTGCGCCGACGACCACTGCCAGCGCTACCAAGGCATCACACGCGCTTCTACCGAAGCCGTGAAAAAAGCAATAGAAGCCACCTGGGGACAGGTGCTCATGTATGGCGGCAATTTGTGCGACGCACGTTTCTCCAAATCGTGTGGCGGCGTGTTTGAAGAATTTGAAAACTGTTGGCAGCCACAGCATTTCAATTATTTGGTGGCGCGCCGCGATAGCGAAAATCCTATGGATTTCCCCGACCTCACACGCGAAGACAATGCCGCAGAATGGATACTCTCAGCCCCGGCAGCTTTTTGCAACACCCACGACCCGGAAATCCTTTCGCAAGTGCTCAACGACTACGACCAAGAAACCAAAGATTTCTACCGATGGACCGTGGAATATAGCCAAGACGAAATCACCGCACTTATTAAAAAACGCACCGGCGACGACTACGGACGCATCAAAGACCTTCAGCCCGTGGCTCGCGGCACTTCAGGCCGACTCTACAAATTGAAAATTGTGGGCGAGAAGCTCACCAAAACCATCGGCAAAGAGCTCACCATTCGCTATGCACTGAGCGAAAGCGCACTCTATAGCTCCGCATTTGTGGTAGAAAAACACGATGTGGATGCAGAAGGCTATCCTGCAAAATTCGTGTTGCGCGGAGCCGGATGGGGTCACGGTGTGGGCTTGTGCCAAATAGGTGCCGCCGTGATGGGCGCCAAAGGCTACGACTACAAAGAAATCCTACTCCACTACTTTATAGGAGCCAACATAGAACCCCTGTACTAACAAAACATAAACTATTAATCATATCAAAAAAAAGAATTATTTCATGGATACGAAAGAAACAACCGTTGCAAGTTTCCGCAACCCGTGGTGGTGGGTACCCACCTTGTATTTTGCGCAAGGTATCCCCTACTTTGTGGTGAACAACATTTCGGTGATGATGTTTACCAAAATGGGTGTGCCCAATGGCGATATGTCGTTTTTCACCACACTACTCTATTTCCCATGGTTTTTGAAAGGTGTGTGGAGCCCTATCGTCGACGTGGTAAAAACCAAACGCTGGTGGATTATCACGATGCAAATTTTGATGACTGCAGCCATGGTGTTGCTCACCCTCACCTTGCCTCATCCCGATCCCGGCACTATCGCATCGGAAAGCACGTCAATTAGTATATTCACCTTCACCTTAGTGGTGTTTATCATCACGGCATTTGCTTCCGCCACTCACGACATTGCTGCCGACGGCTTCTATATGCTGGCACACAGCCCGAGTTCGCAGGCAGCCTTTATCGGCATCCGTAGCGTGTTCTATCGTGTAGCATCGGTGTTTGGTCAAGGTGTGTTGGTGGCTATTGCCGGTTTGATTGAAAGTAATGGTCTGCCCTTCTTAGGCATTGAAAAAGGGAATATCCCCATGTCGTGGCAAGTAACCCTCGGCGTGGCAGCCGTGGTGTTTGGTTTGATTACCCTTTACCACACCTTTGGCTTGCCTCATAGCCCGGAAGACAAGCCTCGCATTTCTTCGGAAGAAGGCAACACGATGTCGAACAACCTCAACGAGCTGGTAAATTCCTTCAAAACCTTCTTCATGAAACCCGGCTGCTTGTTGGCAATTGCCTTTATGCTGCTCTATCGCTTGCCTGAAGGCTTCTTAATCAAACTTTGCCAACCCTTCTTGGTTCACAAATTGGAAGCCGGTGGTTTAGGACTTTCCACCGAATTGGTGGGCACCGTGTATGGCGTGTTTGGCGTGATTGCTCTGCTCCTTGGCGGCATTCTTGGCGGTTTGTATTCCTCTCGTGTGGGCTTAAAGAAATCGCTATGGGTGATGGCTGTGTTCATGACCTTGCCCTGCCTCACATTTGTGTACTTGGCAATGGCACAGCCCTCGAATGTGGTGATTATCACCATTGCCCTTTGCATTGAGCAATTTGGCTACGGCTTTGGTTTCACCGCCTACATGCTCTATATGATGTATTTCTCCGAAGGCGAATTCAAGACCTCGCACTATGCAGTGTGCACCGCCTTTATGGCACTCTCCATGATGCTTCCCGGCTTTGTGGCAGGTTACATTCAAGAAGCCATCGGTTATGTATGGTTCTTCTGGATGGTGATGGTTTGCTGCTTTGCCACCTTCGTCGTAACCTACTTCGTGGATAAGCGAATCGACCCCAACTATGGTCGCAAGTAACACACTTTTAAAAGATTGACAGATATGAAAAAATACATTTTATCGTTGATGGCTGTGGCTACAGCGCTGTTTGCCACCGCGCAAGTGAAAACCGGCATTGAAGTGCTGCGCGATGGCGGCTTTAAGCAGCTGCAAGGCAAGCGCGTGGGTTTGGTGACCAATCCCAGCGGTGTGGACCGCAATCTTAAATCCACCGTCGACATTCTGAATGAAGCGCCCGGAGTGAAACTGGTGGCACTCTACGGACCCGAACATGGCGTGCGCGGTAATGCACACGCTGGCGACGCAGTGGGCGACGCAGTGGATGCAAAAACTGGCGTAAAGACTTACTCACTTTACGGCAAAACCCACAAGCCAACCGCCGCAATGCTCAAAGACATTGATGTGCTGGTTTACGACATTCAAGACATTGGTTGCCGCTCCTACACCTTCTATGCCACAATGGGCATGTGTATGGAAGCCTGTGCCGAAAATGGCAAAGAATTTATGGTGCTCGACCGCCCGAATGCCGTGAGTGGCAACAAAGTGGAAGGCAATTTGGTGGAAAAAGGATATTTTTCAATGGTGAGTAAATATGCCATTCCTTATGTGTATGGCCTCACTCCCGGCGAACTCGCCATCTATCTCAATGAAGAGGGTGTGACCGCCAAGAAAGCCCACCTCACCGTGATTCCGATGGAAGGCTGGAAGCGCGATATGACTTATGCCCAAACCGGACTGCCTTGGGTGGCGCCTTCACCCCAAATTCCCACACCCGACCATGCTGCATTCTATGCAATGAGTGGGGTGATTGGCGAATTGTATGCCTTCAACACCGGCATTGGCTACACCCTTCCTTTCCAATGCTTCGCCACGCCATATCTCGATGCCGACAAATTGGCTGATGCAATGAATGCACTCAATTTGCCCGGCTTCCGTTTCCGCCCCATCAATTTCAAGCCCTTCTTTAAAGTGGGTCCGGAAACCGCCGACGCTATGAAAGAAATGCATGGCGTGCAAGTGTATATCACCGACCTCGACAAAGCCGAGCTCACGCTCTGCCAATTCTACTTCTTGCAAGTGCTTCACGAATTGCACCCCGATGCCAAAATATTCGATGCCAACGCCAAGCGCGGCTATGGCATGTTCGACAAAGTGATGGGTACCGACCAAATTCGCAAGCGCTTTGCCCAAAACTATAAAGTGGCGGATATTGCTGATTATTTCAATAAAGACGCCGCCGAGTTTAAAGCTAAATCAAGTAAATATTATTTATATCAATAATTATCACATTGAAAGAAGCATATAAAACATTTATTCGCAACATTTCGTGGTTTATCCCTACCGAAAGGATTTATACCGACGATTTGCGCTGCTTGGCTTGGGGAACGGATGCCGGTTTTTATCGCTACATCCCTCAAGTGGTGGTTCGCAGCAATAGCGAAGCAGAGGTGTCGAGGATTTTGGCTGAGGCCTATCGCCTCAACCTCCCCGTCACCTTCCGCGCCGCAGGAACGAGTCTTTCCGGTCAAACTGTTACGGATTCTATCCTCATCGTGGCAGGCAAGCATTGGGAGCGCTATCAGGTGAGCGAAGATGGCTCCGAAATCAAGCTCCAACCCGGACTTGTGGGCAAAAGAGTGGACGACATTCTCCGCCCCTACGGCAAGATTTTCTCGCCCGACCCGGCTTCCAAAAATTCTGCTATGGTGGGTGGCATCGTGATGAACAATGCCTCGGGTATGAGCTGCGGCACCCATGCCAATAGCGATATGGAAATGAAATCCATGCGCATTGTGCTTGCCGATGGCACCATTCTCGACACCGGTAGTGAAGAAAGCCGCGAGCAATTCCGAAAATCGCATCCCGAAATCATCAAGGGAATTGAAACGATTCGCAACAAAGTGCTTGCCGACGAAGAATTGGTGAAGCGAATTAAGTATAAATATGCCATCAAAAATGTGACGGGACTCAACATTTATCCCTTTGTGAAGCACACCGACCCCTTCGATATCATCACCCATTTGATGGTGGGTAGCGAAGGCACGTTGGGTTTTGGTAGCGAATTCACGATGCGCACCGGGCATCTTTATTCCCATTCTGCGAGTGCTATGCTCTATTTCACATCTATGCGCGAGGCGTGTGAGTGTGTGGTGGCGCTGAAGAATAGCCCGGTGGAATGTGCCGAATTGCTCGACAAAAAGTCGTTGGCTTCGGTGCACGACACCACAGGCGAGAATCTCACTGCCGTGCTGGTTCGCACATCTGCCGACACCGAAGCCGATTTGGCTGCCAATGTGGCTGCCATGGAGCAGGTGCTGGAGAAATTCCATCTCTATGTGCCGGCAAAATTCACTTCCGACCCCGAGGAGAATGCCCGATATTGGTCTATACGCTCCGGAGTATTTCCTGTGGTGGCAGGCACGCGTCCGTTGGGCACCACTGTGATTATTGAAGATATTGCCTTCCATATCGAAGACCTGCCCGATGCCACTTGCGACCTGGAGCAAATGCTCCAAGAGCATGGCTACAACGATAGTTGCATCTATGGCCACGCCTTAGAGGGAAACTTCCATTTTATCATTGCGCAATCGTTTAAAACCGATGCCGATGTGAAGCAATACCGCGATTTGATGGAAGAAATCACCAAACTCGTGGTCGACAAATACGATGGTTCGCTCAAGGCAGAGCATGGCACCGGACGCAATATGGCTCCGTTTGTTGAGCGCGAATGGGGTAAGAAGGCTTTCGAAGTGATGAAAGAGGTAAAGCAATTGTTCGACCCTCACCATATCCTCAATCCCGGTGTGATTTTCAACGACGACCCCGATTGCTTCGTGAAATCGTTTAAACCACTGCCGCTCACCAACGAGCACATCGACAAATGTATGGAATGTGGCTTCTGCGAAGTGAATTGCTTGAGTTGCGGCTTTACGATGTCGTCGCGTCAGCGCATCGTGGTGCAACGCGAAATTGCGCGCCTGAAAGCCTCCGGCGAAGACGATGCTCGCCTCAAGCGGCTTGAAAAGCAATATCGCTATTATGGCGATGCCACTTGTGCCGCCGATGGCTTGTGTAGCACCTCGTGCCCGATGCAAATCAACACCGGCGACCTCACCCACGACATCCGAAATGCGCAATGTGGCGAAAATTCGTTCACCCACAAAGTGGGTGCACTTTGCGCCGACCACCTCAATGGCGTGCGCTCCGGCATAAAAATGGCGCTGCGCTCTGCCGATTTGGCGCACAGTGTGCTACGCGACGGTGGCGTGAAGGCTGTGGGCAAGGTAATTCATGCTGCGGGCGGCCCGCTCTGGACACCATCGCTACCGAAGGCCTACGCCGCACATCAGCATCAGCAAAATGCTTCAGATAAGAAGGTGGTGTATTTCCCCAGTTGTCTGAACCAAACCATGGGTCGTGGGCATCAAGGGTCAAAAACTCAGCTTGTCGACGAAGTGGTAGCGCTGCTCAATAAAGCCGGGTGGGAAGTGATTTTCCCCGAAGGGATGAAAAAAATGTGCTGTGGCATGATTTGGGAAAGCAAAGGTATGCCCGACATTGCAGATAAGAAAACGGCGGAATTGGAGGCTGCGCTTTTTGCTGCCTGCGAACAAGGCAAATATCCGGTGGTGTGCGACCAAAGTCCGTGCTTGCATCGCATGAAGGAGCACATGACGCAAGTGCAGCCCCTCGAGCTCATGGAATTTATCCACGATTATGTGGCTGATTCGCTTGAATTCCACCCCGTGGACGAACCGGTGGCTATCCACCTCACTTGCTCCACTCGCAAAATGAAAGTGGATAAAAAATTGCTTGCTTTGGCTCGCAAGTGTTCCACCCAAGTGGTGCTACCCGAAGGTGTGGGATGCTGCGGCTTTGCCGGCGATAAAGGATTCACGCACCCCGAACTGAATGCCTATGCTTTGCGCCATCTGCGCGAAGCCATCGAGAAGGCGCAGGTGAAGCGAGGTTTTTCCAATAGCCGAACTTGCGAAATAGGGCTCACCACCCACAGTGGCGTGCCGTATCAATCGCTGGTGTATTTAATCAATGAATGTACAACCCCCAAAAAAAGAACTAATTAAAGATGGGAAGTAATAATAAACGCTTGTTGTCGCTCGACATTCTTCGCGGTATCACCGTGGCTGGAATGTTGCTGGTCAACAACCCCGGTAGTTGGGGCAACCTGTATGCGCCACTTGGCCATGCCGAATGGATAGGCTTAACACCAACCGACTTGGTGTTTCCTTTCTTCATCTTCTGCATGGGTGTGGCGATGTTTTTCTCTTTGAAGAAATTCAATTTCACCATGTCGAAAACGCTCGCCGTGAAAATGATTCGCCGCACCGTGCTGCTGTTCATTATCGGATGGGCTGTGCAATGGTTCAGCCACTTGATGTATGGCATGTTCCGCGATGGCAAATCTTTTGCCGAGGCAGCAAATAATTTAGATTCAATTCGCTATTTGGGTGTGTTCCAACGCTTGGCATTGGTGTATTTCTTTGGCACCCTTTGTGCCACATTCATTAAATATCGTTTCATCCCTTGGGTGATTGCAGGTATTCTCGCTGTGTATGCATTGATTTTGGGCGTAGGTCATGGTTATGAGTTCTCAACCGACAATATCATTGCTGTAATCGACAATGCTGTGCTTGGTCCTAACCACATGTATCATGAAGGCTACAATGGCATGAGTGTGGCATTTGACCCAGAAGGCATTTTGAGCACACTTCCCTGTATCGCACACACCCTTATCGGCTTTATGGTGGGTGGCGTGATTTTGAAGCACAAAGACAACTCTTACCGTGTGGGTCGCCTCTTGCTCATCGGCTTTATCTTCATTTTGGCTGGCTGGTTGCTCAGTTATGGCATTCCATGTGGCAAGAAGATGTGGTCAACCACCTTCGTGTTGCTCACTTGCGGTTTGGCAATGAGCGTGTTGGCTCTGTTGATTTATGTAATTGATATGAAGGGGCACTCAAAATGGTGCTATTTCTTCGAGGCATTTGGTGTGAATCCACTTTCACTTTATGTGCTGGGCAGTCTCTTGGCTATCGTGTTTGGCTCAGTGATTGTCAGCACTTCTGATGATTATGTGAAGGGGGATGCTGAAAAGGCTGCCGCTATCTACACTAAACTCGCTGCCGACAGTTGCGCACAGGCACAAAACAACCTCGCCATCGCTTACTACAATGGCAACGGTGTGGAAGAAAACAAGGTTGAGGCTCTGAAACTCTTTAAGGCCGCCGCTGCCGATTCATCGATGGTGAACGCACGCTACAATTTGGCTTTGGCATACATGCAAGACGATGATACCATCAACGACCAGGAAATCCTGCCATTGCTCACCGAGGCTGCTGACTCATCAATCGCCAATGCGCAATACAACTTGGCACTTTGCTACGACTTCGGTAAATTCGGCATCGCCACCGACCATGTGAAGGCTGCCGACTACTATATGGAAGCATCGAAGCAAGGTATGCACCGCGCACAGGCGGCAGTGAACCTCTGCTATGCCGACACTTTGGGTGTGACCGCCGAACTGAAATACGACGACATCTTCTTGCCTGCTATGCAAAAGAGCAAGGCATTTGAAGGTGATAGCCTCACTGCCGTGCAAACCACCTTCAACGAGGCTGTGGCTGTGGCATCTGGTGCCGGTGATCGCAGCTCTATCAAGGGCACGCTCTACGATGCGTATAAGTCGATCACCCTTTCAGACAAAATGGCATCGTGCTTGTATGCAATACTTTTCGTGTTGTTTAACTGGATATTCGGTTATATCCTCCATAAGAAAAATATTATAATTAAACTATAAACACTTACACTTATGATTTTAATTGCAGATTGTGGGTCAACCAAGATTGATTGGTGCCTACTCAATGGCAGCGAAAAAGTTGCACAGATTTTCACCACCGGTATGAACGCTCTGTTGATGACAGAGGAAGAAATGACTGCTACCATCAAAGCAGAACTCGTGCCACATATCAGTAGCTATCAAGTGGACGAAATCTACTACTATGGTGCCGGTATTCTTAACGACGAAGTGGGCTCCCACGTGGTAAACGCCCTCAAAGCCAATATTCCTTCTGCCAAGAAGATAGAAGTGGCAAGCGATTTGCTCGCCGCCGCTCGCGCACTCTGTGGTCGCAAGCCCGGTATCGCTTGTATCATGGGTACTGGTTCTAACTCATGCTACTACGATGGCGAAAAGGTGGTGGATAATGTTTCGCCACTGGGCTACATCCTCGGCGACGAAGGCAGTGGTGCCGTGCTTGGCAAACTCCTGGTGGGCGATGTACTGAAAAAACAACTTCCCGAACACCTTTGCCAAAAATTCTACGATGAATATCAAGTGGACCGCATGACGATTATCGACCGCGTGTATCGCAAACCCGCCGGCAACCGCTTCCTCGCACAATTCGCACCCTTCTTACAAAAGAACATCGAAGAGCCATCCATCCACCGTATCGTGCTCCGCTCCTTCACCGATTTCTTTATTCGCAATGTGGAAAATTATGCCAATTATAAAGAATTGCCATGCAATTTTGTGGGCTCTATTGCGTTTCTACAAAAAGCCACCCTTATGGAGGCTGCCAAGAGTCAAGGCATCACCATTGGCACTGTGATTCAAGCACCGATGGAAGGCTTGATTAAATACCATGCTGAGCAAGCATAAGTAAGTGCACTTTAATCAAAAAATTGAATTTTTAATTTAAAAACATTTATAATAATGGCTTTTGTAAAAATTAGCGAACAACCGTCGCTCTACAACGACCTTGAAAAGATGTCGGCTCACGAATTGCTCGTGAACATCAACAAGGAAGACCACAAGGTGGCAGATGCCGTGGAGAAAGCAATTCCGCAAATTGAAAAACTTGTGGAAGGTATTGTGGAGCGCATGAAGCAAGGAGGGCGGCTCTTCTATATGGGTGCCGGCACTTCCGGCCGCCTCGGGGTGCTCGATGCAAGTGAAATTCCGCCCACTTTCGGAATGGACCCGGGATGGATTATTGGTATCATTGCCGGTGGCGACACCGCATTGCGCAATGCCGTGGAAAATGCGGAAGACGACACCGAACAGGGCTGGAAAGACCTGCAAGAATTCGACATCTCGCCACTCGACACCGTGGTGGGTATTGCCGCTTCCGGAACCACGCCCTACGTGATTGGTGCGCTGAAAGCAGCACGTGAATTCGGCTGTCTCACCGGTGCCATCACCAGCAACCCCGACGCACCTATGAGCCAAGCTGCCGAAATAGCCATGGAAATGGTGGTGGGTCCCGAATTTGTGACCGGCTCCTCGCGCATGAAATCAGGTACCGGACAGAAACTCATCTGCAACATGATTTCCACCAGCGTGATGATTATGATGGGACGCGTGAAAGGCAACAAAATGGTGAATATGCAACTCTCTAACATCAAACTCGTGGACCGCGGTACACGTATGGTGGTGGAAGAACTCGGTTTGCCCTACGAAGAAGCCAAGCAATGGCTCCTGAAATACGGCTCCGTGAAAAAGGCTTGCGATGCCTATCGCGCACAAAATAAATAATATTTTCAACCAAAATGATGAGGGTGTCGACCGGTCTGGTGATGCCCTCTTCTTTCTACTCATTCATTATGAAACGCATTATCGTAATTCTTTTAGCCTTCGTAGCAGTGTCGGCTGTGGCACAGGAGCAGAAAAAGCCGGTCAACCCCGATGTGTATTATGCTCGCCGCGCCACCCTGTTCGACTTGCTGCCGGTGTATTCCTCCGATATCATCATGCTGGGCAATAGCCTTACCGATGGAGCGGAATGGAACGAATTGTTCAATAATTGTCACGTGAAAAATCGTGGCATCGTGGGCGACATTATCCCCGGTTTCTACGAAAGAATGGAACCTATTTTGAAAGGGCAACCCCGCAAAATTTTTGTGTTGGGGGGCATCAACGATATTTCGCACCGCCTTTCTGCCGATAGTGTGGCAAGTGCAATGAACGAATTGCTCACATTGATTCAAACCCGCTGCCCCAACACCGAGCTCTACGTGCAAAGCATCCTGCCGTTCAACAACGAAGTGCGCCTTTGGAAGAGTTTGCAAGGATGTGAAGCTGTGGTGCCCGAAGCAAATGCAAAAATCAAAAAATTGTGCCAAGAAAAAAACATTCCATTCATCGACATTTATTCGCTGATGGTGGATGAAAAAGGCAATTTGAAAAAAGAATACACCAACGACGGACTCCACCTCATGGGCCCCGCCTACCTCATCTGGCGCGATGCCCTCCTCCCCTACGTCAACAAATAATCCCCCTCGCAACACGCTCGGGAATCACCCTTATAGCGAAAGGCTGCCGCACATTCTCGGTAGCCTTTCTTTAGTAAGCATCCGAAATAAGCCGGCTTTTGGGGGAGCAAAACTTTGGCGAACTTTGCGCCAAAAAGTTTTGCTATGTTTAATCTGAATGAAAACAACCGAT
>SFWW01000141.1 GCA_004559845.1 bacterium
GATTAGTGGGCGGCGAGCCAGTTGGGGGCTGCGGCGTGGGAGGCAGAGAGGCGCACTTTACCGCTGTAGGCTTTTTCCATTTCCTCTACCACAATTTGTTGCACCTTATCAAGTTCAGCCGGAATCACGTCGAAATTCAATTCGTCGTGCACTTGCAGAATCATTTTTGATTGGATGCCCTCTTGCTCAAATCGGCGGTCGATGGCAATCATGGCAATCTTCATAATGTCGGCTGCGGTGCCTTGAATGGGTGCGTTCACGGCATTTCGTTCGCTGAATTGTCGTACCACCGCGTTGCGCGAATTAATGTCAGGCAACATGCGTCGGCGTCCAAACTTCGTGGTCACATAGCCTTGTTGTTTCGCGAGCGCCACATTGTGCTCAATGTAGGCGTGGATGCCGGGGAAAGTGCGGAAATAGTCATCGATGAGTTGTTTTGCCTCAGCGCGAGGGATGTTCAGGCGTTCCGATAGTCCAAACGACGAGATGCCATAGAGGATGCCAAAGTTGGCGGTTTTCGCCTTACGTCGCTCATCCGGCGTGACTTCTTCGAGGGGTTTGTGATAAATTTTTGCTGCGGTGATGGCGTGAATGTCGTCGCCATGTTCAAAGGCGTGTAGCATAATTTCGTCGCCACTGAAATCCGCCACCAGTCGCAATTCAATCTGCGAGTAGTCGGCGCTAAAAAACACATTGCCATCGGCAGGGATAAAGGCTTTTCGAATTTCGCGCCCCATATCGTCGCGCACCGGAATGTTTTGCAAATTCGGGTTTGTCGACGACAGGCGTCCGGTGGCGGTCACGGTTTGATTAAACGTGGTGTGGATGCGATGGGTGGCGGGATTGATGAGCAAAGGCAGAGCCTTCACATAGGTAGAGAGCAATTTGCGAATGCCGCGCAATTCCAGAATCAAGTCCACCAGCGGGTGCTTATTCCGGAGTTTGTTGAGCACCTCTTCGGTGGTGGAATATTGTCCGGTTTTGGTTTTTTTTGCTTTAGCGTCGAGATGCAAATGTTCGAATAGCACCTCCCCCACTTGCGCCGGCGATGCCGTGTTGAAATTCATCCCTGCCGCATCGTAACACTGTTGTTCCAATTCGTTCATCCTATGGGTGAGCACTTCGGCGTAATCGTTAAGCGCCTTCACATCGATGCGAGCGCCGGCAATTTCCATTTTTGCCAACACCTTCACCATGGGCAATTCAATTTGTTGGAGCAAATGCGTCATGCCATTTTCCTCAATCTTCCGCGTGAGCACATCGGGCAACGCCCACACCACATCGGCGCGTTCGCAAGCCGGGTTTACGAGCGATTCGGGCGCTAATTCGTAGATTTTCTTTTGTGTGCGTCCTTTCGGTCCGAGATACGATTCCGGGTCAATCACCTCATAGTTGAGCAATTGTTGCGCCATGCCCTCGATGCTGTGCCCGCGTTCAGGTTGCAGCAAATAGTGCGCCACCGAAGTGTCGAAATAGGGCGCTGTGAAAGCCACGCCATGGCGGTGGAGCATCACCATTAGTCGCTTCACATCGTTGGCACAAATGGTGACCCGGCTTTCAAACAGCGGTTTCACGCTGTCTATCATCATGCCAAAGCCATCCACCGGCAGATAAGCGCCTTTGTGTGCTTCCGGGCAAATGGCAAAGCCCAGAATTTTTGCTGTCATTGCCTCCTCGCCGGCAGCCACCACGTGCACCGCCACGCGCTTGCTTGCAAGCAACTGATGCACATAGGCAGCCGCCTCATCAAAGTCGGCGATGAGCTGAAAATCGCTATTTTCCGACTTGATATTGCGAATGGGTTGGTCGGGCGTATCTTTCGGTGCGTCGTCGTTGGCAAACGCCTCATCGAAGAGCGAGGCTTGCCTTCCGCTCTCCACCCTGGCAGCATAGGGCGAAGTCGGCGCCTCAAGCCCCACATTCGCCTCATTTTGCTCAATGATACGCTTGGTGAGCGTGCGGAATTCAAGTTCGTCGAACACCTTTTTCAGTGCCGCCAAATCAGCCGGCACCCGTAGCAATTGTTGCTCGTTCCACTCCAACGGCACATCCGTTTTGATTGTGGCTAAACACTTCGACATTCTGATGATGTCGGCATTCTCCTTCACCTTCAGTCGCATTGAGCCGCGCAATTCATCGGTGTGCTCCAAAAGGTAATCCACCGACCCGAATTGCTGAATCAGATTTTGCGCTCTCACGCTCCCCACCGACGGGCACCCCGGTATGTTGTCGGCGCTATCGCCCATCAGCGCCAGCAAATCAATGATTTGCTGCGGATGAGCAATGCCATACTTTTCGTTCACCTCCTTCACGCCCATAATTTCATTTTTGCCGGGAATATATATTTTGGTGCATTCGTTCACCAACTGTCCCAAATCCTTATCGGCAGTCACCATATAGGTTTCAAAGCCATGGCTACATGCTATCTTGGCAAGCGACCCAATCACATCATCCGCCTCAAAACCCGGTTTTGAAAACGTGGGGATGTGATATGCCTCCAAAATGCGATGAATGTAGGGCACCGCCACCAAGATGCCCTCAGGTGTCTCATCGCGATTCGCTTTATATTCGTGAAACATCTCATGGCGGAACGTGCCACCACCCACATCAAAACACACCGCAATATGAGAGGGCTGCTCGCGCTTGAGCAAATCTTGGAGCATATTCACAAAGCCGAACACCGCCGAGGTGTTCATACCGCTGCGCGTGATGCGAGGATTGCGAATCAAGCCATAATAGGCCTTGAATATCATAGCGTAAGCATCGAGAAGGAAAAGTCGTTTTTTGGGTTCCATAAGCATTTGGAGGGTGTAAAAATGTTGAAACTTTGGCGTTTAGCCGCCATCGCGCTCCCGCCCAAAAGCGTGAGCGCACATAAAATTACACCTTTTTCCCCGATTAACCAAAAAAGAACCACCAAAAAGTATCGCTTCGCCCCGCTATTCCCCCAGACGATTTACCGAGAAGGTAGAGAATAAATAGTCGGGGAGTGGGTGTGGAGTGCTGATAGTAGTTTTTAAATGAGCGGGTTGTGGGTTTTTTGATGCGAAAAATGTGTTATACGTTTGAATAATTAAAAGAAATGTAGTAACTTTGCCGTGCTTTTCAGCAAAATGTTGCTGCAAAAAGCGGTCCCTTAGCTCAGTTGGTTAGAGCACCTGACTCATAATCAGGGAGTCGCCGGTTCAAGCCCGTCAGGGACCACTCGATGAAAATGCTAAATGTTTGGCTAATAGTTTGATGGCCT
>SFWW01000142.1 GCA_004559845.1 bacterium
GCCTTCCTTTTTGATGTCGGCAGGCGACATGTTAACCACCACCGTTTTGTTAGGGAACGTGAATCCAGCCTCATTGATGGCGCATTTCACGCGCTCCGTGCTCTCCTTCACGGCAGTGTCGGGCAATCCCACAATCACGATTTGCGTGCCCCAATCGAAGGTGGTTTCAATCGTGACCATAGTGGCATCAATGCCTTGCACTGCGGCGGCTATCGTTTTGCTGAGCATAGTTGTTTAAGTTTGAGAAGTTTGTTATCTCGCAAATGTAGCAATTCTCCCCCACTCCACCAAGCCCACCCCCACCTTTTTTTACCCTAAATCCGGAAAAAATATGAAATGATATACAAGTTGTCCCTGTGATCATATAGTGATGATTGAAATCATCCCGTAGGGATTTGATGTTGTCGCTTTCCTTTTCTTGCAAAATAGACACCAGAAGATGCCTCTCGTGGGTATTGACACTTTGCCAGAATTGTATTATATATCTTTGTTTTAGGGGACTTATATGCTGTCATTTTCTAAAATTTTTTACATGTCGGATAGCGATAGGGGGTGTGGTTGCAGGTGGTATGGGGCGAAGTCTTTTGAGGGGAGCGCGGCAGCCTTTTCCGCAAGTTTTTGCAGATTTATCTTTTTGGGGTTGCGCTTCACTTCTGCGATGATGCCTGTGTGGTCGAATTCGTTGATGGCGATAAGGTCTATTTCGTTTTGACCTTTTCTGTCCCACCAATTCCCCACTTGCGTATATTGCCCCGATTCCATCACTTTGTCATGGAAATACTGCTCAAGCACTCTTCCGGAATAGTCTTCGTAGTGGTTGGAGATATTGCCGCGGAGAGGGGCGAACAGTTGGCGCTCAATCAACGATTGGAAAGGGTAGATGAAGCGGAACCAGAATCGAAGGAAATTGTCGCGAATTTCGTAAGTGCTCACCTTGCTGTTTTGCATCGCCAACAATGGCTTTTTTCGGCGGATAAGCTCGTATTTGCTTTCAAGATTCTGTAAAAACGTGCCTACATCTTTTTGAAGGGCACTGTCGATTTCGCTGCGTTTCGTTTTTCCCGATGCGATGATTTGCAGGATTGAGAAATAGGTGCCCTGTTCGCTGCTAAACTCTTGATTAAGAATGTCTTTTCCTTCTGTTAAGAAATAGGAGTCTTGACGGCAAATGTAGTTGAGCATTTTCTCTTTGGTGTAGCATTTCGCATCAATAAGAAGTTCGATGTATTTTGCCACACCACCGGTAATCATATATAGGCAGAGCAGGTCGTCGGGGGTGTAGTTGGGATTTGCGTCATGAAGAATTTCTTTTATCACAGCTGTGGTGAAAGGGCGCAATACGAGTTTTGAGGTAGGGCGGCCGTATAGAGGTTCCGACTTGTCGTCGAAGATGCGCTTCATCAGAGTTTGTATGCTGCCCGAAACTATGAGGTGGATTTTCGCATTTTGCTTAAATCGGTCCCAAATGTCCTGTATTTCGCTGAAAATGGTTGGGTTGATTTTGTAGAGCGTCTGAAACTCATCGAGCACAATGGTTAAGTGTCGCTTTTGTGCCTCCTTCATAATCACCTCAAACAAGTCTTTGAATCGTGTGATTTCGCCATACACGGTGAGTCCGATTTGCTGTTCAAGCTCTTGCTGGAAATTCCGGCAAAGTAGCGATTCTGAACTTTTCGACACAAACAGATAGGCATATTCTTTGCCCTCCATCGCCTTAGTGACAAGGGATGTTTTGCCTACTCTACGTCGGCCGGTAAGCACCATAAACACGGCACTGTCGTATGACTGTTTTTCGTTTTCACGAATGATAGAAAGCTCATTTACACGATTGTAGAATTTCATAATATAAATGTGGATTTATATAAATAGCGGTTTATATATGGCAAAAATACACATAAATTTTCACATCACCAACCCCTATTCCGAAAAATTGTGGTTTTTGGGTGCGGGTTGGGGGAAATTTTTGGCAAGCACCGGGGTGTGATGGGGGCGGTATGCTTCTATTTGATGAGGGCGCGTGCTTTTTGGGTGGCTTGTGTGACCTCCGCGCCGGTATACACCACATTCCCAAGCGAATCGGTTACCACATAGAGCGGTGTGGTGTGGATGGCGAGCGGCTTGAGTTGGGAGTTGAGCGGTCCTTCGGGCGCCCAGAAATGTCGCCATGTGGAGCCATCGCGCTGCGTGTAGCCCCGCCACGACGAGGTGTCGGCATCAATGTAGATGTCGCAAATTTGGAGTTGGTGTGGGTCGGAGCATTCTTCAGCCAGTGCTTTGATAGGGCTCATTTCTTTGTGGTGTGACGAATTGTTGACCCACAAGTAGAGTAGGGTGGCTTTGGCGGTGTTGGTGGTGATAGCGCCGAAATCGCCGGTGTTTTCCCAGAGTAGGAGAGAGGTGATTTTGCCGGTGGTTTTTGGTGCCTTCATCACCAATCGTTCCCAGCTTTGCATCAGCCAATCGGGTTTTGCGCTTTTGTCGATTTTGTTGAGCAACTGTTTTGAAATCAGCTGGTTGTTGAGTTTGCTGTAATCCACCATTACCAAGAGGGTGGAGAGCAAATCGTCGGGGTTTTGTGCCACATATTTTTCGATTTCATTATCGAGTGGCTCGCGGTTGAAGTCTTTGTATTGGCTGCGATGCTGTGCGATAAATTCATACCATCGCTCATTGACATCAGCGCCCTTCACCTCGGTGGAATAGGGTTGTGTGGCGTCGCCTCTCACCTTCATGTGGTCGCCATTTTCCATCACCAAATGCGCAAGCAGCTGGTTTTGTGCATCATAAATCATCACCAGAGTGGGTTGGTTGGTTGCGCCCTCAAATTCAAACCGATTGTTGGTGGCCGCACGTCGTTCATTTTTCACGCCGTCTTCTGTGGTCCACACAAAGAGCAGATTTTGATTGCCAAGGTTTTGGATATTGCCCTCAATCCGAAACGAATTGCTACAACCGGAGGCAAGCATCACCAGCATTGAGAGCATTACCAGTCGGAAAATGGAAATTATTTTCATAACGATAGAAGTGGAGTTTAGTGTTGCAAAAGTAGCGATTTTCCGCGATAGGGGCAATATTTGCCTCAATTTCGCGACAAAAATGCACGAATTTTTAAAAAATATTTGTGTTGATAGAAAAATTTGTTTAACTTTGCATCGCTAAATAAGCACGGGTAGGTAGGTAAGTGGTTAAAACGGGCAGACTGTAAATCTGTTGCCTCACGGCTTCGGCAGTTCGAATCTGTCCC
>SFWW01000022.1 GCA_004559845.1 bacterium
CTCGCTTGCCAATTTGGCGTTTGCCAATCTCTATATCAAATCGAATAAGCATGCACAAGCCATCCCCTATCTGGCGGAGGCAATTAAGGGCGCCGGCGGTGCACAAAAGGTGAGGCTCAATTTCTTGTTGGGACAACTCTATGAGGCGGCGGGAGAAAAGCAATTGGCTTACGAGGCATTTAGGCGCGCCGGCAGTTACAGCGGCTCTACCTATCGCACCAAATTCAATGCACGAATCAAGCAAAGCGCAGTGTTTCAGGGCACTAACATTAAATCGGAGGTGCGCGCGCTGAAGCACATGACGCGCTACGACCGCAATAAGGAATACCTCGACCAAGTGTACTATGCCATCGGCAACCTCTATATGAGTGTCAACGACACGGCGAACGCTATCCAAAATTATATCCTTGCCGGTGAAAAGAGCACGCGAAATGGCATCGATAAGGCGATTAGCCAATTGGCACTGGGCGCTATCTATTTCAATCAGCATAAATACGACCTGGCTCAGCCGTGCTATTCGCAAGCCATTCCGCTGATTAATGAAGCCTATCCCAACTATCGCGAATTGAAAAAGCGGAGCGATGTGCTCGACGAACTCGCTGTGTATGCCGGAAATGTGACGCTTCAAGATTCTTTGCTGCGCCTTTCGAAAATGCCGCTCGACGAGCGAAAAAAGGTGATTCAAAAAATTATTGACGAACTGAAGAAAAAAGAAAAGGAGGAGGCGGAAAATGCTGCGCGTGAGGAATATCTGTCGCAGCAAAATGCACAAGGTAGCAATACCGCCAACAATAAAAATGCCCCCAAAACCTTCACGCTCAATAACGATAACTCGTGGTATTTCTACAACACGACCACTAAAAATGCCGGTAAAACAGCCTTCCAACAGCAGTGGGGCAATCGTAAATTGGAAGACAACTGGCGCCGACGCAACAAAAACACGTTCTCTTTCGACGATACCGACGACGCTGCGGAGCCTGCCGATTCCATTGCGCCGGGTGCAACCCCTGCCGATACCGCACTCACGAAGGAGCAACGCGACTCAATTAAGCGCGCCGATGACCCGCATTTCGAGGAATATTATCTCAAGCAAATCCCTGTCACCGAAGAACAAATCCAAACGTCGAACGATGTGATTCAAGAGGGTCTGTACAATATGGGCTTGATTCTGAAAGACAAACTCGAGGATATGGATGCCGCTAAGGTGGAATTCAACAATTTGCTGAACCGATACCCCGACAATATCTACCGCATGGATGTGTACTACAACCTCTATTTGCTTTGCAAACGAGCCGGGCAAGATGAGGAGGCGGAACACTGGCGGGCACTCATTTTGTCGGATTTCGCTGAGTCGAAATATGGGCTGGCTATGCAGGACCCCAATTATCTCGAGAATTTGAAACGCATGGGTGAGGTGCAAGAGCAACTCTATGCCGACACCTATCAAAATTATTTAAACAATAATAACCAAGCCGTGCATGAGGCGTATGCCGAAATGATGCGCCGATATCCGCTTTCGGAATTGATGCCGAAGTTTATGTTTATCGATGCGCTGGCATACGTTACCGAAAAAAATGACGAAAAATTTAAGGAGGTGCTCAAAGAAATGCTGGAGCGGTATCCCGAAACCGATATCACACCCACCGCTTCTGCCATTATGAAGCATATTAAAGCCGGACGACAACTCGCCGGCGGCGGCTCTAATGCACGCGGTATGCTCTGGAGTGCCATGGCGCTTACCAACGATACGACGGGCGGCAAAGTTTCCGATAAGCAATTCTCCGACCTGAAAGCCTCTGCCAACAAGCCGCAAGTGTTTGTGCTGGTGTATAGCACCGACACCATCAATACCAACATTCTGCTCTATGAGGTGGCACGACACAATTTCCGCTCGTTTAATGTGCGCGACTACGATTTGGAAAAAATGACGTTCGGCAATATGGGCTTGCTGGTGGTGAAGGGATTTGCCAACTACAACGAACTCTTGAACTATAGAACGGTGTTTGACGCCGCTGCCGACTTTAAGCAATATGTGGGCTACATCCACCCGGTGCTCATTAGCGAGGAAAACTTCAATTTGCTGCTCAATGAGGGACGCTCGTTTGAAGACTATTTCCGCTATTTAGACGCTGAAAATGAAAAGGATGTGGAGAAAAAGGTGCCCGAAACCGCTTCCGATGATGCGGAAAAAGAACCCGCAACCGCCGAGAAACCGACTGAAAAACCGACGCCGAAGCCTGTTGAACAGCCGGCTCCGAAACCGACAACCGAGGTGGTTCCTGCTGACTCCGCAGCACAAACAACCGATAGAATTTCGGCTTTGCAGCATCCGGAGGTGAAGAAGGAGGTGCCTGCCGTGACCGTGGTGCCCGAAAATCCGGATTTGGTGATTGATGATGGCACGAAACCCGTTGCTCCTCGTCAACCGGCGCGCAAGCGTAAGCCTGCCCAAGCCGAAGAAAAGAAACCGGCTGCCGACGACTCCGCTCAAGCAGCAACGGCTCCCGTGGATTCGGTGAACGTGACTCCCGCTGAAGTGACTCAGCCTTCAGAAACCAAAACCAAGCGCTCCGTAAGAAAGGCGGAAGATGAAGCCAAAAAAGCGGAAAAAGCACGACTGAAAGCGGAAGAAAAAGCGGAAAAAGCACGACAAAAGGCGGAAGAAAAAGCGGAAAAAGAACGACTGAAGGCTGCCCGAGAGGCGGAAAAACGTGCGCAAGATTCTATCAAGAATGCCGCTAAACTGGAGGAACTCAAACTCAAGAACATTGAGAAATATCGTGCCGACTCTGTAAAACTCGCTGAAAAACAAGCCAAAGAACGCATCAAAGCGCAAGAAAAACTGGCAAAGGAGGCGGAAAAAGCACGGCAAGACTCTATCAATAGGGCTGAACAGGCACAACGCGATGCCGTGAAGGCGCAGCAGCAACAGCGTGAAGACGATGCCAAGGCTGCCGCCAAAGCGAAGGAAGATGCACGCAAAAAGGTGGAACAAGACCGAAAGGCTGCAGCCAAAGCGAAGGAGGAGGCGCGCAAACAGAAAGAGCGTGAACGCAAGGAACGCGCTAAGCAGAAGGAACGCGAACGCAAGGAGCGCGCTAAACAAAAAGAGCGCGAACGTAAGGAGCGCGCCAAGCAGAAGGAGGCGGAGCGCAAACTCCGCAACAAGTGACCGCTTCTATCGGGGCTTTACCATCAATCCGTAAAAAAAAATGAAAGATTTGGTTAGTGTGATTGTGCCTGCCTATAATGTGGCACCCTATTTGGAACAATGCCTCAAAAGCATCGTGACACAAACCTATGCCCGATTGGAGGTGATTGTGGTGGACGATGGCAGCACCGATGCCTCCGGTGCCATCGCCGAGGAGTGGGCACAGCGCGACCCTCGCGTGAAGGTGATTCACCAACCAAATGCCGGACTGAGCGCCGCTCGCAATACCGCTCTCAATGTGATGCAAGGCGCCTTCGTTACCTTTATCGATAGCGACGATTTTGTGGCACCGCAATATGTGGAGCGCCTCATGCAATATGCCTCAGAAGCCGATGCCGTGCTCTGCGGCTGGGTGAATTTCGCGGATGCCGACGCCATTCCCGCCCCATCACCCGGCGGCGAAGTGCGCTCCTACTCCGCTTTCCAAGCCGTGCAGCACATCCTTTACCAGCGCCACGGGCTCACCCACTCGGCTTGGGGCAGAATCTACAATGCGCGCATCTTTCAACAGGTGCGTTTCCCCGTAGGGATGCTCTATGAAGACCTTGCCGTGCTCATGCCCATTATGCAGCAAGTGAGCAGGCTGGTGTTTGTCCCCGACCGTCTCTACTACTATCGCCAGCGCCCGGGAAGCATTCTTGCCTCCTTCAATCCTCGCCGCACCCATGTGCTCGACATCCTCGAAGATATGGAACGCCGAGCACCAGACCAATGGTCCGAGCACCTGCCTGCCATCCGTAGCCGCTTGCTCAGCGCCTATTTCAATATGCTCCGCATCGTTACTGACCCCCACGGAGCCCATGCACCCATTATCCGCCGCGCACTCACCGGCATCAAACGCCTCCGCAAGTCGTGCTTGCTCGACCGCCGCGTGCGCCTCCGCAACAAAGCCGCCATCCTCCTCTCCTACATCCTCCCCACCCGCCTCCTCACCACCCTCCTCCGCCACCGCTAATCGCCCCCACAGATAGCGCTATAGCACCTATTCCACTCACTTGTAGGGGCGCAATATTTTGCGCCCGCCCCACGGTGTCGCCCACCACGGTGGCATCGTGCAGGTCGGTGCCTTTGGCTTGCAAGTCCACTTCCACAATTTTTTCGCGCCTGTTCGTTCATTATCCACTACAAGATTATAGAAGGTGTTGTTATTTGCCATGAGATGTTGCAGAGTTGTTATTTTTTTGGTTACCTTTGCAAAACAAACGAACGCATAAGAATGAAATATATTTGGTTAGATGAAAGCACTCGAGAAGGTGAGTTTTATTCAAACTTCTATGGAGGAATTTTGATTGATTCTAAAGATTTGCATGATGTGTTGCAAATTATGCAAAGATGTGTTGATGAGAATGGACTCACAGGACATGAAATAAAATGGCAAAAAGTTAATGAAAAGCACTATGAACCTTATATAAAAGTGGTAGACACCGTTTTCGATTTGCTGGAGAAAAATCGTATTAAAATGAGAATTTTCTTTAAATCAAACCAGTATGATGTGTTAGGGTTAAGTAAAGAGAAAAAAATTAAGACCTATCAAATGCTGTATTATCAATTTGTGAAACATGCATTCGGACTTCAGTATGCGAATATTGATATCCAACAGCCTTTGCGTGTACATCTCAGTTTTGATGAGATGCCACTACACAACGATGATAAAAAGGAATTTGTTGAGTGCCTAATGGGATTGAATAAGATAAAAGAGTTTATGAATGCCAATGTGCGATTCGCTGAGAGTGATATTGTTGAGGTAGATTCAAGCACATCTTTACCACTGCAATTCCTTGACTTGATTCTTGGAGCTATGAGTTTTCGACTAAACAATAAGCACAAAATCATACAAGAGGGATGTAGAGTTAGGGGAAAAAGAACGCGTGTTAAAGAGAGTCTTTATAAGCACATTAACCATCGGATTAGAATGATTCGACCCGGTTTTAATATTGGGGAAAGTACAGGACGGCGAACTGACGAAGATGTTTGGACAGAGTCATATCGGCATTGGAGTTTTAAACCATATCATAGTGAGAGGGACTTTTCAAAATCCAAGGGCCATAAAAAATAACCCCCCAAGACCTACGCTCTGTCAGCTACGATGAAACGTAGCCTTTCGTGTCTTGGGGTTTTATTACTAATGCAAAGGTAAACTTAAAAATTTTAATATCAAAATTATTTAACGATTATTTAGCCACGGCTCTTTCTTTTAAGATTCCGCCCACAAAAAAACCCTCGGATAGGTGGGTCCTATCCGAGGGCAAACTAACAATTATAACCACGTAAAGAATTGTGAAAATAATAATCCTTTATGTAGATGCTTTCGATAGCCGAAAACAGCTCACGGCTATTCGGTTGACTTCATATTGTAGAAGGAGCGATACACGAAGTAGAGGGCGATGAGCACAAACACAACGCCGAAGTAAGGCGCAATCTCGCGGAAACTTTCGCTGATGGCAATTTCCATGGCAAGCACACCGAAGAGGGTGGTGAACTTGATAATGGGGTTGAGCGCCACGGAACTGGTGTCTTTGTAGGGATCACCCACGGTGTCGCCCACCACGGTGGCATCGTGCAGGTCGGTGCCTTTGGCTTGCAGGTCCACTTCCACAATTTTCTTCGCATTATCCCATGCTCCGCCGGCGTCGGCCATAAACACGGCTTGGAATAAGCCAAACACGGCGATGGATATCAGATAGCTCACAAAGAGGCACACGGCAGCGTTGCCGCCAATGCTTGCCGGAGAGGAGAGGCAGGCAAAACCGAGCGCAAAGCAGAAGATGCTGATGAAAATGTTGAGCATACCTTTTTGCGCATATTTGGTGCAGATATTCACCACTTCTTGGCTATTGGCAATGTCGGCTTTCTTGGGCGCATGGGTGTCGAGTTTGATGTTCTTTTTAATAAACTCTACTGCCCTGTTGGCGCCGGTGGTCACGGCTTGCATTGATGAGCCGGTGAACCAGAATATCACGCATCCGCCGAGGATGAAGCCCAACATGGAATACGGATTCAGCAGGTTGAGCGTGTCGGTGGGATTGATGTTGAGCGTTTTCTGAATCATGAGAATGAGCGAGAATATCATTGTGGTGGCTCCTGCCACTGCGGTGCCGATGAGCACGGGTTTGGCTGTGGCTTTAAAGGTGTTGCCGGCGCCGTCGTTGGCTTCCAAATAATATTTCGCTTTTTCAAAATCGGGGGTGAAGCCGAATTCTTCTTCTATTTCTTTTTTCGCTTTTTCTTTGTCGTCTTCAATGAGCGAAAGTTCGTAAACGGATTGCGCATTGTCGGTCACCGGACCATAGCTGTCCACTGCAATGGTGACAGGACCCATGCCCAGCATACCGAAAGCCACCAAGCCGAAGGCAAAAATGGAGGCGTATTCGCCCAGGATATCGCCCATGCCGAAGGCATTCGATGCCATATAGGCTATGAGCATCAATATAAAGAACACAAAGCCGGTCCAGAAGCTACCAAAGTTGCCCGACACCAACCCGGAGAGGATGTTGAGCGAGGCACCACCCTGGCGGGAGGTGTTCACCACTTCGTTCACGTGTGCCGAGGTGGGTGAGGTGTAGAGTTTGGTGAATTCGGGAATGAGTGCCGCGCCCAGCGTGCCGCAACTGATGATGGATGCCAAACCAATCCAGTAGCCTTCGCCTAAGCCCTGCAGCAGCCAATAACTGGCGCCGTAGGTAGCGATGATGGAGAGAATAGAGGTAATCCACACCAATGAGGTGAGCGGTTGTTCAAAGTCGATGTCGTCGGCTTTGCTGTAGCGCACTTTCGACACCATATTGTTGATGAAATAAGAAATCACAGAGGTAACCACGCCCAAAATGCGCATCACGAATATCCATATTAAAAGGTCGATTTGATACACTTCGGGCACTGCTAAAAGGATGAACGATACGAGCGCCACGCCGGTCACACCGTAGGTTTCAAAGCCATCGGCGGTGGGGCCAATGCTGTCGCCGGCATTGTCGCCGGTGCAGTCGGCTATCACACCGGGATTGCGCGGGTCGTCTTCTCCAATCTTAAACACCACTTTCATCAAATCGCTACCGATATCGGCGATTTTGGTAAAAATACCGCCTGCTATGCGTAGCGCGGATGCACCCAGCGATTCGCCAATGGCGAAGCCAATGAAGCAACTGCCTGCCAGGTCGCCGGGCATGAGCAGTAGAATGATGAGCATCAACACCAATTCCACGCAAATAAGCAAGATGCCGATACTCATACCGGCTGTGAGCGGAATGTTGAGCAACTGGAGCGGCTGGCGGCGTAGCGAGGCAAATGCCATTCGGGCATTGGCGTAGGTGTTCATTCTCACACCATACCATGCCACGGCATACGAGCCCAGCACGCCTATCACCGTCCAAGCGAGAATCAGCAGCACCGAACCCCATTCCATGTGGGATAGCACTTTGAAATACAAGAGCACTGCCAATCCGATAAAGGCAAAGAGGATGGCAAGAAACCGACCCTGCTGCTTGAGATAGGTAGAGCAAGTTTTGAAAATCACGTTACCTATCTCAAGCATCGAACTGTGGGCTTTGAGTTTGCGCACCTTCACAAATTGCCAAAAACCGAATAGCATACCCATTACAATGATAAGGAATCCCCAATAGAGGACACTTGCTTTCTCGCTGAAACCGGCAGGCATTTTTAAGTCGGCCTCGCTCGCTTGCATAGCAAGCGGCAACAAGAGTGCACTGAATGCAGCATAGGTTTTTTTCATTTTGTCAGTTAGTTGTTGAGGTTAATATTTAATGTATATGTTATGTATATTCGTTACAAGATTAAGTTTTGCAATGATATCGGCTGTAAAGGTATACACTTTAGCCCTAATAACAAAATTTAAAACACAAAAAGTTTCGTATTGGAACAAAAATTTTTCATTTCGGAAGTTTTTTGAGCCAATTTAAGCCGATTTAAGCCATTTTTCTTACCCGTTTTGCAATTTCCGTGCTTTGCTTTTGAAAGGCAACCAAAGCAACACCTTGGCACGGGGTAGCGTTGCCACCAAAATTGCACAAAATGCAAACAATCGTTAATTGTGCAAACAACAAAACATCCATACCTTACCCTCCCCCTTCACCAACCCTTACATCCAAAACAATAATAGCAACACACGAATTCATGCTTCCAAAAAAATCTCCTCAAAATCGGTTATTATGTTATTTTGCGGTTCAACCCAATTAGCATCCCAAGCGTTCCTCACCAACAAGATACCCCTATCCAAGCGCACAGCGAGCACAGCAAGCGCTCCGCCGCCCAATGCAATCGTTTGCATACGTTGCTTTCATCTTTTTGGAAGCTACCGTGGGTTCGGTCGCGAAAAAATTCGTAAAATTGCAAAGCAAAACTTAATGGGCGGATAGATGTGCCTTCCGTTTACTGCCTGTTTAGGAGCTAAATTTATAAGGAATCGCGTTGGAGGGAGGTTCCCGTTGATGTAGTTCCTTCGCCACAGAAATCGAAATTTTTATTTCACCTCTATCATAAACTCATTAATTGAAATGAAAACCAAAATTCTCAAACCTTTTCTTACTTTGTTGGCCCTCTACCTCATTGGCTCTTTGGCTATGCAAGCTGCCTTTGTGGGTGGGCGAACCGACTTCCGTGACGAAAGTATCTATTTCGTAATCACCACCCGCTTCTACGACGGTGACCCCGACAACAATGTGCAATGCTGGGATGCACCGGCATCTATGCATGGCGACCCGGCTTGGCGCGGCGACTTTAAGGGCTTGATTGAAAAGCTCGACTACATTAAGGCGCTGGGCTTCACTGCCATCTGGATTACGCCTGTCGTGGAAAATGCTTCCGGTTTCGACTACCACGGCTACCACGCCAGCGACATGAGCAAGGTGGATCACCGCTACGAAAGCGAGGATGTGAGCTTCCAAACCCTTATCGATGAAGTGCACAAAAGGGGCATGAAACTCATTCTCGACATCGTGCTTAATCACACCGGCAACTTTGGCGAAGGCACGCTCTGCAAACAATTTACCCGCGATTGGAATGCCAATCAATACTACATCAACGAATGCATGATTCCCTTCACCAAAAAAGACGGCGGACAACTGCCCGACGACTACAGCGACCTGGAAGGCGGGTATCAATACGCACACCGCTTAGCGCTGATGAAGAATACCGATAACCAAAACCACGACACCCACAACTATTGGCACCACTATGGCAGTTTCAACTGGGACAACAACACCCGCTGGTATGCACAAATCGCCGGCGACTGCGTGGACCTCAACACCGAAAACCCTGCCACTGCCGAATACCTCATCAATTGCTACGGCACATTTATTAAAATGGGTGTGGACGGATTCCGTATCGACACCGGCGGACACATTCCTCGACTTACCTTCAACAAGGTGTTTGTGCCTCGATTCCACGAAATTGCTGAGCAATATAAAGACAAACGCGGCGGCACACCTTTCTTTATGTACACTGAGGTGTGCGCGCGATACCAAGGTACGGTCACTTATCGCAACCAACCCGCGCTCTCGCCTTACTTCTACACTTGGAAGGAAAATAAGGAATATACATGGAACTACGACGCTTCCTACTGGGACACCAAGGAGGTGTTTGAAAGCACCAGCTTAAGTTCTATGGACAACATCGCTTCATGCGAACAACAATATGCCGACAATAGCCATGAAACTGCTTCGGCAATGCCTACTTCCACCAATGCCATCCTCAATGGCAACGACTATCACACTCCCGACGTGAGCATGGCGTCCGGACTGAGTGTAATCGACTTCCCGGTGCACTACTCTTTCCACGACATCTCCAGCGTGTGGAGCACAGCTGTGAACGGCGACAAATACTACAACGATGCCACCTACAATGTGGTGTATGTGGATTCGCACGACTATAGCCCCGGTCCGAACGATGGCAACCGCTTCAACGAAGGCACCGCTCAATGGGCCGAAAACCTCGACTTTATGTTCACCTTCCGCGGCATTCCTTGCCTCTATTATGGCAGCGAAATCGAATTCCGTAAGGGCTGCGTTATCGACAAGGGCCCCACTTTGGCTTTGAAGGAAACCGGACGCGCCTACTATGGCGGCTATATCACCGGCGATGTGACGGTTAACGATTTTGCCGATGTGGCAAGCGCCAACGGAAATGTGGCTGCCACACTCAATGCACCTTTGGTGCGACACATCCAACGCCTACACAAAATTCGCGCTGCAGTGCCCGCTTTGCGCAAGGGTCAGTATAGCGTGGATGGCTGTAAGGCGAATGGCGGACACGCGTTCAAGCGCCGCTACACCGACAGCGATGTGGATAGCTATGCTTTGGTTACTATCAATGGCAGCGCCACCTTCACCGGCGTGCTCAATGGCACCTACACCGACTGCGTGACAGGCGATGTGATTACCGTGACCAACGGCACACTCACCACCAACGCTTGCTCCGGACAAGGCAACATGCGTGTGTATGTGCTCTCTACCGACAAAACACCCGCGCCGGGCAAAATTGGTGAAGATGGCAAATTCCTCTACACTTCTTCGCCTGCAGCCGACCTTCCACAAAACTACGACGGCCAAGAAGAGGCACTCTCTTCCAACCATGGCGAGGGCAACGGACCTTCCACCGGCGGAGGAGGCGGCACCAGTCCTTCCGAACCGCTCGAACGCTACACACCTTCGGTAGAACAAGACGATATGAGTGTGTTCTACGAAGCACCGCTCTCTACACGCAAAATCACCTCTTGGGTGTGGAGCTCGGATGCCAACTACACCGGTGGCTCATGGCCCGGAAAAAGTATGGAACTCATGGGCGTGAACGCCGACAGCACACGCAAAATTTTTAAATGGACCTACACCGGCACACTCACCGCAATGCCCGAAAAAATTATCTTTGTGGTTGACGGAAAACAATCTGCCGACCTCGAGTACAAAAACCACGGCTACTACATTGATGGCAATTGGAATAAGGAAATCACCAACTATGTGAGCGGCGCTCCTAAGGTGACCATCGATAAGGAAAGCGGAAAATATGAAGGCAGCGTGAGCGTAACCATCACAGCAAGCGATCCTGAAGCCACCATCGTTTACACCACCGACGGCACCACGCCTACCGTGGATAGCAAGCAGGCTGTGGGCTCCGCCACCCTCACCTTCACCACCGACACCAAACTCGCTGCCGGCGTAATCTTTGAAGGTAAAGTGCGCAATGTGGTCACTCGAGAATACATCTTCTCGGATGTGAAACCTGCCACCATCTACCTCAAAGACCCCTCCGGAGCACCATTCAACTGGAGCATGGTGAACTTCTACGCATGGGATAACTTCGGCGTTATCTCCGACACTTGGCCCGGCGTGACCATCACCAACACGAAGGTGGTGAAAGATGCCACTTTCTACTATCGCACTTTCGACTTCCCATCGCTCGACTACTATTTCAACATTATCTTCAACAACGGTTCACGACAAACCCTCGACATCACCAAACTCACCAAAGACACCTACTTTGAATTGGTGGAGGGCACAGGCAAACTCAGTGTGAAAGACATCACATCTATCTATGGCGCTATGAAAGGCGACATCGATAACAACGGTGAAGTGAATGTGACCGACGTGACCATGCTCGTGAACAAAATTATCGGCTCATCACAAATAAGCGACGAGGTGTGCGACATCAACGAAGATGGTACAGTCGACGTGAGCGACATCACCGGCCTCATCAACCTAATCCTCCTTTGACACTAACCCACTTAATGCTCTAAAGCAAATAGTTGGATAGTATACATAGTTAATAGTATTGAAGCACGGATAGCCTTGCGAGCGCAAAAAAGCCTCACAAGGCTATCTCCTTTTCACCCCCCACCCCACCCTTCACCTTGCGAAAAGTTGCAAAACCAAATCCAAAAATGTAGAAAAAAGTTGCAAAATTACTGTGTAAACAGTGGAAAAAAGTTGTAAAAACTATTTGGAAATAGTGGAAAAAAGTTGTATTTTTGCATCAAAACCTAAATATTATGCTCAAAAGAAAGATACATAACCACCTCATTGAGTGGAAGAACCGAGGCGACAAGAAAGCTCTCATCATCACAGGCGCCCGACAAGTGGGAAAAACAACTGCTATTCGGGAGTTTGCAAAAGAAAATTATACGCATTTTGTGGAGGTGAATTTTGTGAAGCATCCTGTGGCAAAACAAGCATTTGATGCCGACCTCGACACCAACACGATTGTCACTTATTTGTCTGCGATGGGTTTTGGACCATTCGTTGAGGGGAAAACGCTTGTGTTTTTTGACGAAATTCAAGAGTGCCCCAATGCTCGAACCGCCATAAAGTTTTTGGTGGAAGACAACCGATTCGACTACATCGAGTCAGGCTCATTGCTTGGCATCAACTATAAAGATGTCATATCCTACCCTGTGGGCTTTGAAGAAGAAATCAGGCTTTACCCCCTCGACTTCGAGGAGTTTTTGTGGGCAAAGGGCATCGGAGAAAATGTGGTGGAGGTGCTGCGAAAATGCTACAATCAGGAAAAGGCTGTGCCAGATTTCATACACAAGCAGATGAGCAAGGTATATCAAGAGTTTTTGGTGATTGGCGGAATGCCCGAAGTGGTGCAGAAGTATATCGACAACCCCGATATTTCTAACGCTTTCCGAGCGCAAAAATCAATCATTACCACTTATCGTGACGACATATCGCATTATGCCGAAAAATCGGCGGTGCTGGTGAAACGCGTATTCGATGCTATGCCATCGCAACTCGGAAAACAGGACAAGCGGTTTGTTCTTGCCAAGATTGAGAAGGGCGCATCACTACGCAAATATGAAGACCCTACGCAATGGCTCATCGATGCCGGACTTGCCTACTATTCATTCAACACAAAGGCTTTTGAACTGCCTTTTGAATCGATAGAAAACAGAAAACTATATAAACTGTATATGGTGGACACAGGTTTGCTATGCTCGCAAATGATTAACGAAATGCAATTTGAAGTGTTGAAAGGAAATATCGACATCAACGAAGGAGCACTCACCGAGAACTTTGTGGCGTGCACCTTATCCGCCAAAGGAAAATCACTGCATTACTACGACAAGAAAAGCAAGCAGGAACTGGATTTCATCATTCAAGAAAACAACAAAATCACAATCTTGGAAGTGAAGTCGGGCGACAACTATAAGAAGCACGCTTCCCTTGACGCCGCACTCGACAGTTTTTCCGGTAGCATCGGTCGCGCTATCGTGTTATGTAAAGGCAATTTGGAGAAATCCGATGATGTAACTTACATGCCCCTATATATGGCAATGTTCCTGTAACCCCACATCTTCCAAAGGTAGAGTCTATCGTTTTTGGCAGAAGATCCTCAAATTGCTTCTTAGCCCTCGCGTTCTATTTGTGGCTGAGGGGAGGGATGGCTTTGATTTGATGAAATAAATGTCCCGAGCGGAAGTGCCCGGGACGATGAGAGGGGGGGGGGTAAGAAATAGGTGTTGAATGTGTGTCCTTACCCTTTTTTCTTTGCAGGGGGGGGTGTTATTTAATCACGCCCAATTGCTTGCCCACTTTAATGAAGGCTGCGATGCATTTGTCGAGGTGCTCGGTTTCGTGGCCGGCTGAGAGTTGCACACGG
>SFWW01000143.1 GCA_004559845.1 bacterium
ATATTTTAACTTTTTGTCATGTACTGAAATGAAAAATTCTATTTTGCTGCGCCGTTTTATCGTCACCGCCTTCGCCTTCGCGCTGCTAAGCTCGATGGCATGGGGAGATGGGCGCATAGCGCGCTTCAAGCAAGGCCTTTTTCTGTATAGCAACTGGGACGCCCCACACGTGACGATTGATACCTGCCTCGACATGACCATTACCGAGCTACACATCCCGAATGCAGTAGAGCACAACGGCCGCAGCTATCCAGTGATCGAAATAGGCCATGGGGCGTTTCATGGATGTCACAACCTGGTAAAGGTGTTTTTCAACGAATTGAGTATGGGTCTTCTGCGTGACGCTTTTAAGGATTGCCCATGCCTTCAAGTGATAGTAATACCTAGTAGTACACCTCCGAAAATGAAGACAAATCATCCGTTCTATAGCGGAGGATTTGAAGATATTTTCGAGCCTTATCATGCCGAGTCGGTGATTGTGGTCGTGCCGCCGGGCAGCGAAGAGGTGTATCGCAACACATTCGGGTGGTCCAACTTTCGCAACATTCAATCTACAATGCCCACCGACGACCAACTCGATCAAGGCGTCATCAAGGCTCGCATAGGTCACTTGGAACTGCAGATTCAACAGGCCCGCGAGCAAGCTAATCGCTTAGAACGCGAGCTTGAAGTGCTGCGCCAGTTAGAGCAATCGGGGAAAAAATAGTAATTCAAGTTTTTTAATATCAGAAACTTGAAGTGTATAGTGTATGGTTTATTATTGCTGTCCGATAAAAGTTTTCAACACAGCTGTAACAATTTGATAACTATTCACCTATTGCGTCGGAGATGCTAAAATCGGGTCATCGACCCGCCCTGCATCTTCGATGCACAAGGAGTTAAGAGGAGATTCTTCTGAATCGAATAGTTACACAAGTTGATTTCAAATTGAATAATTGTGAATTCCTTGTAAAGGTCTTGAATGCGATTCTAACGACTTGCCGGCAGATTCGGTTTTATCGGATAAACGTTTAAAAACTTGAATTACTTAAATGGGATTTTTTTCTTGTCGAGGTATATCCACACATGTTTTTTTTCTAAGGCTTGTTGGATATGGATTTCGTAGTTTGTGCAATACTCAGTCAGGGCATATTCAATCTCGGCAAGTTCTTTTGTACAGAAGCGATTGTGTAGTTCCATCATGTACTCAGGTAAGGCCTTTGTACGCCCGCACCGGCTCTGATAGTTCCAATCTACCCACACATATTCAGAGCTTGACAGGGTGTCGATGTGATGCTTCAGGTTAGTGGCCGCGTTAACGGCGTCGATGCGCCGTATGCCCTCGGCAATTGTCTGGTTGATGAGTAGTTGTCGCTGGCGTTGCTCCTCCTTCTCGTTACGCAGAGTGGTGTTGGCGGCATTAAGAGTTTTCATACTATCGTTGAGGGCGGCCAGGCGTTGCACCATCTGTTCCTGTACTTCCAGACTGTTGTCGACCACCATGGTGGTGCGTTCCAGGCGGGTGTGCAGTGAATCCACCATTTTCTGGTTGGCGGTGTCGGTCGGGCGAGTGAAGTGTGAAGTAATCATTACAATGCCGACAATCAATGCCGCGCCCGTGGCGGCGGCAATGCCCAGCCGTGTGTTGCGCCGCCGGCGGGCGCGCCTGCGCAAGTCGTCCTGCAGTTCCTCCACGCTCTGGTAACGGCTGTCGATGGGCATCAGGCAGCGGGCAATCACAGGATTATATTTCCGTCCCAGTTCCATCTGTTGCATCACTATGCCCAGGCTGTAGATGTCGTTACGCACGTCGGGCTGGCTCGAGGCCGCCTGCTCGGGTGCCATGTAGCGCAGTGTGCCGGCGGGCTGCTTGAGGATGGCGTGGGCGTCGGTGTCGGCCAAGCCGAAGTCGATCAACTTCACGTTGTGCCCGTTGCCGGTGATCATGATGTTGCTGGGCTTCAGGTCGCGGTGCACGATGTCGCGGCTGTGCACGTAGGCCAGTGCGTCGAGCAGTTGTTCCAGCATGCGGTGGCGCTGGTCGAGTGGTGGCTGCTGCGCGAGCCACTCGGCGAGCGACGAGCCATCTATCCACTCGAGGACGATGCATCGCCCCAGTCCCGGCACATCTTCCATGCCCATCACCTGCTCCACGCAGGAGTGCTGCAGCTTCATGAGAATTTCCATCTCCTTACGCAGCATTTCCTGGTACACCGTCTTGTGTTGCGCGTCGGGAGTGAGCGACTTGAGCGCGTGCCACCGACCGTAGCGCTTGGCGCGCGTGAGCACGTTGTGACCGCGCGTGGCTATGGTCTCCCTTTGGGTGAACTCAGCGCTCACGCCCTCGAAACCATCTACCACAAAACCCGATATGGAATACTCAGGATTCAACTTGAATGATGAATTATAAATTATTCTTTATTCATTATTTTGAAGTGTATGCCGCCGCGCTTGCCACACACGTAGGAGCAGGGCGCATTGCCACTGTGCACCAGTTGGTCAAGATACAGCGGCTCGCCCTCGATGATGAGCGCGCACGAGAACGTGTCGCCCGGCTGCAACCGCGTGGCTTGCGACTGCTCCACCACAAATTGTTCATCGCCCAGGTATCGCACCAGGCAGATGCGGCCCGGCTGCCAGGTGAGTTGCACGCGGTCGCGCACGCTCAGGTCGTCGCACACGCTGATGCGCGAACCCATCACGTTGATGCTCACTTCCTGGTCGTCATGAGTAGCAAACGACATGAAGTCGGTATAGCCGGCATACACGGCCAGCGCATTCAGTATCGTGTCGCTGGGCTTGGCACTGCTATTCACGTAGCCCCATATGCGCATCAGCGTGCTCTGGCTGATGACGATATCGGTCAGCCGCTTGATGTCTTCACACAAGCGCTTGAACTCGGTGGGCGTGTTCACGCTGCGGCCAAAGCGTTGCTCCACAGCCTGCCGCAAGTCAGCAATCTTCTCAGTTTGGGGATGAACCATAAGTTTTTCTGTTTTAGGCCATAAATTTAGCGAATAAACATCTCCACTTCAGCACATGACAAAAAGTTAAAATATTAACTTTAATCAACTGATAATTAAGTAGTTAAGCATTGCGTAAGTCCTTGAAAATTAGTAACTTTGTAAAGTACCAATTTTTCGATGAAGAAAGCTACTAATTCCAAGAGCAGAGGCAAAATTAGCAAACTTTTTCAAATCACGCAAGAGCATTTTGGAAAATCTATGAACCTGGCGCGCATCAAACTGAT
>SFWW01000144.1 GCA_004559845.1 bacterium
GGCTCTTCGTAGGGATGGGCTTTTAGCATGGCTGCGAGCACTGCACCGGAGCGCGCTTTGCTCACCAGCACTTCCAGCCTTATCTCCGGCTCCACGTGGTCGGTACCCGTCTCGCCCACGAAGGGGTTTGCGCCCGGGCAGGGGCAGAAGCGCCCTTCGCCTTGAAGGCGGTAGCTGCACCGGTGGTAGTCGCCGAGTTGTCCGGCGCCGGCATCCCACATGGCTTGTTCCACCTCGGCTGCCTGCTGAAGTGGCACAAACACCACAATTTTGCACAATGTGCCCACTTGAGGGTCGAGTACCTCCACATTTTTCAAGCCTAATTTTTCAGCCATTTTGTAGCTCACTCCGCCTCGCGCATTGTCGATGTTGGTGTGTGCACTATAGATGCTGATGCCATGGCGAATGACTTTTATCACCATGCGCTCCACATCGGAGCGGCCGGTGAGCTTTTTTAAACCGTGAAAAATGAGTGGGTGATGTGAGATGATGAGATTGGCGCCACATGCAATGGCTTCATCCACAATAGCATTACTGACGTCGGTGCAGAGCACCACGCCCGTTATCACGCTATCGGCGTCGCCAACCTGCATCCCTGCATTGTCGTAGCTTTCTTGCAGATGAAGCGGTGCAAACTTCTCGATAGCGGAAGTTATTTCCTTAACTTTCATGAATTCGGTTGCAAAGTTACAAAAAAATATCAAACCGCAGTTCAATGAGGGAGATAAAAAAGAACAGCGAGGCAGAAAAATCTCGCTGTTCTTTATCTCGATTTGCAATCAATTGCTAATTATTCCTCTTTTTTGGCTTTGAGGCAGGAGAAAATCAGGTAGGCAATGAGGGCAAGGTAGATCACCACAGCCAAGGCATTGCTTACGCCTTCGCTAAGCGTGGATTCATACTTAAATCCGCTCAAGGTGAGACCGGCGCTCACCACGCCCATCAATGCGCCGCCGGCAATGAAACCACTCGCCAGCAAGGTGCCTTTTTCCTGACGCGCTTTGTTGAGCTTCTCATCTTTGCTTCGAGAGCCCACAAACCAGCTGATGGCACCACCCACGAGCAGTGGGGAATTGAGGTGGAACGGGATGAACATACCCAATGAGAATGCCAATGCCGGCACGCCGAGCCAATTGAGCAAACAAGCAAAAATGGCGCCCACAGAGTAGAGTATCCATGGAGTGTCTCCGCCCATCATCAGCGGGTCGATTACCGCAGCCATGGCATTGGCTTGCGGAGCCGCCATCACGTTGGGGTCGGTGAAGCCGTAAGCCTTGTTGAGCAACAAAATCACGCCGCCCACGGTGGCTGCCGACACTAAAGTGCCCACGGCTTTCCATGTTTGCTGTTTGGCTGGGGTTGAGCCCAACCAATATCCGATTTTCATATCCGTTACCATGCCGCCTGCCATGGAGAGCGCAGTGCACACCACGCCACCAATCACCATCGATGCAATGATGCCTTTTGTGCCACTCAAGCCCACAGCCACAAACACGGTGCTTGCCACAATGAGGGTCATCAGCGTCATGCCCGACACGGGGTTGCTACCCACAATGGCGATAGCATTGGCTGCCACAGTGGTGAACAAAAACGCAATCACCACCACCACAAAGAATGCCACAATGGCTTGGAGCAAGTTGCCTATCACACCAATCCAGAAAAACACGAAAGTCACCACTAATGCTGCTGCCAATGAGAACACCAATAGCTTCATGGAAATGTCTTTTTGGGTGCGCACAGGCTTTTCTTCGCTGCCTTTGCCGCTAAACGATTTGCCGGCTAAGCCCACAGCGCTCTTAATCACGCCCCACGATTTGATGATGCCAATCACACCGCTCATGGCAATACCACCAATGCCGATGGGGCGAGCATAATCTTTGAAAATGTCGCCCGGCGCCATATCCGCCATAGCAGGCACCATGCTACCAAGCAATGGCACCACGCACCACCAAATAAAGGCACTACCGGCAAAAATAATGAAAGCATAGCGCAAGCCCACGATGTAGCCCAAGCCCAGCACAGCCGAACCGGTGTTGATGCTAAACATCATTTTCGTGTTTTGGGTAAACGCTTGCAGGGCTGGAATGGCTTGTGTGGTGAGCACTTCTTTCCACCAGCCAAAGGTGCTGAGGAAGAAATCGTAGAGTCCACCCACCAAACCGGCAACGAGCAGCGGCTTAGCCTGGTCGCCACCTTTTTGTCCGCTAATGAGCACTTGTGTGGTGGCAGTGGCTTCAGGGAAGGGGAATTTGCCGTGCATTTCTTTCACGAAATATTTGCGGAAAGGAATGAAGAACAAAATGCCCAGCAAGCCACCCAGCAAAGAGCTAAGGAACACTTCCAGGAAGTTGACCGTGATTTCCGGATATTTCACTTGCAGAATGTAGAGGGCGGGAAGGGTGAAAATTGCACCCGCCACCACAATGCCCGACGCTGCGCCAATGGATTGAATCAGCACATTTTCGCCAAGCGAATTTTTGCGTTTGGTGACTCCTGCAATGCCGGCAGCAATGATGGCAATAGGGATTGCAGCCTCAAACACTTGACCCACTTTCAAACCCAGGTAGGCTGCGGCAGCGCTGAAAATCACTGCCATCACCAAACCCATACTCACCGAATAGCCGGTGGCTTCGGGGTAAGATTTGTCGGGACGCATAGGGGGAACGTATTCTTCCCCGGGCTTCAGTTCTGTGAACGCATTTTCGGGCAAAGCCATTTCGCTTTGCACTTGAGCATCCACCACTTGAGTTGATTCGTCTTTCATTTAATCTGAAAATAGTTATTGAGTAGTTAATATAAATGTCTGGTTTTTGGGGGCAAGTTGTTGGAATGTTGAAGCAATTGCACCCGTTTAGTTTGCGAAACAGCAAACAATCCGTTTTTACCTCAAATGGGGTGAACTATTTCTTTTTTTTAGTAGTCTTTTTTGTAGTAGATTTTTTTGAAGTGGTGGATTTTTTGCCGGCATTGATGTAGGAAGCATATTTCTGCTCAATGGAAGGCAAAGCCTTTTCAATGTCGGATATGCGCTTGCTGTCGGATGGGTGGTCGCTCATAAATGCCGGGATTTTTGCCGAACTCGAAGCCGCCATTTTTTGCCAGAAGGTAAGAGCGGTGCGTGGGTTGTAGCCGGCAAGCGACATCAGCACAAGGCCCATATTGTCGGCTTCGCTTTCATGCTTGCGCGAGAACGGCAGCATCACACCATAGTTGGCTCCCA
>SFWW01000145.1 GCA_004559845.1 bacterium
CTGGTGATTACCTTCATACTGGGCGTGTGTATGGGCATGCAACCCATTGTGGGCTACAACTATGGCGCTCGGCGCTACGACCGCCTGATGCGCACCTTTTGGATGGCAGTGGGCGTGTGCACCGGTGTGAGTTTCATAGGGTTTGTAGCTTTCCAAGTATTTCCGGAAGCCATTTCGCGGATGTTTACCATCGACGCGCAACTGATAGCCGTGTCGTCGAACGCCTTGCGACTTGCCTCCGCAGCCTTTTGGCTCGCCGGCTTTCAAATTGTGGTAACCAACTTTTTCCAATCGATGGGCCAAGCCGGGAAATCCATCTTTTTGAGTCTGACGCGTCAGGTGCTCTACATCATCCCGTTTTTGTTCCTCCTGCCGCAGTTTTGGCAAATCAATGGCGTGTGGCTCGCCTACCCCTTCAGCGATGTGCTGTCCACCATCACCGCCGCCATCATTTTAGCGTGGGAAATCAAAAAAATCAAGCGATTGAGAGTCGAATCCCCACAGTGAGGCTATCCCCCACCCCACCCTATTTTGCTTTATAGGATTGGAGGGCGGTGGTTGATGAGAGGGCCGCTATGCAGCGGGCGAAGGCTTGGGCTTTGCGGCGTTCGCTTTGGGTGAAATGGTCGCCATCGTGCCAGCGCAGTTCGCAATGGCTCTCCCCCGGATGCTCGATGTGTTTGCTGTGCTGCCATCGACATTTGTCGCCCACGGTTTTGTAGGGCATTTTTTGCGTACGCTCCTCGTCTTTCCCCATGCTCATATACACGAATTCGGCTTTGGTGGGGTGCTGCTCGTAGTAGGTTTGCCACCCTTCCGCCCATAGCGACGGCGAGCAAGCCGCCACCGCTTTGAAATATGGGCGCTGAGTGGCGCACCACAGCGCGAATAAGCCGCCGAGCGAGTATCCGCCCACGATGAGCGGCAAATCGCCGTAGCGCGCATTTATGGCGGCGAGCAAGGCATTATCGATGTATTGGAGCAAGATGGGGAATCCCGCGTGCGAAAACTCCGCGCGTTCCACTTCAAAAGCCACCATAGCAAATGCTTTCGGAGCGAGCCTTACGGAGAGGGCGAATTCATCCTCCAATCGCAGGCGTTCGAAGGCGCACAGCGGTTTCACCACCACGCATAGCGGCGGCTGTTCAGCGCAGAGAAAGTGGCAGCGCCTATGGTTAATGGTCAGCACCTGATGCGTCATGGCTGATGCTTGTGCGTCATGATGTCGAGCACCATCCGGTCGGTTTCGTTCATTCCGCTGGCACCGATTCGAGTGAGATTGTGTATGCATTTGTCCACATCCTCCTCAATCAGCCCTTCGGCGCTGGTAGCATGTCGGTTTTGGATGGCGAGCAACGCCGAGAGCACTGCTGTCGACACCCCGCTGGTCACCTTCAGCGCGCACGCCGGTTTAGCGCCATCGCACACCATCCCGGCAAGGTTGGCAATCATATTTTTCACCGAATATGCCACCTGCTTGTAGCCCCCACCCATCAAATAGGTGATGGCGCAAGCCGAGCCGGTGGACGCCACCACGCATCCGCACAGCCCGGAGAGTTTGCCCAGCGATTGCTTGATGTAGATGGCGGTGAGATGCGACAAAACGAGCGCTCGCGTGAGTTCTTCTTCAGTGTTGTGGTTTTCTTCGGCAAACACCACCACCGGCATGGTGCACGAAATGCCCTGATTGCCCGAGCCCGAATTGCTCATCACCGGGATGGGCGCTCCCGCCATTCGTGCATCGCAAGCCGACGAAGTGGCAGAGAGAATGTGGCTAAAAATGCTGTCGCCCATGATGCCTTTGCCCAAAGGTCGCGAAAGGGTTTTGCCCAATGCGTGACCATAGTTGCCCTTCAGCGACTCACGCGAAGCGTTTTCGTTGAGTCGGCGTGCCTCTTTAATAAAGTCCAATTCCTTCAGCGGCGCCCCGGTGGCAAAGTCCCACACCTGCTTAAGCGAGAGTTCGCACTCCGAGTCATCCTCGGAAGGATTGACATCGCAATTGTGCGGTTTAAGAGGTTGATTCAGAATCACTTCACCATCTTTGGTCACGCTCACGAAATGGGTGTGGTGGCGCGCAATGATAGCCGTGGCGCTATGCCCGGCATCGTCGGAGGCAGTCACTTCAATGTAGAGTTTTTCGCAGCTATCGGATTTAAGACCGATGTGGATGCGATTTTCCTCCACGTATTTCTTGCCTCGCTTCACGTCGGCATCGGAGGTGTTACGCAGCACCTCCAGCCCGTAGGCGCTTTTACCCACCAGCGCCCCCAGAGCCACGGCAATGGGTAGTCCCACCATGTGTGTGCCCGGAATGCCCACTCCCATTGCATTTTTCAGGATGTTGGCACTGAGCAGCGCCTCAATTTTAGAGGGGGTGCACCCCAGCGTTTCGGTGGCTTTCGCCACACAGAGCGACACCGCCATCGGTTCCGTACACCCAATGGCAGGCACCACTTCTCGCTTCATCAGCGCAATAATTTGCTGTCGTTTCTTCTTATCAATCATATCAAGGACTCGTTTTTTTCCTGTGGATAAATTTTGAACTCAAAACCCATTGAATTGTGGGGGGATGGGTTTAGAAGGTGAAGTAGTTGCCTCGGTCGAGGGAGCGGTAGCCGATGGCTTCCATGATGTGGGATGCTCTCACGCTCACGCTGGCTTCCAGGTCGGCGATTGTGCGAGCCACCTTGAGGATGCGGTCGTAGGCGCGTGCGCTCATATTCATGCGCTCGATGGCGTTGCGCAGCAACTCCAATCCCTCTTTGTCGGGCTCTGCCCATTGGTGGAGCATGGCGGTGGTCATTTGGGCATTGCAGTGTATGCCGGGCGTGTTTTGAAAACGCATATTTTGCAGTGCTCGGGCTTGGATTACGCGTTGGCGTATGCACTCCGACGATTCGCCGGGCGTTTTATCTGCCAATTCATTGAAATTCACCGGTTGCACCTCAATTTGGAGGTCGATGCGGTCGAGTAGCGGACCGGAGATTTTGCTTAGATAGTGTTGGCGCTGGTAGGGCGAACACACGCAAGGCTTGGAAGGGTGTCCATAATAGCCGCAAGGGCATGGATTCATGCTTGCTACGAGCATAAACGAAGCCGGATAGAGTGTGCTATATTTGGCTCGAGAAATGGTGATTTGTCGGTCTTCGAGGGGTTGTCGCATCACTTCAAGCACATTGCGATTGAATTCCGGTAATTCGTCGAGGAAAAGCAC
>SFWW01000146.1 GCA_004559845.1 bacterium
GTTTGCCGTTCGTGCTATAGCGCTGTGCCATGCTCACCAATCCTTCTGTTTTGCCTAATAAGTTTTGTCCTTGTGCGGTTTCGATGCGGTTGTAGGGGTTGCTCATGTCTGCCTCCAGCAGGTACACGTTGAGCGGATATTCGGGCAGGCGGATAATGGTGTTCACAATCCCCGGTCCTATCACACGGTGGAAAAGTGTGTCGGCGGCATATTCTTTGGCGCCGATGTTCACTGATGCCTTCATTGCGGTGGCAAAGATGACTGTGAATGCAATGGTAAGTAATAGTTTTCTCATCTTTTGTTTCGGTTGGAATATCGGTTAATTAATTTTTCTCCAAAAATAATGAATAATTAACAAATAGATGCTAATTTTGCGAAAAAATTTGTTCTTCTCAATGAAAAAAATATTACTTCATCTGGTTTTAATTTCTTTTTATGGGGCATTCTCGGCGTGTGGCGGGGGTGCTCAATCCCAAGAAGCGCACCAAGCCGACACCCTACCGGTGGTGGATTCCGTGCCGCTGCCCGACACGGTGCTGGCTTCCGTAAACAACAATATGAAATGGGAGGTAATCGTCTGCGACTCCACTTCCGATGGCGCGCTCAAAAATTTTTCCGACCCTTACGACTCGTCCCATAACCACATTGCTTTCCGTGCCAATCAGTTGCGTGACGCTGATTTTGGAGGCAAGGTGAAGGGTACCCCTAAAGAAATCGTGCAAGATTGGGTGTTTCAAACACCCATCGACAATACGCCCACCTCGCACGGTGTGTGGGGTGGTGGCACCGGCTGGACCTCGCAGCCGCTCTATGTGGAATGGCAGGAGGAGATGGTGAAGAAGTTTAGAAATTCGCCGTCGGCTCGGCTCACCGCCGATTTTTCACCAAAGGAAATTGTGGTGGCTTCACTTTGTGGGCAATTGTGCTTTATCAACTTTCACACCGGGAAGGCATCGCGTGAGCCCCTCGATTTGGGCAATCCACTGAAGGGTACGCCGATGATCGACCCGCGAATGAACGGTTTGCTCTATTCGGGTCATGCTTTGCGTGCCAAGGCTGATGTGTGTCAAAATGCGGTGGATTTGGTGACCCGCTCTCTGGTGATGCAATCGCCGGGCAACAATCCAAAGGCATTCCGACATTGGCCGGGCTCTGACTCTTCGCCCATTTTTGCCGATGGATTTGTGTTTTGGCCAAGCGAAAACGGGCTGATTTATAAATACGATATGCGTGCCGATAAGGGTAAGGTGCACAGCATGCTGCGCTACACTTGCAAGGGCACCGGTGTGGCGCCGGGCGTGGAATCGAGTATGTGTGTGTATAAAAATTATGGCTATGTGGGCGATAATCACGGCAATGTGTTTTGCCTGAATCTCAACACCATGAAGCCGGTGTGGTATTACGACAACCACGACGACATCGATGCCTCTATCGTGTGTGAGGTGCTCAACGGACATCCGTATGTGTATGTGGCTTGCGAGGTCGACCGACAAGGCAATGCCGGTAGCTGTCGGTTTGCCAAACTCGACGGACTCTCCGGGGAGCCCGTGTGGGCGATTCAAGTGCCTTGCACCAAGATGACCATCCACAAAAAGCACTTCGATGGGGGAATGTATAGCACGCCGCTGTTGGGTAAGGGCAATTGTAGCCAACTCATTTTCTCTACTCTTGCCAACGATGGCACCAATGGTATGGGGCATTTTTATGCCTGGGATAAGCGTTCGGGTAAGCAGGTCTACAAGGTGCCGCTGAAGTGTTATTCTTGGTCGTCGCCGGTGGCTTTCTATAACGAAAACAATGAACTCTTTATCGTGCTGGGCGACACCTCCGGGCGCCTCTATCTCATTGAGGGTAAGTCGGGAAAAATTCTCTTTGATAAGGTGTTTGGCGCCAATTTCGAATCGTCGCCGGTGGTGGTGGGCAATTCGCTGGTGGTGGGCTCTCGAGGTAGCAGCGTGTATAAATGTCATTTGCAATAGTTTTTTTTCATGATGATACGGTTCCGAATCCGAAAAATATGGACTTGGGCAATCTCCTTGATGGTTGCGCTCTTGGTGGTGGTGCTGGCGGGAAGCGCCTATTTGCTCAATTTTGCCCTATCGCCGCAGCATCGCTCTGTGGATGAGGCCTTGGCACGTCTCTACAAGCATCATGCCTATGTGCGCCCTTGGGTGGATAGCCTCAAAGCCGTGGGTGCTATTCACGATACCATGGTGGTAATCAACGGCACGCGCTTGCATGCCGCCTACATTCCCGCACCGCGCACTTCCCACAAGGTGGCGTTCCTCATTCATGGCTACAAAGATTGCTATGCCATGATGCTCCATGTGGGCTACATCTACCACCACTTGGGCTACAACCTGTTTTTGCCCGACCTCTATGCCCACGGCGAAAGCGAGGGCAATCACATTAGAATGGGATGGCTCGACCGCTTGGATGTGATGCAATGGGCACACATTGCCAATGCCAAATTTCGGGGCGATAGCACTTCCACCCAAATGGTGGTCCACGGCATCTCAATGGGCGCTGCCACGGCGATGTGTCTATCGGGCATGCCTCAGCCGCCTTTCGTGAAATGCTATGTGGAAGATTGCGGCTACACCAGTGTGCACGATGAATTTGAACACGAACTCAAGCAAATGTACGGCTTGCCGGCTTTTCCTATCTTGAATGTGGCGAGCGCTATGTGCAAAATGAAATACGGTTGGAATTTTGAAGAAGCATCACCCATCCAACAAGTGAAAAAATCCCACCTCCCGATGCTCGTGATTCATGGCACTGCCGATGATTTTGTGCCCACATGGATGGCACAACCCATCTACGATGCCAAACCATCGCCCAAACAAATCTACATGGCGCCCGGCAGCGCCCACGCCCGCTCCCTCGCCGACCACCGAGAAGCCTACACCCGCATCATCACCCAATTCACCCACACCTACATCAAATAACCCCATCCCCCTCCCGGACGATGACACCCACAGGTAATGGGACATGCCTCCGCATTTCGTTTTCTTTTTCGCTTCCCATTTTCGTTTTTTTTTGTAATTTTGTAGTTTGATATGTAATATTTTTTGAAATCATTCATTATTTATGTCGTTGAATCATATTTTGGCTCAAGCCACCGCTGAGGCGGTAAAGAATCTCTACGGCGCTGAAGTGGCTGCCG
>SFWW01000023.1 GCA_004559845.1 bacterium
CCCAGGGATAGGACCCGGTTAGTCAACCCCACTCAGACTAAGAGTCAACCACTATACGTTAAACTAACAAACCGAGTCAACCTCTTTCAGGAACGGACACTTTTTTTTGAAAAAGGAAAAAAATCGGTGATAAATTTTCTTTGGTGGGTCTTTTATTGTATTTTTGTAAGTTGATAACTGTCAGAAATCAAAAACATGGATTTTCGCACCACCATACATATAGCCGACAATATGGGACTGCTTCATCACAGCGATAAGGTGATGATGCTCGGCTCGTGTTTTTCCGACAATATTGGCGGCAAACTTCGTCAATCGCTCATCAATGTGAATATCAATCCCTTCGGCACCCTCTACAATCCGATGAGTATTGCCGATAGTGTGGACCGCATCATAGATGCCGAGCCCGAATGTGGCATGCATTTATTTCAGAGTAGCGGGGTGTGGAATAGTTATCACTTCCATTCGCGCTACTCATACCCCGACAAAGCAGTCACGCTTGACAAGATGAATGCGCAAATTAGTGCGGCGCACCGGCATTTGCAATCGTGCCAAGCGCTTATCGTGACATTAGGCACCGCCGTGGTGTATAGGTTAAAAGACACCAACCAAGTGGTGGCAAACTGCCATAAAGTGCCTCAGCACAATTTCACGCGTCGCATGGCAACCACCGACGAAATCACTGCAACACTCTCGCGCATGGTGGAGCGCTTGCAGGAATTCAACCCCTCGCTCCGCATTATTTTCACCGTGAGCCCTATTCGCCACATTGCCGACGGGCTGGAGGTGAATTCGCTGAGCAAAGCCTCGCTGCGCGTGGCTATTGCAAATGTGAATCGGGCTTATCGCCAAAGCACCTTCTATTTTCCCGCCTTTGAAATTGTGAACGATGATTTGCGCGACTATCGCTTCTATGCCACCGATATGGTGCATCCCAGCGAAGTGGCGATTCAATACATTTGGCAAACTTTCCAAGCAGCTTATTTCGATGACGCCTCATCGCAAGCCATAGCGCGCTGCGAACGGGTGATGAAGCGATTGGCACACAAACCGCTCACCGCCAACCGAGAAATCATTGAACGCTTCTATGCCGACACAAAAACGGTGGTTGAAAATTTGGTAAAGGAATATCCCTACATTTCAAGTATTAAAGAAATCAACGATTTAATTTCCGAACAATGAAATACTCTATCGTAGAAATAGCCGACATTCTGGGTGTTGACTACCATAGCATTAGCAACAAAAACGCCACCGTGAGCCAATTGCTCACCGATTCGCGTTCGCTCACCGACCCGGAAGAAACCATATTTTTTGCACTGAAAACCGCCAACAACGACGGTCACAACTATATTGCTTCGCTCTATCAACGAGGCGTGCGCTCCTTTGTGGTGAACCACATCGACAATGTGACGCGCGAAATGCGTGAAGCCAACTTTTTGGTGGTGCCCGACACTCTCGAAGCGCTCCAAACCCTCGCCACCAATCATCGCCGACGCTTCCACATTCCCGTGATTGGAATCACCGGCAGTCGAGGCAAAACCACTGTGAAAGAGTGGCTCAATCATTTGCTCGCCGACGACTACAAAATCGTGCGCTCGCCGCGGAGCTACAATTCGCAAATCGGTGTGCCGCTCTCGCTGTGGGACATCGACGACCACACCTCGCTTGCCATTATTGAAGCCGGCATCTCCACCACCGGAGAAATGGACAATTTGCAAGCCATGATTCGCCCCACCATAGGCGTGATTACCAACATCGGCAGCGAGCACAATGAAGGCTTTGCTTCGATGGATGAAAAAGCGCGCGAAAAAGCCAAGATACTCAACAATTGCGAAAGCATTGTGTATTGCGCCGACGACCCATTGGTGACCGCCACCATCGCCCCGCTTTTGGAGGTGGATGTGGCACATGCCTATGCGTGGTCGACCATCGACAAAAAGCAAGCCCTGCTGGTGGAAAAGGTGGAAAAAGAGGGCAAAGAAAGCCTGATTACCTATTGCCACGGAGGAGCGCACCACACATTTAAGGTGCCATTCACCGCTGCCCGCGATGTGGAAAATGTGATTACATGTTTGGTGGTGATGACGATTTTGGATATTGCCCCCGATGTGATGGCCTCACGCATGGCAACCCTCACCCCGGTGGGCACCCGCATTAATGTGATAGAAGGTGTGAACAATTGCACGCTCATTGCCGACGGCTACACCAGCGACTATAATTCGCTCACTCCGGCGCTCGACTTTATGATGCGACGCAGTAATCCGGACCGACACAACACCGTGATTCTTAGCGATTTGATTCCGGATGTGTTTAGCCCCGACGAACTCTACATTCGGGTGAGCGAACTGCTAAAAAGCAAGCACATCAAGCACCTGATTGGCATCGGGCGGGAAATGTGTGCCTACAGTAGATATTTCAATAGCATCCACACCGAATTCTATGAAAGTGTGGCGCAATTCCTCGACAAAAAATCGGCAGGCGATTTCGAAAACGAAACCATCTTGGTGAAAGGTGCCCCCGATTTTGAATTTAGCCAAATTATCCACTTGCTTTCCGCCAAGCAACACCAAACCGTGGAAGAAGTGAACCTCAATGCCTTGGCGCACAACTTCAAATTTTTCCGTTCTTTCCTCCGCCCCGACACCAAGGCAGTGGCAATGGTGAAGGCCGGCGGCTATGGCACAGGTAGCTACGAAATCGCAAAAACCCTGCAAGATGCCGGTTGCGACTACCTTGCCGTGGCAGTGCAAGACGAAGGCGTGGATTTGCGCAAAGCAGGCATCGTGATGCCGATAATCGTGCTCAATCCATCGGTGGTGAACTATAAATCCATTTTCAAGCACCATCTCGAACCGGAGGTTTACAGCATTGAAGAATGTAGGTCACTCATCAAAGAGGGTGCCAAATATAGTGCTCACGATTTTCCCGTGCACATCAAAATCGACACCGGTATGCATCGCCTCGGATTCACCAAAGAACAATTGCCCGCTCTCATCGAATTGCTGAAAAGTCAGGATGTTATCAAGCCGGCATCTATGTTCTCCCACCTTTGCGTGGCAGATGAACCGGCGCAAGATGCCTACACCATGCGGCAATTTGCCTATTTTGAAGAATGTACGGCAATGGTGCAAGCCGCATTCAACCACTACATTCTTCGCCACATTCTCAACACCACCGGCATCGTGCGCTTCCCCGAAAAGCAATTCGATATGGTGCGCATCGGTATCGGGCTCTACGGCATTAAAACCGTGACCGACCACACAGAAGATGCCCTCAAGCCTGTGGCATCGCTCCATTCGGTGATTATCTCCATCAAAGAATGGGAAGCCGGCACCACCATCGGCTACGGGCGCCACGGCGTGCTCACACGCCCATCGCGCATAGCCACCGTTACCATCGGCTATGCCGACGGCTTCGACCGCCACTTCGGCAACGGCAATGCACGGATGTGGGTGAACGGCTCCTTATGCCCCACAGTGGGAAATGTGTGTATGGATGCCGTGATGATCGACGTAACCGAAGCCCAGTGCCAAGTGGGCGATGTGGTGGAAATCTTTGGCGAACACATTCCGGTGGAAGCACTGAGCGATGTGAGAGGCACCATTCCCTACGAAATACTCACCAGCGTGTCGCCTCGTGTGAAACGCGTTTACTACCGAGAATAAGAATTCAATAATAATCAAGATATGATGAAACGCTTTACTTTCCTTCTTGCTATTGCTGCTTTGGGCACTATTGCCGCCCAAGCCACAGTTTTTGAAGCCAATGGCATCTATTATGCCATCACCGGTGAAAATACCGTAAAGGTGGACCGTGTGCCCACCGAAAAAGCTACTACCAACCCCTACAAAGGAGTGTATATCATCCCCGAACAGGTGTACTACGATGGTGCCAACTACACCATTACCGCCATTGGCGATAGTGCATTCTTCCAGTCCAAAGCCACAGAAGTGCAAATTCCCAACACCGTGACCACCATAGGAGAATGTGCCTTTGCCTATGCTTCTGACCTCACTTCCATTACACTACCGCTCCACCTTTCAAGCGTGTCGAAAATGATGCTTGCCGGTGCCAATGTGGTGAGTGTGGCGGTGCCGGAAGGCGTGAAAAATATTGGCTGGGGGGCTTTCCAATCGTGCGCATCGCTCCAAACCATGCTGCTGCCTTCCACCACCGAAAAAATTGAAGCCTATGGCTACAACAATTGCCAGAGCCTCTTTGAAATCTACTGCGCTGCGTCCAAGGCCCCCAATGCCTCCGGATGGGCTATCTTTATCGGGCTCTCCGACATTGATGTGATTGTGCCCGACGAGGAGGCTTTGGCCAATTATCAAGCCAATTCGGTGTGGGGCGATGAAAGCACGTTCACCCTCTACACCAGCGAGGCTTTCTCCCTGAGTATGGAAGAAACAGCCGAAGCCTACAATGAGCAATACGTGCGCTTGCCTTTAGGCAACAATTTTGCCTACAAAATCTACAAAGGCGACCAACTGCTCGCACTCACTGCTGCCGACTACTATTATGTGCCGAAGGCTGCCGAAGCCACCACCTACACCATCGTGCCTACTGATATGATGAACGACTCTGAAGCCACCCAAATCGTGGTGCAACCCACCGGCATCCGCACCGTGCAGGAAGATGCCGATGCACCTATCGTGTATGCCAAAGAAGGTGCCATCCACATTCATGGCAATGTGGGCGGACAAATGGTGAGCGTGTTCGACACTTGTGGCCGCCTGTGCTTCCGCCGCCACGCCAACGGCGACGAGTTGATTAGTCTCAATAGTGGAATCTACATTGTGGTGGTGGGCGATAAAGCCACCAAAGTGCGCTTATGATTACGGCCGACGACGAAAAATATATGCGCATGGCACTTCGCGAAGCCGAAGCCGCACAGCAAGCCGACGAAGTGCCCATCGGAGCGGTGATTGTGTGCCATGGTCGCGTGATAGCGCGCGGACACAATCTCACCGAAACGCTCACCGATGTCACCGCCCACGCCGAAATGCAAGCCATCACATCGGCTGCCACCTATTTGGGCGGCAAATACCTCACCGATTGCACCCTCTATGTGACGGTGGAGCCGTGCTTGATGTGTGCCGGAGCCTTAGGATGGAGCCAGATAAACCGCATTGTGTATGGCTGTGCCGACCCCAAGCGAGGCTACCACACTTTTTGCGAAGCCCCCTTTCATAAGCGAACGATAGTGGAAGGTGGAGTGCTTGCCGATGAATGTGCCGCGCTGATGACCGACTTTTTTACCAACAAACGCTAACATATTCTTCAATATACTCAAAAAATGAAAACAAAATTCTTCCATCGCATTGCCCTATCCATAGCGCTCACTATCGGAGCATTGATTGCTGTGGCACAAACCAATGTCACCACCGATGTGGTGACGGTGAATCTCCAAACCGACACCGTGAAGGTGATGAGTCAAAAAATGAACCGCGAAATTAAAGCGGTGGTGGTGTTGCCCCACCAATATTTCGACAATCCCACCGATAGTTTCCCCTCGGTGTATGTGCTCCATGGTGCCTCCGGCGACTATAGCAATTGGCCCAAAAAGAAAAATTTGGAGCAAGTAGCCACCCAATATGGTGTGGTGATGATATGTCCGGATGGACAAGACAGTTGGTACTTTGATTCGCCTATCGACCCCAAAATGCAGTTTGAAACCTTTATAAGCCGCGAACTTGTGGCGTATGTCGACAGCCACTATCGCACTTTCCGCAGCGCCAAAATGCGCGCCATCACAGGTTTGAGCATGGGTGGTCACGGCGCACTCTGGAATGCGTTTCGACACCCCGATGTGTGGGGCTCGTGCGGCAGTATGAGCGGTGGCGTGGATATTACCAAATTCACCGACCGCTGGCACATCAAAGCGCGATTGGGTAACTATGAGGATAACCCCGAGCGCTGGCACCGGCATGCCGTTGTCAACCTCGTGCCCTCTATTCAGCCGGGGCAAAACATCATCATTGATGATGGTGCCGACGACTTTTTCTACCAAGTGAATTGCAATTTGCACGAAGCGCTGCTCAAGGCAAAAATCCCGCACGATTTCACCATCCGCCCGGGTGCTCACTCGTGGAAATATTGGATTAATGCGCTCGACTACCACATGCTCTTCTTTAGCAAGGCTTTTTCTAAATAATAAAGAACCTCTCATTTCCGATTGCTTATGAGTGCTCGTTTATCGTATAGAATCGTGATTGCGCTCGCCTTTTTGCTGAGCACAAGTTGCACCCAAGCCGTCAACAAAGCGACCAAGAGCGAAGCGCAACACGGTGCCGACACCACACAAGCGGCGCCGGCACCCAAGTGGCAGCCCACCGCGCAGCAAGAAGTGGTGAAGGTGAAATCCGCCGCTATGGGCGAGGTGAGCAACACCGTTACCGTTCCGGCTTCCTATTTGGCGGCTTCCGACACCACGCATTATCCCGTGGTGTATTTGCTCCACGGTTTTGGCGACGATCACACCGCGTGGGCTAAGCGAGCCGATTTGAAAGCAGCAGCCAATCGGTATGGCATCATCATCGTTTGCCCCGATGGCAAAACGAGTTGGTATTTCGATTCTCCAGTGAACCCGAAATTGCGTTACGAAACCTATATCAGCAGCGAACTCGTGCAGTGGGTGGATTCGCATTATCGCACCCGTGCCCATCGTATGGGCAGAGCCATCACCGGCTTGAGTATGGGCGGCCATGGCGCGCTTTGGAATGCGTTTCGCCATCCCGATGTGTGGGGCTCGTGCGGCAGTATGAGCGGCGGGGTGGACATCACCAAATTTCCCGACCGCTGGGATATGCACCTCGCTTTAGGCAATTATGCGCAGCACAAGCAATCGTGGGCGGAGCATAGCGTGATTAATTTGGTGCCCTCGCTTCATGCCGGCAAGCAAAACATTATCATCGACGACGGGCGGCAAGATTTCTTCTATGAAGTGAATATGGCGCTCCACAAAGCCCTTACTCAAAAAGGAATAGCCCACCAATTCTCCATTCGCCCCGGTCAACACAGTTGGAGCTACTGGCGAGAGTCGTTGCCACAGCACCTCGACTTCTTTAAAACCGTTTTCGATGGTAAACCCGTGAAGTGCACCACTTCCATCGACGATAGTTCCCCGGCAAAAAAAGCCTCGGCGAAGACTACTCCTCAAAAAAAGGCTTCCACCCCAAAAGCCGCAAAAAAAGACTCAATATAAATTTAAAATTCCCTCATTCACATCACTATGAAATATTATTTTGTTAAAAATGGCATCGCCTATGGTCCGGTTTCGCCCGAAGATTTTCTGCGCTACGGCGTCACACCCCAAACGATGGTGTGTCCGGAAGGTGGAAACCAATGGGTAATGGCAGGAACGCTGAGCGAACTCAGTAGTGTGTTTGCATCCAAACCTGCCCCGCCTCCTATTCCACAGATTCCTTCCAAGACACCCGAAATTTATGCCAATGAGGAGGAAATAGAGTATGAATTTGGGAAAACAAATAGAATGCCCTACATCATCGGCGCTGTGGTAGGGGTGGCTATTGTGGTGCTGGTGGTGGTGTTTTTGGTGTTTAAGCCCAACCAAAAGCGCAAACCCGACTACTCCATCAACACCACCGAAGACTCCACAGCGGTAAACGATATGACGGAATCCGAGCAACCCGAAGAAGAAGTCTTCACCGGGGGTGTGGGTGTGGAACTTGCTAAAATGGCTTACAAAGGTTCATTCTTTGGCATCAAAGAACACAATACCTCCTCCGAATTGAGCAGCCTTGGTGGCACGATGAGTGGCTATCAGCGCAAGGTGTACTATAATGGTTGGCGCCTTCAAATCTTCTTTGACTCCTACACGGAGCGTGTGACCGGCATTGCGGCAAGCAAAGATTTAACCGGCGAAGGTCAGTCGGTGTACGATGCCTGCCGAGAATTCGACTACGTGATGGACAAAAAGTGCGATACCGCCTTCGACCAACCTCGCACCTACGTTACCTCCAATGGCTGCTACGCCTCATCAGGCTATGTGGGCAATAAATTCTACGTGTATTTCTACTTCCCCGCTGCGCCCGATAAAAGGCCCGCACCCCGCAGATAATCACTGAAAGCAATAGCAAAGCAAGCGCCCCTCCAGCATCGATGCTCAAGGGGTGCTTACCATTTAGGGGGGCATTCGAGTTAGTCGGTGCGGGCAAAATCCATAATTGCCACCACCACCACAGCCATGCTTGCCATAAAAGCAGTGGCGTAGGTGATGATATCGAGCACGGTAATCACATCAGTGTCTAAATTGTGGCAAAAATACATCCACCATGCCACCACGCCCAAAATCACGACGGCATACAACAGCACTTTCAGCCAAATGCCGGAGCGATGTTGCTTTTCGGGCAGTCTGTTCAGCACGCGAGGGGTGAACCATTCGTTGGCTTCAGGCTGATGGCTCTCTTTTTTGAGCAGTTCTGCCAAGCGCATATCTTCAGTGTTTCGTTTCATTGCTGTAATAATTTGTGGTTTAACTTCTGAATTAATTTCCGAGTTGGTAATTCATCACTTGCCGCATTTTTTCTTTTGCTCTGTGGATAGAAGATTTCACCGTGCCTTCAGGCAGATTGGTGATACTCACAATTTTTTTGATGGGCAAGTCGTCGATGTAGAATAGGGTAATCACTGTTCGTTCCACAGGATTTAGCTGGCTCATTGCTGTTTTTACATCAATTTGTGCTTCGGTGCCGGAGGTCGATTGTGTGGAAGCCTGTTGCATACTTTCGCCAATGTAGTCGATATGCTCTTCGTGCCGTCGGCGTTTTTCGCTGTAAAATTCGTTGTAGGCAATTCGGTAGAGCCAGGTGCCAAATCCCGAGAGACCTTGAAATGAGCGGATGCCCGTGTAGGCCTTGATAAAGGTTTCTTGAGCCAGGTCGTCGGTGAGGTCTTCGTCGCCGTTGGTGAGGTTGAGTAAAAACCGCCTCAACTTCGGCTGGTAAGCCTCCACAAGCCTGCCAAATGCGCGTCGGTTGTCGCCCAACGCGCATTGTGAAACCAATTTCAGTTCTTCGAGTTTGCTAAGCATGATTTGGCGCTATGCTATTACGAGAATGCCTGAATTATTGTTGATTGTCGGGATTGGTGAAAACGGGCGGTTGCGGTTCGGCGTTTTCGTCGGGTTGTGGCTGCGGCTCAGGCATGGGTTGCTGCGGCTGTTGCTGCATGGCTTGCCACTGCCAGTATTCGCGATCTTGCTGCACTTCCTTATAGGTGATGAGCGCTTTGCCCAATCCCAGCAGCACGAGCATCGATGTGAGTCCCACCATAGGTGTCGCTCCGCCGAAGAGGAAGAACACCATCAGCGCGATTCCCACTGCTATCAGTTTAATACTGCCATTATAGGCGCGATAATTCGAGCGATAATACATGGGTTGGGGAGTGGGTTGCTGGGGCGCACTTGCTTGCGCTTGCTGTTGGGGAACTGCTCCGGCTTCATTGGCAGGTGTGTAGTTGCGCCACGCATTGGGTTGTGCTGCTCGGGGATGGCTACTTCCACCCAGTGAAGGAGGTAGCGGATAATTGTTTTCAATAGCTTTTTCAATGACTCTATATTTCGAGCGGCGGTTCAAGAAGTAGAACAGCAAGCAGAAAAACACCACCACCACGATACCTGCAAATATGGTGTGGGTGGCTGTTTCTGCCACATTTGCCCATCGGGTAGCGATTTCGGTGGCTGTTTTGCGGTCGGCTTCATCTGAGGCGTCTGCAAAGTTGCCATCTTCGTTGAGGTTGCTACTCCAAATCGTGTCGTTGATGGCTTTTATCACCACCGATTTCATAGCCGAGTCGGTTACGATGGCGGTGTCGCCATTATTGATAAGAATGATGGAATCGCCGGAGCGGTTCACTGCTGCTTGTGTGGGTGTGCTAAAGATTGAAATCAGCATCACCACTGCGATAAATAGTAATTTTTTCATCATATGGGTTTGTTATTTTTGTTTTGTTCAATCGTTGTGCCACCCGCTTTGGTGGCTGTTTTCATGTGTTAGACGACAAAGATAACCCAAAAGGTTGCATCATCATCATAAAAAATCTCACTTTTTCCAATTTTTTTTCAAAAGAGCCATTCTCGATAGTGCAAAGCTATGGTCATCACTTCCTCCAATTCCCCGCTCTCAATCATTTTTTGTAGTATATCTTGTTGAAAATTTTTCAATAATCCAAAAAATAGTTTAACTTTGTGCCCGATAACTGATAATCCTGACTAATATTCACTTTTAATACTATTTACATAATGTTACGAAACCTCCTCCTTGCCGCACTGGCATTGCTGCCGGTGGTATCGGCTTGGGCAGAAGAAGCTCAAAAACGCGAAATGCGCACGGTGTGGATTGCTACGGTGTCAAACATTGATTGGCCCCAAACCAAAGGCTCCACCGCCTCTGTGATTGCTACGCAAAAAAAGCAGCTTACCGATATGCTCGACGGCTTTGTGAAAGCCAATATGAATTCGGTATGCTTGCAAGTTCGCCCTATGGCAGATGCCCTCTATAAATCCAGCTACGAACCGTGGTCGAGTTACCTGACCGGCACCCGAGGCAAAGACCCGGGATGGGACCCATTGGCATTTGCCGTGGAAGAATGCCACAAGCGCGGCTTGGAAATTAATGCATGGGTGAATCCCTTCCGCTTCAGCAACAGCAGCGGCACCGACACCCAAACCGACATCGACAAAGCCATGCTCGAATCCGGCATACTGATGCAGGTGAACGAGCGCATAGTGTTCAATCCCGGGCTCCAAGCCTCGCGCGACCACTTGCTGAAAGTGTGTAAAGAAATGATTGAAAACTACGATATCGACGGCATTATTTTCGACGATTATTTCTATCCCGGCGGCGGCACACCCGAAGATAGCAGTGCCCCCGACTATCAGCTCTACAAATCGAGCGGCTCCAAACTCAGCATCGGTGATTGGCGCCGTGCCAATGTGAACGAAACCGTGCGCCAATTCTGGGAAATGGTTCAAGCCACCAAGCCCTATGTGAAATTCTCCATCGGCCCGGCAGGTGTGGCAGGCAATAAATCCACTTCCGCCACCAAATATGGCGTGACCCCGGTGGATAATTATTGCTCTGCCAGCGATTGGCAATACAAACAAATCTATAGCGACCCGCTGGCGTGGCTCTCCGATGGCACCATCGACTACATTTCGCCACAACTCTATTGGAAAACCACCCACTCCACCAATCCCTTCGGACCGCTCACCAATTGGTGGAGCTACATAGCCGAGCATTTCAATCGCCACCACTATGCCAGTCACAATATCTATTTTATGGCAAGCACCAACACTCAAAGCGATTGGGACGAAATTTTGCAACAAATTCGCTATAGCCGCCAATATAACCGCCAGAAATCGCCCGGCGTGAATTTCTACTCCGCCAAATATATCAATGGCCCCACTTGCACCGGATTCGGCGACTATTTGAGTAAAACGCTCTTCACCCACAAGGCGCTCGAACCCGCTATGCCGTGGCACAGCAAAACCAACTTCAGCGCGCCCGCCAATCTCACTTACAGCAACGGCACGCTATCGTGGACCGGTGTGAACAAATCGCTCGTGCGCTATTCGGTGTATGCCGTGCCGATGTCGGTGAGCTACGATGAGGCACAAAGTGCGGAATTCGACGGCATTAAGAGCGACTATTTGGTGAATGTGACCTACACGCCGAGTTTCACCCTCAATGCATCGCTACGCTCGGACTACTGGTATGCCGTGTGTGTGGTCGACGGTTGGAACAACGAATTCGAGCCTGCCATCTACGGACTTGCCACCGAAGAAGCCGACCAAGTGACCCTCTTGGCGCCCATTAACGGTGCAACGGCAAAGTGGAATCAAACCTACTCTTGGACTTCCGCCACCGATGCCACCTATCACCTTCAAATAGCGTCGGATGCCAATTTTAATCATGTGGTGATTGAAAAATCCGGGCTCAGCACCAACAGCACCACCATCGACCTTGGCGAACTCACCTCCGGCAGCACCTATTACTGGCGCGTAGCCACTCATCAACCCAACCGCATTGCCAAGTGGAGCGCTTCCGCCACCTTCAAGGCGCCGGCGCGCACGGCAGCCGAAGCTGTTACCTTGGTGAGCCCTGCCAATGGCGCTTCGTTTGAAACGGATTTCTCATTCAAATTTAATCCCGTAACCGCCGACAGCTACAAGTTGCAAGTGTCCACCACTTCCTCTTTCAGCAATGTGGCTTACGAAACCACCTCATTCTCCACCGAAGGCAGCGCCAAAACGGCGGAATATGCCATTTCGCTCCTTGGCAAAGGCACCTTCTATTGGCGTGTGATAACCGTTCGCAAATACTATCTCGACACCCCGTCGGAAGTGCGCAGCTTCACCGTCACCAAAGTGCCCGTGGGCGAAAACGAGCCCGGCTACGCCATGAAACGCGATGTGGATGCCGACTCCTATGTGGAAACCGAGGGACTGAGCCTCACCAACCTGTGGGTGCGCTCGGTGGCATCGGCATACCGCAATATCACATTTGAAAACGATGGCGCCCTGAATCGCGGTTTTGCCGTGGTGGGCAATCATATCTATGTGTCGGGCAGAGAAAGCGCATCCTCGTCGGCGCCCGCCTATCTCTATGTGTATAATGCCGAAACCGGCGAACGCATCAACCGTCTCGCCCTGACCAGCAACGCCACCGTCGACTACTATCCCTGCAACGACGTGATGACCGATGATGCCGGCAATGTGCTCATCAGCAACCTCACCCTCAATATTGGCAGCACACCGTTGGTGATCTTTAAGGTAGATACCACCACCGGAGAGGCTACCGAAGTGGCATCGCTCACCTATTCCGGACTGTCGGAAACCCGTATCGACCACTGCGATGTGGTGGGCGACGTGACCACCGGCAATTTCAGTGTGTTTGCCGCAATGCGCTACAGCTCCAAACTCATTCGTTGGCAATACCGCAATGGAAAACTGAGTTCCAAGCAAGTGGTGACCCTCAAGGCGTTTGCGCCCTCCTCGGCTTCCGAACCGGGTATCGCACCGCAAGTGTATGCCGAAGACGAAAACACGGTGTATGTGAATGGCAGCAGCACCTATTTCACCCGCTACGATTTCTCAACCGGAAAAATTACCGGCACTTTTGCCGACAACACTGCCATCGCTCCAACGGGCTTGAACGCCAACGGAGGCACCACATTCACTTTCGACGGCGCCCACTATATGTTCTATCCCGCCGCCGATTTCAGTTCGTCGTTTAAATTCAACTTGGTGAGAAACGCCGCCGACGAGAGTTTTGCCGGCTATAACAAGCTGTGGACCTTCCCTAAACAAGGTATCGGCAATGTGAACAGCCAAACGTGGAGCGCCCAATGTGCCTCCGTGCCTGCCTCTGCCGGCGCACAAATGCTCTACATCTACGTGCCGGGCAATGGCTTGGCGGCATACAAACTCAGCAAAACCACCCTGTTCGGCGACATCAACCTTGATGGAAAGGTGGATGTGACCGACGTGACAACCTTGGTGAATATGATTCTCAACGGTGAAACCGCTAATCTTGAGCTTGCCGATATCAACGCCAATCCCCAAGGCATACAACCATCAAAACTGACACCTATTCCACCCCATCAAAAGAATAGGTGTCTGTTTTTATTTGTAATATCCAGTGGGATGGAAGAGAACAAAAAGTCGGCTTTGCCAAAAAAAACTGCGGCTATTGCTTGCAGGACTGTATCGGGTTGTCGACAAGTGGGTGGATTGCTTTTTTGGGTGTTTTCCGCACCCATTATATGGCGGAGGTGGGTGGGTGCTGATTTTTCGTAACTATTCAGCTATGCAATAATATGGGCGCACTGAGTGTGGGGATGCTATTTTAGAGTAATGCCAAAATTGCGTCCCATTTGGAATAAT
>SFWW01000147.1 GCA_004559845.1 bacterium
CTCGGCTTCGTTGGCACAGTATGCCGTGAGTGTGCAAGAGGTGGAGCGACGCACCGGCATCCGCTTCTTTGCTTCTCTTCCTCTCCACGAACAGCAGCGACTGAAATCCGCCACCAACGATAATCAATGGTTTTATTTCTAAACACATAGCAGCAGTATGAAAAAAATCATCTCTTTTGTAATCGTGACAGTGATGCTGCTTGCCGGCATCGCCTTTTTTGCCTTTAAACTCTCGTCGGGCACCACCGAAGCATCGGCAGAAGTGCTACACTATGATGGCACCACCGCCGGCAATTCGCTCTTGGATGTGCGTATCCCTGCCGGCGTAAAAAATGTGCGCCTGCTTCACACAGCCTACATCAGTTATTTCAACACCAAGCACCGTATTCCCAACTGTATAATCTACGAACTCACCGCCACACAAGTGGCACAATGCGATGCCCCGGGTGCCGAAAAACGCAAAAACTATCAATTCAATGCCGACCCGATGTGCTCGGCTTCGCCTCAGTGGAGCGACTACAAGCACTCGGGCTACGACCGTGGACACATGGCGCCTGCCAACGATATGAAATGGAGCAAAACCTCGATGGAAGAATCGTTTTATATGACCAACATTTGTCCGCAATTGCACGCACTCAACGATGGATGTTGGCGAAAATTGGAATTGGCTATTCATCGATGGGCTAAGCGCGACAAGCGGCTGATTATTGCTGCCGGACCGGTGCTCAAAAATGTGATGCACACCATCGGCCCCGACCGAAATATCTCGGTTCCTGCCGCTTTCTATAAGGTGGTGTATGCACCCAACCAAGGCAGAGCCATCGGCTTCATCTTCAATAATGAAAAAATTACCGGCGGCTATGCCTCACACGCCGTAAGCGTGGACTATGTGGAACGCGTGACCGGAATCGACTTCTTCTGTGCCCTCGACGATGCACTCGAAAACAAAATCGAAGCCCACAGTAGCATCGAAATGTGGAAATAGCTGGAGGCATATTATTGTTAGTGGAAGATGGGCGCGGCATAATTGGAGAAAATATTGTAACTTTGCAAGTTATGAACACGATGATGAATTCTGATACGATAGCCGCTATTAGCACACCTCATGGCGTGGGCGGCATAGCAGTGATTAGGGTGAGCGGAGAAGATGCCGCCCGCATTGTGCAACAGCGCTGGAAGGGAGCGCCTATCGCCCAAATGCAAAGCCACACTGCCCATTTAGGGCATGTGGTCGATACCAATGGAGCATGCCTCGATGAGGTGGTGCTCACGCTGTTTCGCACGCCACATTCGTTTACGGGCGAAAATGTGATTGAAATTTCATGCCATGGCTCCACCTACATTCAGCAGCAAATCGTTAACGCGCTGATTGATGCCGGATGCCGCCCTGCCACTGCCGGCGAATTTACACAGCGCGCCTTTGCCAACGGCAAAATCGACCTTTCGCAAGCCGAAGCTATCGCCGACCTCATTGCATCGGCATCAAAAACGGCACACCGGGTGGCTATGAACCAAATGCGGGGCGCATTTAGCCGACGGCTATCCGAATTGCGCGCACAATTGCTTCAATTTGTGTCGCTCATCGAACTTGAATTGGATTTCAGCGAAGAAGATGTGAGTTTTGCCGACCGCACTGAGTTGGTGAATCTGGCACGACACATTCAACACATTATCACCACTTTAGCTCAATCCTACCGCGCCGGCAATGCCATCAAAAACGGATTCCCGGTGGCTATCGTGGGGCAAACCAACGCCGGCAAATCCACCCTGCTCAACGCCTTGCTGGGCGACGATAAAGCACTGGTGAGCCACATAAAAGGCACCACACGCGACGTGATCGAAGACACCATCACCATTGACGGCACTCTGTTTAGATTCATCGACACCGCCGGCATCCGCCAATCCGACGACATTGTGGAAAACATGGGCATTGAGCGCGCTTACCAAAAGCTCCACGAAGCACAACTCGCCCTCTGGGTGATTGACCCCAACGAACCCACAGCGGAGGTGGCGGCATTTTGCAGCGAAATCCAGCAGCGATGCCAAGGCAAACCTCTCATTATCGTAATCAACAAAATCGACAGCGCCACCCCCGATGCCATCAGCCAAGTGCAGCACATCATTGCGCAGCAACTGCCGCAGGAAATGACGCACCACATCATCCACATCTCAGCCAAACAAGGCGACCACTTGGATGCACTGCGTCAAAGCATCGTGGCAGAAGCCGCCATCCCCGCCGTGGCCGACGACGAAGCTGTGATAGTGACCAATGCACGCCACTACGAAGCACTCACACGAGCCAACGAAGCCATCAGCCGAAGTTTGCAAGGACTTGAAAACCGGCTCAGCGGCGACCTCGTGAGCCAAGACATCCGCGAATGCATGCACTACCTCGGCGAAATCACCGGCGAAATCACCACCAACGACATCCTCGCCGAAATCTTCACCCACTTCTGCATCGGTAAATAATTAACTGATTGATTTATTTAGGGATATTCATTTAATAGGCAACTGATTGTTTATCAATATCATAGATATTTTGTAACTTTACAAAGAACCCCCGATGTACCCATCACGGGCTAATTCGGCGGTACTGCACCGAAAACAGCATAACCACCTGTTTTGTCCGCAAAGGTCCAAAGCCAAAGGATGAAAACGTCGACATTAGCACCGCCCGACGAATTATCGGCACACTGCGCTCCACCATCATGGAGGGAAGTTTCGGAAATCAGAAACAACATTACAATGTGGGTCGTATAGCGGCACGCAACTCCCGCAGCGAGACACTGCTGCTCTTTTTCGGCATACAATGCGCAAACGCTGCTATACTTGCTGCCCGACAACGAACTTGTAGCAATACTTAGCGAGAGCAACCCCGATTGGTTTGACTGAAAATCTAAATGGCTTAATGTCATAAAGCCCACCTTGCCGTCCTGCACACGCGGGGCGGCTTTTGCTCGTCACCTCCCAAAAGCCGCGTCTATGGAAAACTACAAAGCCCCCGACATCACGCCGGTAGCTTATAGTCTTAGTATGATTGTAGCTGTTATCTGCGAAATAATTCCGGCTATAATTTGTTGGGGTGGAAAAAAATAACTAATTTTGTGGTCACCATGCGGCAGTAATAATATACATACCAACACGAGTTAGGAATCCTGTA
>SFWW01000024.1 GCA_004559845.1 bacterium
GCTTAGCGGTAAGCGATTGGAGGGGCTCAACAGCCACAGTGTGGCTGATGCTATTCGTTATTTCTCTGGTGTGCAAATCAAGGACTACGGCGGTGTGGGTGGCGTGAAAACAGTGGACATCCGCTCTATGGGCACCAACCACATGGGCGTGTTTTACGACGGCATTCAATTAGGGAATGCGCAAAACGGTCAGATTGACTTAGGCAAATTTTCGCTTGATAATATCGACGAGATATCGCTCTACAACGGACAAAAGAGCCAAATATTTCAGCCGGCACGCGATTTCGGCTCAGCCGGCACCATCTATATCCGCACCCATCACCCACGATTCGAGGAAGGGAAGAACGACAATTTCAATGTCACGCTCCGCACAGGCTCGTTTGGGCTTGCCAACCCCTCAATCCGCTGGGAGCATCGCTTCTCGCCCAGCCTGAGTATGAATTTCAACACCGAATACACCTACGCCACCGGTCAGTATCACTTCCGCTATCACAAGAAGTTCAGCGACGGCACATTGGCGTGGGACACCACCGCTGTGCGTAAAAATGGCGATGTGAAAGCCTTGCGAATGGAGGGCGGACTGTTTAGCAACATTCCCCACGGCGTGTGGAACCTGAAATTCTACTACTACGACAGCGAGCGAGGCATACCGGGTGCTATTGTGAACAATGTGTGGAAAACCTCGCAACGCCAGTGGGACCGCAACTTCTTCGTGCAGAGCACATTCAAGAAAGAGGTGAGCAGCCGCTACAATCTGATGGTGAACGCCAAGTATGCGCGCGACTATATGCGCTACCTCAACCCTGACACTACGCTACTCTATCTCGACAACAAATTCTGGCAAGACGAAATCTATATCTCCGTAGCCAATAAGTTCGACATATTGGAAAACTGGGAGGCCGACCTCTCGGTGGACTACAAGTGGAACTACCTTAATTCCACCCTTGCAGATTTCGCCTATCCCAATCGCCACACCACCCTCGTGGCACTGGCAAGCGCCTACACCTACCAGCGATTCAAGGCGCAGGCATCGGTGCTCTACACCATGGTCAATGACCGTGCCACCGCACGCAGCGCAGGCGAGGTGATGGCGCGCCACAGTGCATGGAAGCATGAGTTCACCCCGGCGGTGTTTTTCAGCTATCAGCCTATGGAGGAAAGCGACTTCTTCTTGCGCGCCTTCTACAAGCGCATTTTCCGTATGCCCACGTTCAACGACCTCTACTATACCGACATCGGCAACGTATCGCTCAATCCTGAGTTTGTGGACCAGTATAATGTGGGCTTCCAGTGGCAGACCATTCGCCCCGACGGCTTCTACCGTGGTGTGCGCGTGACTGCCGATGCCTATTACAATTATGTGACCGACAAGATTATTGCCGTGCCAAAGGGCACTGGCATGTATCGCTGGATGATGATGAACATTGGCAAGGTGAAGATTCGTGGTATCGACCTCACGGCACGCACCACGCTCAATTTCCCATTTGATGTGATGATGGACATCAGCATGAACTACACCTACCAGAAGGCGCAGGACTATTCCTATCCTGATGATTATGGCGATGGCGGATCGTACAAGGGGCAGATTGCCTACATACCGTGGCATAGCGGCAGCGCCACGGTGAATGCCGTGTGGCGTAAGTTCACGCTCAACTACAGTTTTATTTATGTGGGCGAGCGCTACCACAACAGCAGCAACATTCCTGCCAACCACGAGCAACCGTGGTACACTCACGACATTAGCGCCAACTACGCCTTCCACCTCGGCAAGGTGAACATGAAAGTGACTGCTGAGGTCAACAACCTGCTCAACCAGCAATACGATGTGGTGCTCAACTACCCGATGCCTGGACGAAATTATAAACTAATTCTTAAATTTGATTTCTAATGATGCGATATATCTATATACTACTGGCGGTGCTTGCTGTGGCTCTTTCGAGTTGCCGCAACGAGGATATTGTGTTCATTCCCGAAGAAGTGCCTACCACGCAGCCCGAATACACCGATGTTGACGGCTTCTATCTGCTGTGCGAGGGAAATATGGGTTCAAACAAGGCGACGCTCGACTGGTTCGATGCGCGAACCGGCAAATACACTCGCAACATTTTCCCAACAGCCAACCCTTACGAGGTGAAGGAAATGGGTGATGTGGGCAACGATTTGGGCATTTACGGCTCAAAACTGTATGTGGTGGTGAACGTATCCAACAAGGTGCTTGTGCTCGATAAGCGCACAGCGAAGAAACTGGGGCAAATCGATATTCCCAACTGCCGATTTGTGAAATTTTACAAGGGCTACGCCTACATTACCAGTTATGCCGGTCCGGTTCAAATCGATCCCGACTATAAGCAAAAGGGATATGTAGCGAAAATCGACACTGCTACCATGAAAGAGGTGGACCGCTGCATTGTGGGCTTCCAGCCCGACCAACTCGACATTGTGAACGGCAAGATATATGTGGCAAACTCAGGCGGTTATAGGAAGCCTGATTACGAAAACACCTTGTCGGTGATTGATGTGGCTACGTTTAAGGAAGAACGCCGCATTCCCATTGCTATCAATTTAGGGCTGTGCAAAGCCGACCGCCATGGCGTGCTGTGGGTGGTGTCGCGCGGCGACTATTATGAGGTGCCCAGCCGACTCTATGCCTACGACACCCGAAAAGACCGAATTGTGAAAACCTTTGATGTGCCAGTGAGCAACTTTTGGCTCGATGGCGATTTGCTGTATGTGGTATCTACCCAGTGGAGCTACATTACGATGAGCAACGAGGTGACTTATGCCGTGATAGATGTGAACAAGATGGATGTGCTCACACGCAACTTTATCACCGACGGCACCGATAAGCAGATTAAGATACCCTACGGCATTGCCGTGAATCCTGCCACAAAGGATATATATGTGACCGATGCCAAAGATTACATTCATCCTGGCCATCTTTACTGCTTTGGTCAAGACGGTAAGAAAAAGTGGGATGTGCGCACAGGCGACATTCCGGGGCATTTTGTATTTTTAGGTAAAAATTTAAATGAACAATAATATGAAGAAGAATACTTTTTTACTGGCGCTCTCTGCTTTGATGAGCCTCTCTGCTGTGGCGGAGAATCAGCCTTTTCTCACAAAGGTGTACGACTTTATGCCGGCTCCAGGGCAGTTTGTGAACACGCTTCCAGCCTTCAATGCTGGCGACACGAAGGCCGATGTTCTGGCTCGTGTGGCAGAAGATATTTGTGGATATTATGATGTGGAAGATGGTGATTCCACTATGGTGTATAAGCCTGCTATGATTAGCCTCGGCAGCTACGGCGGCTATGTGGTGGTGGGCTTCGATCATCCCGTGGTGAATGTGAAAGGCGACTACGATTTCCAAATTTTCGGCAATGCCTTTCTCGCAGACCAGTATAGTTCAGGTGGAAGCAGCGAACCGGGCATAGTGATGGTAAGTTACGATGCCAACGGCAACGGACTGCCCGACGACCCATGGTATGAATTGGCTGGTAGCGAATACAATTCGCCAAAAACTCAGCACAACTACACCATCACCTATTACAAACCCGATGAGAACAAGGTGAAAACACCCGACCCAAACAACAAGAGCATCATCGACAACACCTATATCCGCTGGACCAGCAACGATGTGAACCCCGACAGCATCAGCGGCTATGTGTATAAAAACTCGTTCCACGCTCAAAGTTACTATCCACAGTGGGCAGAGGGCGAGACCATCACTTTCACTGGCTCGAAATTGTGCAACAATGCCACCGACGTAAGCGGCAAGGGCACAAGCTGGGTGCAGTGGAACAAGGGTTGGGGATATGTGGACAACCGTCCCGACTATGACCCATACTCACCACGCACCGACATGGATTCGGCAGTGATGAACCGTGGCTTTAAGATTGATTGGGCAGTGGATGCCGATGGCGTGCCTGTTTATTTGCCAATGGTGCATTTTATTAAGGTGTATAACGCTGTGAACCAGTATTGCGGCTGGATTGGCGAAACTTCCACCGAAGTGGCTGGCGGTATTGATTTCCACCCCAACCAGGCACTTCCAGAGGTGACCGCTGGCGACACCAATGGCGATGGTGTGGTGGACGTGAGCGATGTGACTGCCGTGGTCAACTTCATTCTCGGTCAGAAGCAAGAAGGCTACAATCCTGTGGCTGTAGATGTGAATGGCGACACCGTGGTGGATGTGACCGACGTTACAGCCCTTATCAATCTGATTTTGAAATAATCTCAAATCGGGCGTTAGACTGCGTGAAGATATATCACAAGCCCTAACGCCCGATTTTTGACATATCTAACGACTATTACTATATATTATTTATCGCAATTCATACAATTATGAAAAAAACATTACTTTTTTTGATGTCGGCTTTTGCTGCCACAGCAATGTCGGCGACCGACTATGTGCTCGATTTGAGCAAACCTGCTTATCCAGAAGTTATCAATTTCACCGCCAATGGAAATGCTCAAGTGTGGAGCGAAACTTACAACGAGGAAGAATACATCCTCGAATTTCCGCCCTACATCTTCAACCACCTCGAAACCGGTAACAGCTGGGGCGGATCCTACTGGGATGGCTTCACCTTGGTGAAATGCTCGGATAATGGCACCCAAAGCGATTGGATAACCAACCAATGGGGCAATATGGCAGGCGGAGGCATCAGCGCCACCGGAACCGTAGACGCCAATGTGCCCTATCTGTTTGCCTATTGTGCCGACTTTATGGGTCCCGGCGTGTGCAAAATGATTTACGATGATGAAAAAACCTACTACCCCAAGGGAATGTATGTGAACATTGCCGCCAATGCCTACTATGCCTGCAAAAACGGCGCTTCACCCGCTCGAGCATTCAATCAAGAAGGCGACAGCTTCGCCCTTGAAGTGTATGGCAATGATGCCAGCGGAGCCAAGAAATCGGTGAGCGTGGAACTCGCCGGCTATCACAACGGACAATTCACTGCCCTGACCGACTGGACTTGGGTTGACCTCTCCGCTCTCGGCGCAGTGGAAGACCTCACCTTCGTGCTCACCACCACCGACAATGGTGCATACGGAGCCAACACACCGCTCTATTTCGCTATGGACAAACTCACGGTGAGCGATGAGCCCACTGCTCCAACCGCCGTGCGCGACGTGGATACCACCAAAGCCATCGCTTCGGTGAAATACGTAAACCTCGCCGGACAAGTTAGCGCCACCCCATTCAGTGGCGTGAACGTGAAAGTAACCACCTACACCGACGGCAGCACCCGCAGCGAAAAAATCCAAAAGTAAGATTTCTCCTTTTCATTCAACCATAGCAACTCTATTCAGCCAGGCATCTGCTCCACTCATCAGCAGATGCCTGCTTCTTTTTTGGGGTGGTGGGGATAAAAGTGACGACCGCTTGGGAGTGGAGGCTTCCAAGCGGTCGGTCGTGTTTATTAGAGGGTGTGAGCTATGGGGGGCTCACTTGGCTTATTTTACTAATTCGGGCTGCGCGATAATTTCTTCGGCAAGGTTTTCGGCGAGTCCGGCTCGGATAAAGTCGTCTTTATCGCCCACCACAATGTTTTGCAAGTCGCGCATACCTGTACCGGCAGGGATGAGGTGACCGCAAATCACATTTTCCTTCATACCTTCGAGGTGGTCGACTTTGCCTCTGATGGCAGCGTCGTTGATTACCTTGGTGGTTTCTTGGAATGATGCAGCACTCATGAAACTTGAAGTTTGGAGGGCTGCACGGGTGATACCTTGCAGGATTTGTTCGGAAGTGGCAGGAAGCGCTTCACGCACCACCACTTGCTTCATATCGCGGCGCTTGAGTGCGGAATTGATGTCGCGCAATTTGCGTGCGGTGATAATCTGACCGTTTTGCACTTCTTGGCTATCGCCGGCATTCACCACCACTTTCTTGCCCCAGATGCGGTCGTTTTCTTCCATGAATTCGCGTTTGTCGACCAAACTTTGTTCGAGGAATCGGGTGTCGCCCGGATCGAGGATGGTGACTTTGCGCATCATTTGACGCACAATCACTTCAAAGTGCTTATCGTTGATGCCCACACCTTGCGAGCGGTACACATCTTGCACCTCATTCACGATGTATTCCTGCACGGCAGTTGGTCCCATGATACGGAGAATGTCGGCAGGGGTGGTAGCGCCATCGGAGAGCGGTGTGCCTGCGCGCACGAAGTCGTCTTGTTGCACAAGGATTTGCTTCGACAGCGGCACAAGATACTTCTTTTCTTCTCCCAAACGGCTGGTAACCTTGATTTCGCGGTTACCACGCTTGATTCTGCCTAATTCCACCACGCCATCGATTTCGCTCACCACGGCAGGGTTCGACGGGTTGCGCGCTTCGAAGAGTTCGGTAACGCGAGGCAGACCACCGGTGATATCGCCGGCACCGCCGCCCGAAGAACGCGGAATCTTCACAAACACCTCGCCAGCGCTGATGCTTTCGCCCTCGTCGCACATCAAGTGTGCGCCCACAGGGAGGGAGTAGGTTTTGAGCACCTCGCCGGTTTCGTCAACGAAGAGTGCTTCAGGAATTCGCGTGCGGTCTTTGGATTCGATGATAATCTTTTCGCTGTTGCCCGAAGTTTCGTCCACTTCCACGCGATAGGTGACGCCTTCCACCAAATTGTTGAACTGCAGCGTGCCACCCACTTCGCTCACGATTACGGCATTGAAGGGGTCCCAAGTGTTGATCACATCGCCCTTCTTCACGATATCGCCCGATTTGAAGAACAATTTCGAGCCGTAAGGAATGTTGGCGGTGGTGAGCACCATATCGGTGTTGAGGTCCACGATTTTGAGTTCAGCCATGCGACCGATTACCACTTCCACGCCTTCTTTATCCTTCACGGTGCGGAGTTCGTCGATTTCAAGGCGACCATCATATTTAGAAGCGAAACTACTCACAGCAGCGATGTTGCTTGCCACACCACCCACGTGGAACGTACGAAGGGTAAGCTGGGTACCGGGTTCGCCGATGGATTGTGCAGCAATCACGCCCACCGCTTCGCCCTTCTGCACCATGCGGTGAGTGGCAAGGTTGCGGCCATAGCACTTAGCACACACGCCACGCTTAGCCTCACAGGTGAGCACAGAGCGGATTTCCACATATTCGATAGGCAGTTCATTGATAAGATTGGCAGCCTGGTCGGTGATTTCTTCGCCGCTCTTCACGATTACATTTTTGGTGGTTGGGTCCACGATATCGTGCACCGACACACGGCCCACGATGCGCGAGCCCAGTGTAGCCACCACATTATCATTTTTCTTCACTTCACGGCAAATGAGTCCACGCAAAGTGCCACAGTCGTGTTCGGTAACCACCACATCGTGTGCCACATCCACCAAACGGCGAGTGAGGTAACCGGCGTCGGCGGTTTTCAACGCGGTATCGGCAAGACCCTTACGTGCACCGTGTGTAGAGATAAAGTATTCGAGCACGCTCAAGCCTTCCTTAAAGTTGGCAAGAATCGGGTTTTCGATGGTTTGTTGACCACCTTCCACGCCTGATTTTTGTGGCTTCGCCATCAGACCACGCATACCGGAAAGCTGACGAATCTGGTCGCGCGAACCACGAGCGCCGGAGTCAAGCATCATGTACACGGAGTTGAAGCCCTGCTTATCGGCAGAAATTTGCTCGATAAGCATCTTGGTAAGGCGGTTGTTCACGTTGGTCCAGATGTCGATTACCTGGTTGTAGCGTTCGTTGTTGGTGATGAAACCCATATTGTAGTTGTTCATCACTTCTTCCACTTGTGCGTCACCTTCCTTAATGATTTCAGCCTTTTCGGAAGGCACCAGCACATCGGTGAGGTTGAACGACAAGCCGCCCTTGAAAGCCATGTAGTAGCCCATGTTTTTCACATCGTCGAGGAACTGTGCAGAGCGGGGCACACCACACTTACGGATAACCGCGGTGATGATTTTCTTCAAGCTCTTCTTCGAAACGAGTTCATTGATGTAACCCATTTCGTAGGGCACGAAGTTATTAAAGAGCACACGTCCCAAGCAAGTGTCTTTCACGATGCGCGACACAGGGTTGCCGTTTTCGTCGGGTTCTTCCACGCGGAGCGACACGATAGCGTTCATCGACACCTTGCCCTCATTGAAAGCGATTTGTGCTTCTTCAGGGCTGTAGAACACGAGTCCTTCGCCCTTATCGCCCTTGCGGAGCTTGGTGATATAGTACAGACCGAGCACCATGTCTTGCGAAGGCACAGTGATAGGTTCGCCATTGGCAGGGTTAAGAATATTGTGAGGCTCCAGCATCAGCATTTGTGCTTCCACCACCGCCTCGTTGCCGAGAGGCAAGTGCACAGCCATTTGGTCGCCGTCGAAGTCGGCGTTAAACGCCGTACATGCGAGCGGGTGCAATTGGATAGCCTTACCTTCGATGAGTTTGGGTTGGAAAGCTTGGATACCCAAGCGGTGCAATGTTGGTGCACGGTTGAGGAGCACGGGATGTCCCTTCATCACATTTTCGAGGATGTCCCACACCACGGGTTCCTTGCGGTCGACAATCTTTTTGGCGCTCTTCACCGTTTTCACGATGCCACGCTCAATGAGTTTGCGAATCACGAAAGGTTTGTAGAGCTCTGCAGCCATATCTTTAGGGATACCGCATTCGCCCATTTTCAGTTCCGGACCTACCACGATAACGGAACGTGCTGAATAGTCGACACGCTTACCGAGGAGGTTTTGACGGAAACGACCCTGCTTACCTTTCAGGCTGTCGGAGAGTGACTTCAACGGACGGTTGGCTTCGCTCTTCACGGCACCACTCTTACGCGAATTGTCGAGCAAAGAGTCGACAGCTTCTTGGAGCATACGTTTTTCGTTGCGCAAAATCACTTCAGGCGCCTTGATTTCGATAAGGCGTTTGAGGCGGTTGTTGCGAATGATTACGCGGCGGTAAAGGTCGTTGAGGTCGGAAGTGGCAAAGCGTCCACCATCGAGGGGCACGAGCGGGCGTAATTCAGGCGGGATGACAGGCACCACGCGAAGAATCATCCATTCCGGGCGGTTGAGGTTTTTGCTTTCGCGGAACGATTCCACCACGTTGAGTCGCTTAAGTGCTTCCGTTTTGCGCTGTTGTGAATTTTCTTTACCGGCTTGGTCGCGGAGCGAATATGAGAGCGAATCGAGATCGAGTTGCACGAGCAAATCGTAGATCGCCTCAGCGCCCATTTTCGCCACGAACTTATTGGGGTCGGTATCTTCGAGGCTATCGTTATCTTTGGGGAGATTGGCACGGATGCTCAGGTATTCGTCTTCGGTGAGCAAATCGAGTTTGCACACCTCCTTATCGTTGAGCATTACACCTTGTCCGGGATTGATAACGATGTAGCGTTCGTAGTAGATAACGGCATCGAGTTTTTTGGTAGCCACTCCGAGGAGGTAGCCGATTTTGTTGGGCAACGAGCGGAAATACCAGATGTGAGCCACCGGCACCACGAGTTGGATGTGGCCGCTGCGTTCGCGACGCACCTTCTTCTCGGTAACCTCCACACCACAACGGTCGCACACAATTCCTTTGTAGCGAATGCGTTTGTATTTACCGCAGTGACATTCATAGTCCTTGACGGGACCGAAAATGCGTTCGCAGAACAAACCGTCGCGTTCGGGTTTGTATGAACGATAGTTGATGGTTTCGGGCTTGAGCACTTCGCCGTAGGAGTTTTCAAGAATCTCATCTGGAGAAGCGAGGCTAATCGAGATTTTCGAGAAGTTGCTCTTTATCTTATTGTCTTTTCTAAAAGCCATTATGATGATTAGTTAGGATGGACGATTATTAATCAAGTTTCACACTTAAGCACAAGCCACGCAATTCGTGGAGGAGCACATTGAGGGATTCCGGGATACCCGGTGTGGGCATAGGATCGCCTTTCACGATGGCTTCGTAGGCCTTGCTACGTCCCATCACATCGTCGCTCTTAACGGTAAGGATTTCTTGGAGCACGTGAGAAGCGCCGAATGCTTCGATAGCCCAAACTTCCATTTCACCGAAGCGCTGACCACCGAATTGTGCTTTACCGCCGAGGGGCTGTTGGGTGATGAGCGAGTAGGGGCCGATAGAGCGTGCGTGCATCTTGTCTTCCACCATGTGGCCGAGTTTCAAGAAGTAGGTCACACCCACAGTGGCTTTTTGGTCGAATGGTTCGCCGGTGGCACCGTCGTAGAGCTGAGTGCTACCGCTTCGCGGCAGTCCGGCTTTGTCGGTCCATTCGTCGAGGTCTTCGAGCTGAGCGCCGTCGAAGATAGGTGTAGCAAACTTCACGTTGAGTTCACGTCCTGCCCATCCGAGCACAGCTTCAAAAATCTGACCGAGGTTCATACGCGAAGGCACGCCAAGGGGGTTGAGCACCAAGTCGACGGGAGTGCCATCGGCAAGGAACGGCATATCTTCTTGACGAACCACGCGCGACACGATACCCTTGTTACCGTGGCGACCTGCCATCTTATCACCGACACCGATTTTGCGCTTTTTGGCGATATACACCTTCGCCATTTGCATGATGCCGGAGGGTAGGTCGTCGCCGATAGAATAGTCGAGTTTTTTGCGACGCAAATCGTTGCTGATGGTTTTGCTCTTGCGCAGATAGTTCATCACGCAAGCGCGAATCAGGTCGTTGGTGTGGACATCGTCGGTCCACTTGCTCAAGTTCACCGACTCGTAGTCGAGCGATTCGAGCATCGATTTAGAGAATGCGCTACCTGCGGGAATGATATCAGTGTCGACATAGTCTTGCACGCCCTCGGAGGTTTTGCCCTTGGTGAGGGTGAGTAGTTTATCGATGAGTTGTGCTTTCAGTTCGTCTTGCTTAACTTGCGATTCAGCATCCATCTTCTCCAGTTCGGGGTCGCCGCCACGAGTGCGCGTGCGCTTTTTCATATTGCGCGCAAACAAACGGGTGCCAATCACCACACCTTTCAGCGAAGGATTAGCCTTGAGGGAGGCATCTTTCACGTCGCCCGCCTTATCGCCAAAGATGGCGCGAAGGAGTTTTTCTTCGGGAGTGGGGTCGCTTTCACCCTTCGGAGTGATTTTACCAATCATGATGTCGCCGGGTCGCACGTGTGCACCCACACGAATGATACCGCGTTCGTCAAGGTCCTTGGTAGCGTCCTCGCTCACGTTAGGAATATCGTTGGTGAGTTCTTCCATACCGCGCTTGGTTTCGCGCACCTCGAGGGTGTATTCATCTACATGCACGCTGGTGAGGATATCTTCACGCACCACGCGTTCATTAAGCACGATAGCATCTTCGTAGTTGTATCCCTTCCAAGGCATGTAAGCCACCTTGAGGTTGCGTCCGAGCGCCAATTCTCCATTTTCGGTAGAATATCCTTCGGTGAGGATGTCGCCGGCATTCACGTGCTGTCCCACTTCGCAGATGGGTCGCAAGTCGATGGTGGTGCTTTGGTTGGTTTTGCGGAATTTCGGCAATCGATATTCCACCACCGGTTCGTCGAAGCTCACGAAGGCTTCTTCTTCGGTTTGGTCGTAGCGAATGCGAATCACTTCGGCATCCACATATTCTATTACGCCGGCGCCTTCAGCCTGAATTTGTGTGCGGCTGTCGTAGGCGAGGCGTTCTTCAATACCCGTGCCCACGATAGGCGCTTCGCTGCGGAGCAGCGGCACAGCTTGGCGCATCATGTTGGCACCCATCAAAGCACGGTTGGCGTCGTCGTGCTCCAAGAAGGGAATCATGGCAGCTGCAATCGACGCTATTTGTTGAGGCGACACGTCCATCAATTCCACTTGGCCAGGCGCCACCACGGGGAAGTCGGCTTCGAGGCGCGCCTTCACCTTATTGCGCACGAAAGTGCCATCATCGTTGAGAGGCGCATTGCCTTGTGCGATGATTTTGCCTTCTTCGCTTTCAGCGGTGAGATAAACGATGTCGTCGTTGTTGAGATTCACTTTGGCATTCTTCACTTCACGATACGGTGTTTCGATAAAGCCGAGTTTATTGATTTTGGCGTAGATACAGAGTGAAGAAATCAGACCGATGTTAGGACCTTCCGGAGTTTCGATCGGGCAGAGACGGCCGTAGTGGGTGTAGTGCACGTCGCGCACCTCAAAACCGGCGCGTTCGCGCGACAAACCACCGGGGCCGAGAGCCGACATACGACGCTTGTGTGTGATTTCGGCAAGCGGGTTGGTTTGGTCCATGAATTGTGATAGGGCGTTGGTTCCGAAGAAAGTGTTGATCACCGACGAGATGGTTTTCGCATTAATCAAATCGAGGGGAGTGAACACTTCATTGTCGCGCACATTCATCCGCTCGCGGATGGTGCGAGCCATACGTGCGAGTCCCACGCCAAATTGGTTGTAGAGTTGTTCGCCCACAGTGCGCACCCTACGGTTGCTCAAGTGGTCGATATCGTCCACATCGGTTTTGCTATTGATAAGCCCGATGAGGTATTTGATGATTTCAATAATGTCTTGGTTGGTGAGCACGCGCACCGAGTCGTCGGTGTCGAGACCGAGTTTTTTGTTGATGCGGAATCGTCCCACGTCGCCAAGGTCGTAGCGTTTTTCGCTGAAGAAGAGGTTTTGAATCAATTCTCGAGCGGAGGTATCGTCGGCAGGGTCGGCGCTCCGCATTTGTCGATAGATGTAGGTGATAGCCTCTTTTTCGGTGCTACAGGTGTCTTTGCTGAGGGTATTGAAAATGATTTGGTAGTCGCTGGTGTTGATATCTTCTTTGTGGAGAAGAATCACGTTGGTACCGCTTTCAAGAATTTTTGCAGCCACCTCTTCGGTGAGCTCCTCATCGCGGTCCACGAGCACCTCATTACGTTCGATAGAAACCACTTCACCGGTATCTTCGTCAACGAAGTCCTCGTTCCAGGAATTAAGGATGCGGGCAGCGAGTTTGCGTCCCACAGCCTTCTTAAGGTTGGTTTTGTTTACTTTGAGTTCTTCGGCGAGACCGAAAATCTTGATGATGTCGTTGTCCGACTCCAATCCTATGGCGCGGAGCAAAGTGGTGACCGGCAATTTTTTCTTGCGGTCGATGTAGGCATACATCACATTGTTGATATCAGTGGCAAATTCAATCCATGAGCCACGGAAAGGAATGATGCGAGCCGAATAAAGTTTAGTGCCATTGGCGTGAATGCTCTGGCCAAAGAACACACCCGGTGAACGGTGCAACTGAGAAACGACAACTCGCTCTGCACCATTGATGATGAAAGTGCCCTTATCGGTCATGTAGGGGATAGTGCCGAGATACACATCCTGCACAGCCGTGGCAAATTCCTCGTGGTCGGGGTCGGTGCAATAGAGTTTTAATTTAGCCTTCAAAGGCACACAATAGGTGATACCACGATCGAAGCACTCGTCGATAGAATAGCGAGGCGGGTCGATGTAGTAGTCAAGGAATTCCAGCACAAAGTTGTTTCGGGTGTCCGCAATGGGGAAATTCTCCGAAAACACCTTATAGAGTCCCTCGTTTTTTCTT
>SFWW01000025.1 GCA_004559845.1 bacterium
CCATTCCCACACACCTTCCCCGAATCCACTACAGCAGCCCAACTCACCGAAGCCATCGAAGCCCTCTACACCCTCACCGAACTAAAAACAAAACTCCAACCCTCCACAAAATCAAACGAACACGAATCCATAAAATCAAAAATCGCCACCCTCGAAAAAACAGTAACAGCCATCCTCCCCCCGCACCTCCACCCCCAAATCCTCCCCCAATGCCCACACAGCACCCCATAGCCCCAAAAAAGCCACCCACCCACCACACCCACTATAGCACACTATAGCATCTATAGCGTCTATAGCGTCTATAGCATCTATAGCATCTATAGCCTCTATAGCCACTTTTCCACTTGTAGGGGCGCAATATTTTGCGCCCGCCCCTCAATGCCCACACCCACGCAGCCGCCCACGCCAACCTCCACAGGCAAGTTTTTTTTCGGCGAAGCCGACTTTTTTTCCGCGAAGCGGCTTTTTCTTCGGGCGGCGAGGGGTGTGAGTGGGGTGCGAAGCAGCCCACCGTGGGCGCGAGTGGAGATAAAGCTGAAAATGAGTTTTCAGGCTTTATCCCACTCACCGTCCCACGAAAGGGCTTTAGCCCTCACATCCCCGCCTCCCGACTTTTTTATTCATTTCCATACATCAAAACCCCGACATCCCACCCAAGCCACCAAACCTCACCAAATCGAGCAGCCGCTATCAAAAATAGCCGTAAATGAAAGAGCCGTGCTAAAATATTTTGCTCTTAACATTTGAATCGTAATTATTTATCGCTATATTTGCAAAATAATAGTAGCATTCTATTATCGCAACCTCTCGCAAACAAACATTTAAATTATATCATTATGTCAGCAAAATTCAATTTTTCACTTCATCGATCAGCATGGCTATTAGCCTTGTTGATTATCACCTCGGCATTGCCAGCCCATGCCCAAAACGAACTAGACGCACCATTCCATTACGAACTAACAGAAGACGGAAGCGGTTACATAATATCCCCAATCCAAGATTTGCGTTACGATAATGTGTTGTTTGTGCCGGCAACACGCGTAAGTGATGGTCTTCCTATTGTAGGCATTAAAGGGTTTTCTTATAACAACTATATCTTGGCTATCGAATTTGAAGAAGGAAGCAACTTGAAATATATTGGTCCCGGGTGTTTTCAGGGATGTACAGGTATTGAGTTTATCCAATCACTTCCCGAAAGTGTTGAATCCTTCGGTGATTACGCATTCAATGGCTGTTCTATGCTGGAGGATGTGCCCCTCAACAGCAACCTGAAATATATTGGCATATCCTGCTTTGAAGGCTGCACAAGCATCCGGTCGATTAAGTTGCCGAAAAGTTTGGAAACAGTGCGTGAAGCAGCATTCAAAGACTGCACCGCACTCGAGAGTGTTGAGTTTGAAGATGGAATAAATTGCTATACCGACAGCGGGTTCTTTGGGATATGGGTTTTCGCCGGTTGCACAAACCTCCACTCTGTAAAACTGCCTAATAATGCTACCGGAAAAATTAGAATCCCTGAGTGTACTTTCTGCTGGTGCCCAAACCTTAAGTCGATAGTGTTCCCTGCCAACACTTATATAATCGGTCAAATGGCATTCTGTTATTCCGGCCTCAAAAGTCTTGACTTCACTACAATCACATTGGATGAGTTTTTCCTGGATGGCTATTACACATTTTCTAATTGCGATAGTTTAAAAAGCGTAAAAGCCAATAGTAATTTGCGATTTGCCAACACTGGTCTCTACAATTTCCAAACCTGCAAAGCGCTCGAAACCTTTACTATATCCGGCTCAGGAGACGACTATACTATCTTTCAGCCCGATGTTTTTAGATTTTGCGACAACTTGAAGTCGGTGAAGGTGCATCGCCTCAAGGGATCGGGCGAGAATAATGAAATGGACAGCGTTTTCTACGGTTGTAAAAATCTCAAAGAGGTTATTTCCACTTGCCCCCCCGTTTTATCAAAAATCGGTTATGCCTGCTTTGAAGGCTGCGAGAGCCTTGAAAGAATAGACCTTCCTGTGGATAATCCCTTTGTAATTAGCGGAACCGCTTTCAGTGGCTGTGCCTCCTTGCAGAATATCAACTTAGCAAATGTCACATCCATCGGCACCAAAGCGTTCGCCGGATGTAACGCATTGGCATCCATCAGTATCAAATCCGCAACAAACAATCCGCCCTCCGTGGAAAGCGAAGATGCCTTCGATGAAGGGCACTACAATAACACCCTGATTGAAGTGCTCGATGAAAAATACAGCGATTTTGCCTCCGACGCATTTTGGAACAAGTTCAGCAAAATCAAACACCCGTCGATATTTGCCTATTCCGACGTGCCCGGCGGATACGCTGTCAGCAAATCGCAATATGCGCTCGAAGAAGACATCCCGGAAATGCTCGATATTCCCGAGCAGTGTGATTCCGTGCCGGTAGTGGCTATCCCTGAAAACGGATTCCGTGACCTCACCATGCTCACCGGCATTACTCTCCCCGAAGGATTAACCTCCATCGGCAGTAATGCGTTTGCCGGCTGCACAAATATCAGAACCGTAAACAACAAAACCGCCGAGCCTCTTTATGGCGATAATTGCCCTAATAATGTCTTCGACAATGAGATTTATCAGGGGCATCTCTATGTGCCGTTTGGAAGCCACGATGCATATCGTTCATTTGCGCCATGGGAAAGTTTCAGCGATAGAATCAAGGAAGGATTCGGTGAACGCAATCTACTCGCTCCGGAGGCTTCTCGCAATTCGGGCGAATTTAATTTGCCTTTCGAGTTGACGCTCTCCAATAGCAACACGGATGGTGACATTTACTATTATATCACCACTCCAAATGAAGCGGATGGTTATGAAGGAATCAATGAAGTTCACCAAACCTACCGTTACACCGCTCCAATCCAAATCAATAAATCTTGCAAAGTGTGTGCTTATGTTACCAATGGCACCAACTGCTGCGACCCTATCTCTTTGGAATTTACGCTCAATCCCCTCAGCACCGAGGTGGGTCTTGACAAGGTGTTGAGCGCAAATCCCGGTGAGGCTTATCTCATCGTTCCAAATCTGTATGGACATTATCACGACGGAACATATCTCTATGCCTCCACAGAACTCAACACCGGTTCTTCGAAGAACACCTTCAACGAGGACAAGAAATCGGCAGAGCTGAGCGACAAAGAAAGCAACTTCCACCAAGACGACTGGGTGGCTATCTCCGGCTTGTCTGCCGATTATGTGGGAAAAGGACTTGAAACTGCCAATCACGTAGCTAACGTGGTGGCGAACACCGAATATCCTGTTATTTCATTCGACCAAGAAGTGGGACAAACCGAACACAACGTGGCAGCCATCAACACATTCCGCGTGGAAAACTTCAATATCCATGCCGATAATGCTGCCGTGAGCAACATTTGGCTCGTGGCTCCGCAACCCGCCGAATATTGCGCCGTTGGTGGCAATGTGAATGTTGCGAATATCCATCCTTCAGAAGGCTATCTCGTATTACAGTCGGCAGATATGGCTACCACCGCCGACAACGAAACTGCAATCGAACCGCTCACCATGAAGGTATATTTCGACCCTGCAACCTTCACATTTGGTGTGGATGGATGGTATTCCTTTACCGGAATTGTGAAGAGAGAAGGCAATGGATTGGCTTTCACCTTGCAAGAAGTAACCGAAGCACCCTCCACCACAAGCATTGATGAAATAGATGGCGGTGGTGCACGCATTTTTGCCGGCAATGGCAACATCCATGTGGCTGCCGATGCGCTGACCTCTATCACCGTTTACTCAACAACCGGTCAAATCGTTACCTCAATAGAAGCATCAAGTGCAACAATCGCAGTAGCCCCGGGCTTCTACATCGTTAAGGTCGGCAATAGAGTAACAAAACTCGCAGTAAAATAATTCAGAGTAGAATAAAGCCCCCTATGAGGCTGTGTAAAATGAGGCTGTGCCAAAAAATAAATTGACACAGCCTCAATTTTCATACCATCGCTAATCTCTTCCCTCAATAATGGCGAAGCCTGAAAGCCCGCCACCCACAAAGCCACCAATAGGTAGGGGCACCGGATTTTTAACCACGAATCAAACGAATCGGTGGGGCTCGGACGTAAAATATTGCCACACTACAGGATAGCGATTGTGGGTTGGGTGTACGATTAGAGGGTGTTGTAGAAGGTTTTAGAAAGCGAGCCGCAGTCCAAAGCCGATGCTACGGCTCGTTTGACCGATAGCACCCCGTATCGCCACTCGACAATCCAAAAGGTCGTGGCCCCAGCTACCGCCACGGGTTATGCGGTTCGACCCACTATCGGGACCTGTAGGATTGGTTTGAGCAGTGCTACTGTAAGAGCCATACCAGTCGCTACACCATTCCCACAAGTTGCCACTCATATCGTAAATGCCCAACTCGTTGGGCGCCTTGGTGGCTACGGGGTGAGTCTTGTTACCGCTATTGTTGTCATACCAAGCCACATTACCAATCTCGTTGCTGCCACTGTATTTGTAGCCTTGGCTCATGTTACCACCCCGAGCAGCATATTCCCATTCTGCTTCAGTGGGCAGGCGGAAGTTTTTGCCGGTGAGGGCATTCAATTTGGTGATAAACTTTTGGCAATCGTCCCACGACACCTGCTCTACAGGTAGGTTGTCTCCTCTAAAGTAGCTGGGGTTGCTACCCATCACCGCTTGCCACAATGCTTGTGTAACCTCGGTTTTGCCTATCATATAGGAGGATAGCGTCACCTGATGGGTGGGCTTTTCATTAGAGTCGATATTGGCACCTTGCTCAGAAGTGGCGCCCATGGTAAAGGTGCCGCCGGCTACCGGCACCATTGCAAAGCTCACGCCGTTAACCGTGAAGGATTCCTCGGCGGAGAGGCACAAGCGGAGCCCGAGATAGTTGTAGCGAAACGAAGGTGTGGTGTTGCCACGATACGAAACGCGACAGGTATTCTCTCTATAGTTCCAGCTACCGCCACGGCGCACGCGAGAAGACCCACTATCAGGTCCGGTAGGATTGGTTTGCGATTCGCTTGTGTAGTAACTGCTACTATACCAATCATTACACCATTCTAACACGTTGCCACTCATATCGTAGATGCCCAGCTCGTTGGGCGCCTTAGCGGCAACGGGGTGAGTCTTGTTGTCGCTGTTATCCACATACCATGCCACATCGCTGAGTGTGTTGCTACCGCAATATTTGTAGCCCCGACTCTTATTGCCGCCACGAGCGGCGAACTCCCATTCAGCCTCGGTGGGGAGACGGAAGTTTTTGCCGGTGAGGGCATTCAGTTTTGCAATAAATGTTTTGCAATCATCCCACGAAACTTTCTCTACAGGCAGATTTTTGCCTGTAAAATTGCTGGGGTTGCTACCCATCACCGCTTGCCACAATTCTTGGGTAACCTCCGTTTTGCCAATGTAGTAGGAAGGCAAGGTCACTTGATGTGTAGGCTTTTCATCACCAAACACACCGGTTTGCTCTGCGGTGGCACCCATTGTAAAGGTGCCGCCTTCCACCTCTACCATATCGAAGCTCACGCCGTTCACCGTGAAAGATGGTTCGGTGGGCAGACATAGTCGGAGCCCTACATGATCAAAGGGGACTGTGGGGTCCGCCGCTCCGCGATATGAGATGCGGCATTGATCGGCACTGGTTGCACAACTGCCACCACGTTGCACCCTATAATCGCCACTCGCCGGACCGATGGGATTGGTTTGAGCCTCGCCTGAGTAATTGCCATACCAATCGTTACAAAATTCCCACACGTTGCCACTCATATCGTAGATGCCCAACTCGTTGGATTGCAGGGATGCCACGGGCTTGATGATGCCGGCATTAGCTTTGTACCATGCCACATTATTAATACTGGAGGAACCGCTATATTTGTAGGCTTTGCTCTTATTACCACCCCGTGCTGCATATTCCCATTCAGCCTCGGTGGGGAGGCGGAAATTCTTGCCGGTGAGGACATTGAGTTTGTTGATAAAAGTTTGACAATCATTCCACGATACCTTTACAACCGGGAAACTATTGCCCTTAGTAGTACTGGGGTTGGTTCCCATCACCGCTTGCCACAATTCTTGAGTCACCTCGGTTTTTCCAATCAAGTAGGTAGACAATGTTACGGAGTGGGTGGGCTTTTCATCGCTTGCCACAGCGCCTTGCTCCGAAGTGCCTCCCATCGTAAAGGTGCCGCCTTCCACCGTCACCATTTTAAAGGTCACTCCGTTCACGGTGAAAGTTTGAATATCCGACGACTCGGTATCGCCGTTAAGAATGATATTCACGAGGGTGGTTACATCACTCACATTCACGGTGCCATCGCCATTGAGGTCGCACAAATCGGGATGATAGTCGGCGATACTCAAAATTTTGTTCACGAGGGCTGTCACATCGCTCACATTCACCGTAAGGTCGCCATTCACGTCACCTCGCTTTGCTGCCGAGGCAGAAAGCGCCATCACGAAAAGTAAGACGAAAGAAATTACACTTTTCATCATACAAAAATTCTATGTATGGCTTTCAATCTCCGAAAAAGCCGATTAATCATATGATATTCATCAATCCAAAAAGGTGTGGAGATTGCTAATAGCACCTTTTCAGTGGTTTGTCGCATTGTAAGAAATTAAAGCAAACGAGGGATGCATCACGCCTCACAATCAATTCTGCGCCACAAAATTAAATAATTATCACCAAAAATCCAACACCTATCAGCTAAAGAATAACGGAATTTTAAAGTTTTGCAGTTTCCAAATTCAAACGGTTCGTTTATTGTAGAAAAAGCGTAGGAGTTTAGATTTGGTCGTTAAGGATGCGGCCTTGCAATTTTTGGGCAATTTTTCGCCATTCGTGCCGCATCGGCAAATGTGCTCGGAGCCCTGGCTGAGCAAGTGCCCAACATGATTGTGTCATCGGCAGACTTGGCAAACAGCAACAAAACCGATGGTTTCTTAAAGAAAACCAAAGCATTCGCTCCCGGCGATTTCTCCGGCGCATTTTTGCAAGCCGGCGTGTCGGAATTGGCAATGACAGCCATTATTAATGGTATGGCACTCCACGGCGGGGTGATTGGCGCTTGTGCCACCTTCTTCGTGTTTAGCGACTACATGAAGCCTGCCTTACGCCTGTCGGCTTTGATGGAAATGCCGGTGAAATTCATCTGGACTCACGATGCTTTCCGCGTGGGCGAAGACGGACCCACCCACAAACCGGTGGAACAGGAAGCACAAATTCGCTTGATGGAAGAATTAAAAAACCATAGCGGGCGCAATAGTATGCTCGTGCTCCGACCGGCTGATGCCGCCGAAACTTCCGTGGCTTGGAAAATGGCTATGGAAAACACCCTAACACCTACTGCACTCCTTCTTTCGCGACAAGACATTGCCGACCTGCCTGCCGAAATTGCCCTGTCTGTCATGGAAGAGGGACAATAAAATAATTTAAGGTTCAATTATTGTATCTTCTTTTCCAGGATATATGTTGTTGACTTTAATCTAATGGTTGATATCAATTATTCCTTGAGATAGGATTCTATAAATGGTTTGAGTTTTGGAATATCATACATGATGGTATTCCACAATTGCATTGGCCTTATTCTGTAATAACCATGCACCAATACATGCCTCATACCTTCAATCACATCCCAATCAACTTCAGGATGATTGACCCTAAACTCATCAGTGAGCATATAAACAGCTTCTCCAATAATCTCAACATGCTTTACAAACCCAAAGAATACGATTGGGTCATTTTCAACATCAGCAAATTCATATTTGTCTTTATTGCTGAGTAACACATTAATAGAATTCAGAATATGTTCAAGTCTTCCTTTGTCCTTAATCTTTTCTCTCATAAATAAGCTGTTTGTCTTTTTCAACACTTTTTTCGGCAAATGGCATAAGGCAACCATCTTCCACTATATCTATCTTGCGGTTGAGTTGTTTGCTCAATGAGGTTATGATTCTTGATATGGTCATCAGCGATATCGAATCGGAATCATTATATTCTACAAGTATGTCAATATCACTATCTGCCCTTTCCTCACCTCTTGAGTAAGAACCGAACAGCCATGCCTTTTTTATAGGCTGTGTAGCAAGGTATTGCCTTATCGTGTTTAATGTATTCGTTTCCATTATAATGGTTTATTATATATAACACAACCGAACATCGTTTGCGTTGCTAATTTACGAATTTTCTTTCATTCAATCATCAAAATGCCCCAAAATTTACATCCTATTTGCACGGTTCTTTCATTTATATTGCAAAGGGACGGTAGATAGGAAATTTGTGTGGTGCGGCTTCAAAACAATGAATATTGGTGGGGGCTGATGGTGGGATGGCTATTTAGGGGATAGAGATGGGTGGAGGTGGATTTACACTTCATCGTTAAGGATGCGGCCTTGGAGCTTTTGGGCTATTTTTCGCCATTCTTTGCCGGCGAGGTAGTCTTTGATGATTTTGGCGTGCTTGTGGTGGTGGATGTCGGAGCCAAGGAAATCGACCAAATCGTGGTTCAAGAGCCAAAAGGCAGTTTCGCGGGCGGTATGTCCGAAGTAGCCGGTAAAGGATAGGATATTGACTTGAAACAACACATTCGATTGGTGCATCGCAGTGTAGCGGTCTTTGTCTTGCGCATAATAGGGATAGCGCTCCGGGTGTGCCAGAATGGGGTGATAACCACGGCAATTGAGGTCGAACATAATTTGTTCGGAGCCAATTAATTCTTGATAGAAAGAATTTTCCAAGAGCAAATAGTTGCCCGGCATGGGCAAAATTTTTCCTTCTTCATATTGCTTGCGCCAAAATTCGTCGATTCGGTATTCTGCCGAGAGGTGCAATTGCATATCAATTCCGGCTTCTTTCACCGCCTCTTGAAAGGGAATGAACGCTTGGGTGAGCGAATCGTTGGTGTTTTCAAACACTTCGGAAGTGACGTGCGAAGTGAGCACCACCCTACTGATGCCCATCTCCATTTCGGCTTTGAGCAAGTCAATACCCATTTGCGTGTGCTGAGCTCCATGATCCACATAAGGGAGGATATGGCTGTGCACATCGGTGTGATAAAACAGGGTGGAATCGGCAGTTTTCTTTCTAAAAAAGTGAAACATCGGCGTGGAAGTAATGATTTATTGTACAAAGGTAAGAATTTTTGGCTAAAAGTGTGCCGGGGATGTAAAGAATTAAAAATAATTAGTAATTTTGTTGCCAATTTTCAAAACCCAACTATCCGCTATGAGCAATTTAAAAGAATTCCGACAAGAATTTTTTCTCACCGCAGCCGAATGTAATCCCGAAAAAGAGATGCCACTTTCGTTGGTGATGACGCGTATCATAGAAATGGCAACCTTGCATGCCAATGCCTGGGGTGTGGGCTATGCCAAAATGATTGAAAGCAACCAGGGATGGGTGCTTTCGCGCGTAACCGTGGAAATGACACGCTACCCGAAAGTGAATGAGCCTTATTCGTTCACCACATGGATTGAAAGCTACAATCGCCACTTTTCGCAGCGCAATATGGAGATACGCGACCATAACGATGAAGTGATTGGCTATGTGCGCACCATTTGGATGGTGATTGATTTTGCCACCAGAGAGAGTGTGGACATCAGCAAGCTGAGTTACATTAGCGAAAACATTAGCGGTAGGGAGTGCCCCATTGCTCCGCAAGGACGACTGAAAACCGTGGAACCCTCGCGCACCGCAGCCTACACTTTTGGCTATATGGACTGCGATATCAACCGCCACGTGAACACAGTGAAATACCTCGATTTGCTCCAAAATCAATTCTCTTTGGAAAAATACGACCGCGAATTTGTGAGCCGATTAGAAATTGCTTTCCTCAAAGAAACACTCCACGGAACCACTGTGGATATCCAAATCAACGACACCGCCCCGATGGACTGTAAGTTATCCATCGATGTGGACGGTGTGAGCCACGTGAAATGCCGCATGGCATTTAGCGAGAGAGAATAGCAGAGCCATCCACCTGTTCAATCTTGGCAATGAGCGCCGGCATTTTGTCGGCGTCACATTCCAGGGTCATCACGCAATCATTGTCGAAGGCTTGGTCTATCACCTTCACCGGATTGGACTTCACAATTTTCATCATATCGTTCATACACAAATATGGGAAATTGAAGGTGACACGCGCTTGCTCGTGACATTCCAAAATTTCGGCGTTTTCTATCGCCAAGCGAGCGGCCTCGCGATATGCTACTATCAGTCCCGAAGTGCCCAACTTAATACCACCGAAATAGCGTACCACCGCAATCACTATGTTGGTGAGATTGAAGGAATTAATTTGCCCCAAGATGGGTTTGCCCGCCGTGCCGGAAGGCTCGCCATTGTCGCTCGAAAGATATTCATCGCGATTGGTGCCAATCATATATGCCCAGCAGCAGTGACGGGCATCGTGGTATTCATTAGAAATGGCTTTCACCACGGCTTTAGCTTCCTCCGCCGAGCCCACAGGCACGGCAAAAGAGAGAAATTTGCTCATTTTCTCAGTGTATTTGGCTTGGGAGCGCGCTTTGATGGTTCTATAAAAATCACTCATCGGATATGGGGCTTGAAATTTGCAAGTGCAAAGTTACACAACAAAGCACTGAATTGCAAATCGATGCACATTTTCCTCCATTTTTTTGTAGCATTTCATGGCAGAAAAACCATAAAAAATGCTTAACTTTGTGGATGCTATGCGCTCATTCAAAAATGGGCAAAACACATACGAAATTTTATTTGATTACTAACTCTTTAAAAACAAAACGATTATGAGTCAATGGTTTGAAACTAAGGTAAAATATGATAAAACGATGCTCGAAACCGGTGCCATGAAATCGGTAACGGAGGCTTTCTTGGTGGATGCACTTTCGTTTACCGAAGCCGAAGCCCGCATCATCAAGGAAATGGAGCCCTACACTTCGGGCGACCTCACCGTGACGGTGGTGCGCAAAGTGCGCCTCGAAGATGTGATTTATCACGAAGGTGGCGACCGCTGGTATAAGGTGAAAATCAATATGATTACCATCGACGAAAAAACCGGTGCCGAAAAGCGTAGCGCAAGTTTTAGCTTGGTGCAAGCCTCTGAATTTAAATTGGCATTAGACTACTTCTTGGAAGCCATGAAGAGTGTGCTGTTTGATTTCGAAATCGTGAACATCACCGAAATGCCCTATATCGATGTATTTTCTGAAAATTTGAGCGGCGCAGCAGCCAAAGAAGAATAATGCAACAAAGCATTGCCGAAAATATTACCCAAATTAAAGCGCAATTGCCCGAAGGGGTGAGCCTTGTGGCTGTGTCGAAGTATCATCCGGTGCAGCAGTTGCAAGAGGCTTACGCCGCCGGTCAGCGCATTTTTGGCGAAAGTCACGCCCAAGAGCTCGTGGCTAAGGCACCACTTATGCCCGATGATGTCCAATGGCACTTTATCGGGCATTTGCAGCGCAATAAAGTGCGCCAAATCATGCCCATCGTATCGCTCATTCACAGTGTGGACAGCATCCGCTTGCTCTCCACCATCGATAAAGAAGCCGCACGCATCGGGCGCAGCGTAGATGTGCTACTCCAACTCCACGTGGCGCAAGAAGAAGCCAAAAGCGGATTTGCCGTAGAAGAATTGATGCAATTGGCAGAAAATGGCGAATTTCAACCTTTTAAGCATGTGCGCTACCGCGGATTAATGGCAATGGCTACTTTCACCACCGACACCGCTCTCATTGCTTCGGAATTTGCACGAGTGGCATCCACCTATGCCACACTCCTTGAGAAGCAAATCTTCCCCGGCGCTGATTTCAATCAGCTGAGCATGGGAATGAGCGACGATTGGCACATCGCCGTGGAGCACGGCGCCACTTTGGTGCGCATCGGCACCCAAATTTTCGGACCTCGCCAATACTGATTTCACTGAAGTAAATGAGGCAAATGATAGGAAATATGCATTTTTTTGAAAGGAAATAGCGATTATTTTCGTTTTAAATCAAAAAAATGATGTATTTTTACATCATCAAAATTTTCAAGTAAACAACTAACCAAAACATTAATAACCTAAACAAAAAACAAAAATGGCAAAACAAACAAAACAATGGGCAGCTATTATTATGATGATTGCCCTCTTTGCAATGATTGCTTTTGTGACCAACCTTTGCTCTCCAATGGCAACCATTGTGAAGAACCAATTCGGTGCTTCTGAGCTTGCCGGACAAATTGGTAATTATGCTAACTTTATCGCCTACTTGGTGATGGGTATTCCCAGCGGCATGCTGATTGCCAAATTCGGATACAAGAAAACGGCTTTGCTCGCCTTGATTGTGGGGCTTGTCGGCATCGGATTCGAATACCTTAGCGGTGTGGCCGGAAGCTACTGGATTTATTTGATTGGCGCCTTTATCAGCGGTTTGTGTATGTGTATGCTCAACACCGTGGTGAATCCCCTTTTGAATGTGCTGGGCGGCGGCGGCAAAACCGGCAACCAACTTATCCAAATTGGTGGCGCTTTCAATTCGGCATCCGCTGTGGCTGTCTACATCTTGATGGGTGCGCTCATTGGCGAAGTAACCAAAAGCACCGGCATTTCCGACGCCACTCCCGCCTTGCTGATTGCCGGCATTATCTTCGCGTTGGCTTTCGTGATTTTGCTCTTCACCAAAATTGAAGAACCTGAGCAAGCCAAGGTGGAATTGAATCTCATCACAGGTGCATTGAAATTCCCGCAATTATCGATGGGCGCTCTTGCCATTTTCTTGTATATGAGCGTGGAAGTTGGCACCCCCACCTACATGATTTCTTATCTTCAAACCGATGCCGTAGGACTCTCTGCCGGCGTGGCAGGCTTGATTGCTTCGGTGTATTGGCTCATGATGTTTGTGGGTCGCTCTGTGGGTGGCAGCATCGGTAGCAAGGTGAGCAGCCGTGCTATGGTGAGCACCGTGGCAGCTGTAGCCATCGTGCTGTTGCTGTTCGGCATCTTTGCGCCCGAATCGTGGAAAGTGACCGTGGTTGGTATCGACTGGGGCAAACTGGAAGTAATTTATCCGCAAGTGCCGGCGTGCGTGCTTGCCTTCATCTTAGTGGGCCTGTGCACCTCGGTGATGTGGGGCGGCATCTTCAATATGGCTGTGGAAGGTCTTGGAAAATACACCGCAGCAGCCAGTGGCATTTTCATGACCATGGTGTTTGGTTGCGCCGTGATGGTGGGATTGCAAGCATGGGTTGCCGACATAGTGGGCTACCTCTACAGCTACTTCATTCCGGTGGCTTGTGCAGGCTACATTTTGTTCTATGCCCTCGTGGGTAGCAAAGTGAAAAAAGTGGACACCCCTGAATAATCACATCATTTGATTTAAATAAAAAAAGCTCAGTGGCTGTAATTCATATTCTTTGATTACAGCCACTCCTTCAAAAATAACCAATATTATTTGTATATAATTATTTATGAGAAAACTTTTGTTTACTCAAAGGATACATATGTGGCAGGCACCTACTACCTCGACCCACGGGGCGTGGAGGGCGTGGAAGCTATCGGCTCGGCGGAAAGTCCGCTGCCACTCCAAATCAAGGGGCGCGGCAACTAC
>SFWW01000026.1 GCA_004559845.1 bacterium
CAGGATTTCGAGCACCGCCACGTCGGTGAGGTGACCTTTGCCGGTGGCTGCAAGCGACCCATAAAGCACCACTTCAAAGCGTGCCACTCCGGAAACCATTTGCACAAATTGTTCGGCGGCAAAGCGAGGCCCCATCGTGTGACTACTCGAAGGTCCATGCCCAATCTTATATATTTCTTTTATTGATTCCATATTTGCTTTTTTTAATGCATAATTCATAATTCTTAATGCATAATGCTTAATTCATGATGCTTAATTCATGATGCATAATGCTTGATGGCTAATTTTTGATTTCTTTAAACAGGGCTATAAATTGGTTGGCGATTACGTTGGCGGAGAATTTTCGTTCCACTTCTTGGTGGAGCCATTGGCGGCTCACGGGGTGTTGGATTGCCCACTCCAAACCGTCAGCCACACTTTCCGCACACTTGTAGCCGCTGTGCAGATGGTCCACGATGTCGCGCTGCCCGCCTTTGCCAAAGGTTACGGGCAAACAACCGCTGGCTTGTCCCTCAATGAGCGTGCCCGGCAAATTTTCGTAGAGCGAAGTGGAAAGCACGATATCGCTGTGGCGATAAAGGCGATTGAGTTCTGAAGCATTCACCACCCCCACCCAGGTGTAGGGAAGCGCCACTTGGTGTAGCAACGCCTCATTTTTCATATCTCCATAAAGAATGAAATGCAGGCGCGCTGCCAATTCCGGGCGATGGCGGGCAATATATTGAGTGGTTTCCACCATTTCAGGAAAACCCTTATTGTCTTCATCCAAGCGTCGCGCACCCATAATCACCACCGTTTTATTTGCCGGCACTCCGGGATAGGGTTCCGAGAGGCGCTCATAGTGATAATCGTGCACCGGGAACGCATTGAAAATCATTCTCACATCGGCATTTTTCATGATGCTGCTTTTGCGGCACACCCCCTCCAACCATCGACTCACTGCCACGAAATGGATAGGCACCCGCTCGTAGAGCCGGGCTTTGCGCGCTTGAGTGGCGGTAGAAAGGTCGTGTGCTCGTTTGCCCGTTAAAGGGCATGCGGAGCAAGTGTCCAAATAGCCCTCGCAATCGAAAGCATGGTGGCACACGCCGGTGCAATTCCACATATCGTGCATCACCCAAACGATGGGTTTACCCATACGGTGCAATTGTTCAATGCCGTGGAGCGATGCCGTGGCTTGATTCACCCACGCCAGCACCACCACATCGGCATCTTTCACCCACGGGTGTGATGCCATTGGGGCGCCGAAAAGGCAAGTGTCGATTTTAAAAAGTGTGCGTCGGTTGAAGCCATTGTGTAGCATCACATGGAGTCGTTCAGCCAAAAATCGGCACTTATTGGCAAAGGGCGAACCCAGCTGCCCCACCTGCTCCGATGGCGGCAAACTTGGATGCGTGACCAGCATACGCGCATCCACCCCCTGTTCGGCAAGGGCTTGCACCAGCCTGAGCGACACCACTGCCGCCCCGCCTGCCGAATCGCTATGATTAATCAATACTACTTTCATAATTGCATATATAGCTGTTAGAGATTGCAGAGTTAGAGATTAGAAGTTAGAAGAATCATAAATTATGCATCATGCATCATGCATTAAGCATTATGAATCACGAATCACTTTCTGCCGAAATCGGCGGGGATTTGTCCCCACTCTTTCGTTTCCCACTTCAGCACCTTATTTGGCGCCTCGTTTTGCTGCAGCCATTTTTCTGCTCTGGTAATCATTTCGTGGGCTTTGCTGAAGCGGGGCGTGTGGGCGAGGGTGGTTTTGCATTTTTTATTCTTCACCCACAGCATGGCATTGCGGCTATCGGAATAGATTACCGTGTGGCAGTCGCCTTTTTGCTTGAGCCAAGCAAGGGCATGCACAATGGCAAGAAACTCCGCAATATTATTGGTGCCGGGAATGGGTCCGAAGTGAAAAATGGGCGGCATTTGCTCATCGGCAAGCACATACACACCTTGATACTCCATTTGCCCCGGATTGCCGCTACAAGCAGCATCCACAGCGATGGCGCGATGGTCGATGGGCAACGTGAGCAATTCATCGAGCGAAAGCCGCTCTTTTGCCCTTGATTTTTGTTTTGCTTTATTCGGTTCCGGAGACTGATAGCCTGCATGGAAAGCGTCGGTGGCTTCTTCCATAGTGCTATACGCTTTGTATTTAGCCTTCGGAAAACCATGTACTTGCGCCTTGCACTCCTCCCACGAAGTGTAGACACCCGGCACAGTGCCCACCCACACCACATAATATTTTTGTTTGCTCTTAGCCATAATTTTTGTTCAAAAATAATGAGAAGCGATTATTGCTCTGCTTTTGCCGCACCGGCAGGGTTATCGCCCCATTCATCGGATTTCCATTTCAGCACAAAATTTTGAAAATCGTGGGTTTGAAGCCATCGGTCGGCACGTGCAAGCAGTTGTGCCATTTGTTCAAAGGCGGGTGTTTGTGGAATTTGCGCATTACTCTTTTTCTTTTTCACCCACGAAAGGGCAATCCCATTAGAGCAATAAATGGCAGTGCGGAATTTGCCTTGCCCGTGCAAAAGCGCCAAAGCATGCACAATCGCCAAAAATTCGCCGGTGTTGGCACTGCCGGCTATCGGACCAAAGTGAAAGAGTTCGGCACCCGACCACACATCCACCCCTCGATACCCAACCCTGCCGGCATCGGCGCTAAAGGCACACACCGCCACACTGCCGGGGTAGATGTCAGGGAAATTGGCATAATTCACCTCCGAAGTTTCGGCATGCACAATGGCACGAATCATGGCATACGGGTCGTTTGCCACATCCAACCCCCTTCGATATGCCTCGATGGCATCTCGAGCGGAGTCAAACGCCTTATAGTGTGCACCGGGGTGATTGTGGGTGCGCAGGTAGCACTCCTCCCACGTTTCGCAAATGCCCGATTCGGTGCCTTCCCACACCACATACCACTTTTTGCTATTCGTCATTGCTCACTGCTTCGTTGGTTAGGATAGCAAAGTTACAATTTTTTGTCGAAATTCGCACTGATACCACCAAATATCGTGCACCGGCGTTGGCAAAAAAAGCAACCGCGAAATTTCGGGCGATTTGCATTTTTGAAGGCAAATTCCTATTTTTGCAAATCGGAATGCGCGGCAGCGACTACGCCAAAACCGCACAAGGTAACCACAACACTATTAATGACACAAACCATTTTTTTGATAGGATATATGGGGTGTGGAAAAAGCACCCTCGGAGCAGCACTGGCATCGGTGATGAAAGTGCCGTTTATCGACCTCGACGACTACATTGAGGAAAAATGCGAAGCCAAAATCACCGAAATTTTTCGCACCATGGGCGAAACCGCGTTCCGACAATTAGAACAGCAAGCCCTGCGCGAAGTGGCTGCCATGCCCTGCATCGTGGCGTGCGGAGGCGGTACGCCATGCTTTGAGGGGAATATGCAACTGATGAATCGGACGGGTATCACCATTTGGCTCACCACAGAGGTGGAAAGAATTGCAGCACGACTATGCCTGCCCGAACAAAAGGCAAAACGACCGCTGATTGCCAACAAAACCGACGAAGAAATTCACGCGTTTATCACCACCCAACTCGCCGCACGCACTCCTTTCTACAGCCAAGCACAACTCCAATTCGATTCCACCCACATCGAAACCGCCCCCGAAACCCTCCACACCGCCACCCAACTCGCCGCCATCCTCCAAAACCTATAGCGATAACAAAAGAACCAACCCTTTATTCCCCACCAATCCACCATCAGAGAGGGCAGTTTGGCGCAAGCCACCTACAGGTAGGAATATGCCATTGGCATGTCCTAACCTATGGGCATTGTGTGTGGGTGTTTTAAATGAAAGCGCCGTGATGAAAATATTCATTAAAATATTTGGTGGCTCTGATTATTAGAGTTATTTTTGCACCAAGAATTTAAAAGAACACCTCCTCGATTAGGAGTTTGAGCCTCACAAGAATCATCTCTTGTGGGGCTTTTCTGATATTCTCTACAACATCAATCCTACGGCTCTTTCATTTACGGCTATTTTTAATAGCGGCTGCTTGATTTGGTGAGGTTCGGAGGGATGGTGCTTGGGATGAGGTTGGGTGGGATGGAAGAGAACAAAAAGTCGGCTTCGCCGAAAAAAAACTGTGCCTATAGCTTGCAGGATAGTATCATGTTCGTCGACAGTTGCAGTTGGGGCATGTAATGGGTGGGATTGCCACCGCGAATGGATTCAGCCTCTTGTAGGGGCGCAATATTTTGCGCCCGCACATTTATTGTGCTGTCTGATAGTGAGTTGCGCATGGATTACATGGCGGTGCCATGGATATACCTTCCAAACGATGCTGTAGTTTTTTTGTGGTCGGCGTGTTTTTTTTCGGCGTAGCCGACTTTTTCTTCGCGAAGCGACTTTTTTTCGCAACGGTGAGGGAGGTGAGTGGCGAGCTTCGCGAGTCACCGTGGGCGTGAAGGCAAAAGATAACGGTGAAGCTTGCTTCACGTTAGATTTTGACATCATGCACACGATAGGGCGTCAGCCCTCACCTCCCCACCGTGGCGACTTTTTGTTCTTTTCAATATATCTACAGCACACTCAACCATCATTGCTCCGGCTGCGCAGGGGCAGCTATTACATGCGAAGGCGGCTTTATTTTCGTTGCATGCCACAAAAGCAGGCAATCATATCCGTTTTTAAATGAAAGAGCCGTGGATATGAACCAAAGATTTTGTTGAAATATGCTCCTATTCTCAAGGTAATTCGCTAATTTTGCAAAATCTACAAGTCAACGAGAGGGAATGGAGCAAGTGCATAATGTGATATTGATGATGGAGCGGCAGCGGCAATTGCTGATGGCTGAATACGAGGCGGAAAAGGAAGAATTTCGCCGCCAAACGGAAGCGGTGGGCATACACCGAAAGGTGAAGCGCGGCGATTGCTGGCTCCCGGTGCGACTGGGAAAGGCATACTACAATTCGCTCAATCAATTTGTGGTGGAGGTGTTTCGCAACGAGGACACCGACATTGAACACAATTTCGAGTTTGGACGCAAACTGATGTTTTTCCAAATTGATACTTCCAATCAAATCCGGTATTTCTCCTTCTCCGCCACGGTGAGTTATGCCGAACCCACTCGTATGGTGGTGGCACTGCCCGATAGCGGGTGCGCCGAAAAATTGATGGATATACCGAATTTGGGCGTGCAATTATCGTTCGACGAAACCACCTACCAACTGATGCTCCGCGCGCTTGCCGATGTGATGCACGCTAAGGATAATCGGTTGGCATATCTGCGCACCATTTTTTACCAACACGCTGATGTTCAGAAATTTTCGTTTGCTCCCATACAATTGCCGTGGCTCAATGCATCGCAACAAAAGGCTGTGAATGAGGTGCTTTGGGCAAAGGATGTGGCAGTGGTGCACGGTCCGCCGGGAACCGGAAAAACCACCACCTTGGTGGAGGCGATTGTGGAAACGCTTCATCGCGAAAATCAGGTGATGGTGTGCGCACAAAGCAATATGGCGGTCGACTGGATTAGCGAACGATTGGTGGACCGAGGCGTGGCGGTGCTGCGCATCGGAAATCCCACGAAGGTGAACGATAAAATGCTGTCGTTCACCTACGAACGCGCTTTTGAGGCTCACCCCGATTATCCGCAATTGTGGGCTATGCGTAAAGCCATTCGTGAATTAAAAGCTAAGCGTAAACGCGACAAACAAAGTGTTCACGCACAAATCGACCGGCTCAATAGCCGAGCGGTGGAACTCGAAATGCGTATCAATGCCGCTCTATTTGGCAGCGCAAGGGTGATTGCATGCACACTGGCGAGCAGCGCCAACAAGGTGCTGAGCGGTATGAAATTTGCTTCGCTCTTTATCGACGAAGCGGCACAAGCCTTGGAAGCAGCGTGCTGGATTGCCATCAAAAAGGCTAACCGGGTGATATTTGCCGGCGATCATCAGCAATTGCCGCCCACCATCAAAAGCATCGAAGCGCTGAAAGGCGGATTGGGCGTTACGCTGATGGAACGCATCGCAAAAAGCAATCCGCAAGTGGTGTCGCTCCTGAAGGTGCAATATCGCATGAATGAGCAAATCGTAAAGTTTTCAAGCGATTGGTTCTATGGCGGAGAGGTGCAATCCGCCCCCGAAGTGAAGCACCGTAGCATCCTCGACTTCGACACGCCGATGGAGTGGATTGATACCTCTGAATTGGATTTTAAAGAACAATTCGTGGGCGAAAATTTTGGACGCATCAACACCGATGAAGCCATTCTATCGCTCCAAACCCTACAAGCCTATTTCACCAAAATCGGCAAACAGCATGTACTCGACGAACGCATTGATGTGGCTATCATTTCGCCCTACCGAGCGCAAGTGCAACTGCTGCGCAAAATGCTGCGCGACACTCCGTTTTTTAAACCTTTCCGTCACCTGATTTCGGTGAACACTGTGGATGGATTCCAAGGGCAGGAGCGCGATGTGGTGCTTATTAGTATGGTGCGTGCCAACGAACAAGGGGAAATCGGTTTCTTGCGTGATTTGCGTCGCATGAATGTGGCCATCACACGAGCCCGAATGAAAATCATCATCCTTGCCTCTGCTGTCACCCTCTGTCGTCACCCCTTCTATGCCCGCCTCCACGCACACATCCAAGCCCTAAAAGAGGAAACGCCTACCACACCCCTGCACACTTAAAAAATGATTTGGTGGTTTCAACTATTTGGTGTAATTTTAAATCGTTTTCCTTTCCGAACGAATTATTCATCTTCTAATACATTAATGAATTATGAACAAACTTTTCAAATTTGCAATCGCTGTGGTGACTGTGTGCTGCGCTTTAACGGCATACGCCGGCAGCAGATGGAGCGAACAAAAAGCCAATGAATGGTATGCATCGCTACCGTGGATGTCGGGGTGCAACTACAATCCCGCATGCGCCATCAATCAAATTGAAATGTGGCACCCGCAAACCTTTAATCCGGCACAAATCGATAAAGAACTGCAATGGGCTGAAGAACTGGGATTCACCACGATGCGTGTGTTTCTCAGCAGTGTGGTGTGGAAAAACGACCCCATCGGCTTTAAGCAACGCATTCACACCTTCCTCACCATTTGTCAGCGCCATGGCATCCGACCCATGCTGGTGTTTTTCGACGATTGCTGGAATGAAGAATCCACCTACGGACTTCAACCACTCCCCAAACCGGGCGTACATAATTCGGGGTGGGTGAAAGACCCTTCGCTGAGTCTGCGCAACGAACCTGAATCGCTCTATCCCGTGCTCAAAGCATATATGCAAGACGTAATGCGCCATTTTGCCAACGACCAGCGCGTGCTGCTCTGGGACCTCTACAATGAGCCGGGCAACATCCCCGCTGCCCTACAACCACAATCGATGGCGCTGCTGAAACTGGCATTTGAATGGGCACGTGAAGTGAACGTGTCACAACCTATCACTTCGGGAATTTGGAGCCAAAAATTGAAAGAATTTAATGATTTTCAAGTGGCTAACTCCGACGTTATCTCGTTTCACTGCTACAAAAATGCCGAACTCACGCAGGCGTGCATCGACTCGCTGCGACCCCTCAACCGTCCGCTCATCTGCACCGAATATATGGCACGCAAACACAGTAGCACGTTCCAAACCATTATGCCGATATTCAAAAAGGAAAAAGTGATGGCTATCAACTGGGGATTTGTGGCAGGAAAAACCAACACCATTTTTGCTTGGGACGAAAAAATGCCCGACAAAATTGAACCACCGCTCTGGTTCCACGATATCCTCCGACAAGACGCCTCACCATTCGACCCGGAAGAAGTGAAAACAATCAAACGTCTCAACGCCAAATAACGCTCTCAAATACGAATTGCTTATACTTGTATAAGAGTGTGGAAATGTGTTTAAGATAGTTAAATTCGGAATAAAAGGGATTAAAAGTGTATATTTAAGCGCAAATTTAATATTTGTTAGTGATTATTTACATTATTTTAGTTTTTAATCCAAAAATTCGTAGTAACTTTGGACCGTGAAACAAAAAGATTATTGATAAATACCCTTCAATACAATACTATTAAATAACTTTCAATACTATTGACATCTTTTGTGAATCATATTGCTTGCAATATGATCACAGCAAGAAAGGCTAACAAAAATTATATACTTGAATTTTGGTTATGATAGAGGTGTGCTTTTGTGAAAAAGTGCACTTTTATTTTTATACCCACCGCCACACTGCTTCAATGCCACCCACGGCCCCCCGACTTTATTTCTCTTTCATCCATCCCAAGCCACCAATCCATCCACAAAATTCGGACAAAAAAACGCATACGAACCTAAATCACAAACTTAACATTCATGATTTCAATCAAATACGCTTCAAAAAAAACGCTGCGGGAAATTATTTCTTTTTATCGGCTTCAGCTTGTTTTTTTTCTAAGCGAGCTGCTTTACGCGCTGCCTTTTCTTCTTCTTTACGCACTCCTTCAAGGTAGTGTGCAATGGCAGCTGCCATCGAGGGATATTCCGGCGAGGTGGTAATATCGAGTGTAAGCCCCGAATTTTTCACCTCTTCGATGGTTTTTTGCCCCATGCAAGCAAGGAGTTTACCGTTTTCTTTTTGGTTGAAATCGGGAAAACTTTGCAGCAGGCTTTTCACTCCGGAAGGGGTAAAAAGGGCGATAATGTCGTAGTTAAATTCCTCATCTTTTGGGAAAGGATTGCTCACCGTGCGATACATCACCGCTTTGGTGTTGGGCAAATTATGTTCTTCAAGGTTGAGTTTTGAATCGTGCACATCAGCCACGGGATAGAGATATTTCTCATTTTTATGCTTTTCGATGAGCGGAATAAGTCCTTCAGCCTTACCATTTTCGCTAAAAAAGATTTTGCGCTTGCGATACACGATATAGGTTTGCAAATAGCGAGCCACCACTTCCGAGATGCAGAAATATTTCATTGTTTCGGGCACTTCAAAGCGCAGTTCTTTTGCCAATCTGAAATAGTGGTCGATAGCGGTCCGAGCAGTAAATATCACGGCAGTGTAGTCAGCAATATTAATTTTTTGCTGACGGAATTCTTTTCCGGAAAGACCTTCTACCTTAATAAAGGGGCGAAATTCGACGCTTACATCAAAATTCTTCTCAAGATTGTAATACGGAGATTTGTCGCTCGCCGGCTTCGGTTGGGAAACCAAGATTCTCTTAATATTCACTCGTCTAAATTTTTATGACTGTAATAGTGTGCATATTTTCACCAGTGAAATAGCAAATATCACAAGGGGCACAAATTCAACGCTGCAAAGGTACAAAATAAAATAGAAAGTGAGGGATATTTTATTGAAAAAAATTCTTAATCCTTTTAAAATGAACACTATTTTCACGAGCAAATAGATGCCGGCGGCGAGCATCAAAAGCATTTCCATAGCGGATGGAAAGAGCAGCAGGAAGGCGGTGACGGGGAATAGAAGCAAGCCACACACCGATTGAGAGGCGCGAAAACCAATCAGCCACAACCTGCGACTTAAACTGTCGGAAAACACATATCCTAAGGTGCCATAAAAAATGTTTTGAAGCAGGTGAAACGCCAAACATGCACCACTGAGAACGCCCACATTCACAAACACATGCGCTTGCATTTCGGCACGCAATTGGGGCAAAAAGTAGCCGATGGCATAAAAGAGGAGGATGCCTTTAAGCACACAGGAATTGAGCACCAATGCCATCATCATTCGCATATCGCCCATAGTGTGGGTGGCGAAGGCATTTTCGCGGCGCTTCCGAACGGAGAAGAGGTTGCTACCTAAGTTTTCAATATATTTGTAGCCGCTTCTAAAACTCACCACTATCATCAGCATACTCATCAGCAACAGCGACATCGAACCGGTGTCGTAGAGCGGTCCGCGACTGTGAATGGTGGGGGCGCTTACCTTGGGTGTTTCCATCACGGGCAACGACTCCACTCGCTGCACCACGGTATCCAACTGCTGTGCAGCCGGAATGCCGGTGGGGTAGGCGGGGGTGAATTGCACCACTACACTATCGGGGGTGGATGATATGGTGTCGGGGGTGTTAGGCATGGGTCACATCGCGAAGTTTTTCCACCGGTTGTGGACCTTCTTTCAATTCTTTTTCCAATTTGAGCAGGGCATCTTTGGGTGTGCGCGCCACCTTCCACAGGCGCGTGTGCGCTGTTTGCATAAAGCCTAACGTGGCACAGCGGTCTATCATTTCCACCAATGGCTTATAAAAGCCCACCGTGCTGAGCAAAATAATGGGCTTATTGATGATGCCCAACTGCTTCCAAGTGTAAATTTCCATCACCTCTTCCAGGGTGCCACAACCGCCGGGAAGCACAATGAAGGCATCAGCCATTTCCACCATTTTTTCTTTACGCGTGTGCATATCCGGCGTAACGATGAGTTCGGATAGGCGATTGTAAGCCCAACCATTGTCGACCATAAATTGTGGAATAACACCGGTGGCAAAACCACCATGGTCGAGCACACCATCACTCACGGCGCGCATCAGTCCGGCGCTACCCGCACCATTCACACAAGCCCACCCTTGCTGCGCCATCAGCGCACCAAGTTCGTAGGCAGTTTCGGTGAAGGTGTTTTCAATCCTATCGCTCGAAGCGCCAAACACACATATCTTTCCCTTAATTTCCATATACGCTGCAAAGATACCATTTTTTTACCACACAATAGAAATTACATCACCAAAATCAACAAATACCCACACAGTTCTTTCATTTTAAACGCCTAAAAGTAGGTCCACACACCTTCCGCCCCCTGTAGAACGATGCCACACCCACCGGCAGATAATTGATGCGAAAAAACTCGCTATAGGACAGCGCGTTAACTGTAGGTGAATCGCTAATCTTGGAGCGTTTTACGCACCCATTACTTCGCCAAAGATGAGCCTCGGGTCGGTTGTGGCAAGTGTTTTGGCATATCGCCAAGCAGTCATCCCCACTGTTATTTTTCTACTGAGCCAAAAAAACGTAAAATTTACGGTTATAATCGCAAAATTTACGCAAAAAATACGGTTATAATCGCAAAATTTACTATTTTTGTATCATCAATCATTTTTAATAGCTAAAGGTATGGACTTCATAGCACGAACTTTACAAGCAAAAATTGAAGAAAGATTGGCTCCCGGAAAAGCAGTGCTCATTTATGGTGCGCGCCGCGTGGGAAAAACGATTCTTCTAAAGGAAATATTCAATAAAATTGAAGGAAAAAAAATGCTGCTCATCGGTGAAGATATGGATGTGCAGAACATGCTTCAAAATCGCTCTGTGCATCACTACCGCCAATTGTTTGAGGGCATGAATTTGCTGGCAATTGATGAAGCACAGTCCATTCCTGAAATTGGGTCGGTGATAAAACTTATTATTGATGAAATACCTCATATTCAGGTGATTGCCACAGGTTCGTCGTCGTTCGACTTACTCAACAAAATTGGTGAACCTCTTGTGGGGCGCGCCTCTCAATTTTTGCTCACGCCGTTTTCCATCAGAGAAATTGCTCAAAAGCAAAATGGAATGGAATTAAGGCAAAATTTGGAGAACAGAATTGTATATGGCAGCTATCCTGAAGTGGTGGGAATGACAAGCAATACCATGAAGGAGGAATACCTAAGAGATATTGTGAACGCATATCTGCTCAAAGACATTCTTGCCATCGATGGACTGAGGAATACGGCTAAGATGAACCGATTGCTACAACTAGTGGCGTTCCAAATTGGGAGCGAAGTGAGTTATGAGGAATTGGGAAAACAATTAGGAATGCACCGCGAAACGGTGGAAAAGTATCTCGACTTACTCTCAAAAGTGTTTGTGGTCTACAAATTGGGCGCATTTAGCAGAAACATGCGCAAAGAAGTGTCGAAAGCAGGAAAATGGTATTTCTACGACAACGGTATCAGAAATGCCATTATTGGCGATTTTAAAGATGCAAATAGCAGGATGGATATGGGAAAACTGTGGGAAAATTTCTTTATCACCGAAAAATTGAAAGATAACCAAAACCATTTGCTTCACTGTCAATTTCATTTTTGGAGAACATACGACCAACAAGAAATAGATTTGATTGAAGAAAAAAATGAAGTAATCAATGCCTACGAAATGAAGTGGGGTAAAAAGCTACCTAAAGCCCCTGCGGGATTTATGAAAACCTACACCGGTGCTGATTTCAATGTGGTGAATCCCGACAACTACTTGGGGTTCTTGAAATAGATAACTGCATTGCCGGATGTGGCAAATGGGATGAGCAAAAAGGAATCACCTATCGGCTCTTCTAAGAATTTCTATCTTCTTCAACTTCAAGCAATCGAAGCGAGGAATGCTACCAGCTTTTTCACTGCTCTGCCGCGATGGCTGATGGCATTTTTTTCGTTGGCTTCCATCTGAGCGAAAGAGCGACCATCGCCTTCATCGGGGCAGAATATCGGGTCGTAGCCAAAGCCGCTATTGCCATGCTTTTCGGTGAGGATGTGACCCTCCACTCGACCATCAAAAAGGTGAAGTTCGCCATCCAAAATCAGTGCCACCGCTGTACGAAAGCGAGCTGTGCGCGCCGACATCGGCACTCCCTCCATCTTAGCGAGCACCTTACGCATATTGGCTTCGCTATCATGACCCTCGCCGGCATAGCGTGCGCTATACACGCCCGGCTCGCCACCCAGCGCATCAATCTCAAGACACGTGTCATCGCTAAAACAGTCGTAGCCGTAATGCTCGTGTATGTAGCGCGCCTTTTGCTCCGCATTGCCTTCAATGGTGGGGCAAGTTTCGGGAATATCGTCGTGACAATCAATGTCGTTCAAACTCAAAATTTCAAATCGCTCGCCCACTATTTCCCGCAATTCCTGCAATTTGTGAGCATTATTGGTAGCAAACACTATAGATTTCATCTGCAATGTGATTTAAAAATATTCATTTCATTTTTAGCAGTTTAATTATTTCAAACCACCAATTTCACCCTGCAAAAATACACTTTTCTAATAAAAATAAAAAACTAAAAACCACACTTTTTTCTTCAAAATCAAAACTCCCCTCAATTGCCTTTAAATCAAATGGATGGGAGTGATTATAGTAAAATAATCACCAATTTGGATCATTATATCTATTACAATAATTGATGGAAAATGGAGAAGGCATATAGTGGCAAATCTGTTACAGGGAAAGTTACACATTTTTGTGACGAACTTTGAAGATGAAAAAGCAACGCAAGACCTTTCTGTTACAGGATTAGAACGTTGCCAGCCCGCCTCCAGCCATTAGAGCCATCTCCAGCGGGTTCTATGAATCTTATTCTTCAAGAAGATTGGCTATTTTGCGGGCGTCACGCGGCTCCTTGAGTTTGCAAGTAAAAATTTGTGCCATATTTCTTCTGTTTGTATTTGTTACTATTCTCGGTTGCAAATATACGGGTTGTTGTTTATAAGTGTGAATTTTATATTGTTTCAAATTTTAAGCAATATGTTTCATTTCGTTTCATTTTGTCTTAAGCCGGGGTAAATGGCTTATTTTTAAACAATATTAACAGGTGTAACTACTATGTAAAGAGGTTAAATTTAAAGATGTGATATTTGTCCTTGTAGCAAGTCCTTTGTAGCGCGCTTTTAATCTCCATCATGCCGTACCTGACCACGGACATGGCTCTGCACCTTGACCGGAGCCTCGAGCAACAACGTCATCAGTTTGATGCGCGCCAGGTTCATAGATTTTCCAAAAATGCTCTTGCGTGATTTGAAAAAGTTTGATAAAGTTAATAATTTCCAAGGATTTATGTAATACTTAACTACTTGATAACCATTTGATTAAAGTTGATATTTTAACTTTTTGTCATGAACACCACTTTACAAAAGTAACATGCCCATGTGCCAAAACTCGGCACAGTTTTCTATTTTATAATAGCAAGGCAGAATCACTAATAATCAAGATTTTACATTTATTTGCAAAAAAAAGTTGCCGTTTCTTTTGAATTTTTTTGAGGATGTTACTATATATATATGCGCATAAGCTAAAACGATTATTCATCTTTTAAAACATTTTTATATTATGGCACTTAGAATCAATAGCGACACTCACTTTGTGGATGCCACAATGGTTGACGGCACATGCCACTTCGTCTTGTTTCAAGGCACCATCATCAAGGCTGGTGCATGGCGTGATGAAAGTAATCTTAAAGAGGTTGAAATCGGCAGCGGGGTGACCGAGATTAGAACCGGTGCTTTTGAGAATTGCACTGCGCTGACCCAGGTGGTTCTTCCTGAGTCGGTGAAGATTATTCGCCGCGGTGCCTTTGCTGGCTGCACAGCTCTTGAGACTGTGGTAACGCCCGGCACTTTGCAAAGAGTGGAATGCTGGATAGACTCTGTCTCGAAACTGACTACTAACAATGTCACTCCATCCCTCTTGACTCAGGGACGAGATATCAGCTTGCTCTACAAGGGCGACTATGACCCACACTACTGGGACTAAATTAAATGCATAATGCACAATTTCGTTAGACATTTGAAGCCCCCCCCTGAGAGATGTAAAAGATATTTGTTCCATTTCAAAACAAACAATAAAAATGAGAATACAATCCCCACATCACCGAGCCTAAGCGCTATTGCTTTATGAGCGATATAGACCATTTTAAAATGAAATAATTATGGAAAATACTATAAAAGAACTGGCCAATGCAAGTGAGGAAATGAACCCAATTCACGCCATGAGGTTGCTCACAAAACTCTTTGTGGATAATTGTGGCGTGAGCCTTGGTTATCGTTCGGTAGCATACTATGCCATCTGGGATTGGCTTGCTGACGTGGCACCGGTCGACATCATGCCGCTGCTGTGCGAGAAATGCACCGAGGAACTGCTTGCTGACTGCGACATAACTTACATAAATGAAGAGAACACCATCAGACTGGTTAAGGAAATGCTCGACCAAGGCCTTGACCATGACACCGCAGCAGCACTGTGCCGCGGCTTCAAGACTATGAATAAAAAATAAATACTTTTTTATAACTAATTATAAATCAGCAAAATGGAAAAAAAATTCTTTGATACATTAGCGCTCTTGCCTCTTACGCTTTCTCCATGAGACATGCTCAGGGAGACGTTGGGCGACTTGCCCATTAGCGGTGGATGGGGTTACGGTCCTGATGATGCCATAATCGTTGAAGACGATGATGCCATGGAGAGTGCGGCATCGGATTATGATATCATAAAGCAGCGCACCGTGTTGGAAATAAAGGATATGGTCGGCGAGCGTGAGTTTGAAATCAAGGGCTTTCACGATATACGCCAGCAGCTGTATCTTGTCAACGGCGTGTATTACGATGTCTTTGAATGCAAGATTGACGTCAAGTGGAAAGATAACGGCAACATCTCCACCTATGACAAGGAGTGCTGGTTCAATATCACCCAGCCCTTTGGAAAGCATTGAAAAATAGATGGTCGTTTCTTTGAATTTTTTGGAAAGGAGTTCCATATTGTGTTCGGTACTAATTTTAAAAAAACGATAAAGCCATGACAAGTTACGAAACAAGACGCAAGCAATTTATCGAGCAATTAGCAATCGTGCGCAACGACAACCTCAAAGCTCAGAAGCAGTTCCTCGTCGACTTGCAGGGGAGCCACTCGGGCTATGCCCACCTCATGTCGCCCGACGACGTGAATTGGATAGCACCTTTAGCCCTTGAACCGTTCCTTCCGGCTGTTGATGTGCTTTTGGATTGCATGCAAAAGAAAATGTGTTTCTATGACGAAACTTTTTTTGATGAAGATCTCAAAGAGAATGTTGTCATTGAGCGAGCAGATTGTTATTTTGAAGAAACGACCTTTGCCTCCAATGAGGAGCTTAAGAAAGAAATTGGCGAACACATTATGTCGCTCTTTCCCAAGCTCAGCGATGTTGAGTTAAAAGAATATTTTGACACATTTCTGCCTTGGGAATACCGGGAGAAAATTCAAGCAGAGCTTCTCAAGCGCAATGATAAAGACGCGCTCTTGCACCTTGCCATGGATTATCGTGCTGGCGATGAGGCCTCAGGCATCTTCATTGATTTTGATAAAGCCAGGCAGATTTACGACCAACTTGGTGTGAAAAAAGGCGATTTTGACGATGAAGATTTCGATCCTGTGAAAGAAGTTGCCGACCTACGCAAAAACGCCATTGAGAGTTTTCCCGAGTTCGCTACCTTTGTTGTTGAAGGCTCGTCAGCACCAGCTGTCAAGCACCTTATCGAGGAGCTTAATGACATATTTGGTGAGAAAGGCGAAATGTACTTCAACATTCCTCTTGAGGTCCTGATGGAAATCCTTGTAGGTTCTAAGTACTATGTAGGTTACATCCAGACGCTCACTGAGCATTCACCCCAAAAAATTGAGTTCACTGCCGAGTTCTATAGTTGCAGTCCCGACTGCCTCATGCATGCCTTGTTACAGAGCTTCGAAGACATCAATGTCACTTTCACTCACACCAAATGATTACATTAATTGATTAAAAATGATATGAAGAACGAACACACATTTCACTTGCCTACGCTCAATGAAACTGGTGACCCCAGCGGCATATTCTTAAGTGACAGATACGCGCAATTAGTGAGCGGCGGTTGCGGATATGACAAGAACTGTGCCGTGGTCATTGAAAGCGATGATTATGAGATATTGATTAACCTCGAGCGGACATTTGCTGAGCAGCGTGCCTTTTGTGAAGTTTCGGAGGCTGCTTTTAATTTTGACTGGACTGGCCATGAATATAAGTTTAAGCACCACCAGCTACATGTATTGGATGGTGTTCCCTACGATGTGATTTACAGCGAGATAACCCTCGAATATGATAAAGATGAGAAACCCAGCTGTTGCGAGAAATATTACCGCGAGTGCTGGTTTGACATCTCTCGAGCATTTCACGGTGATGTCGCCAAGCTGGAGGATACGATTGTGCGGCTCTTTGACGAATTTGACGAAGACACGCTGCGACTGCGCCATCTGCTGGAATTACGCAAGCGCATGATTAATAGCGAGGCACTAAAGCATCAAGAGAAACTATTGCCCGATATCATTGCGTTTAACGATGCTCTCACCCAGGCACTTCATGAAATGCTTGACAAGGCGCATTATGCATGGGAAAAACTGTCATTACTAAACACTACAGCGCAGCGCCATGTGACAAAGTTAAGCATAAAGCTCTTTTTCGGTGACTACCCTAAGCTTCACCCTGTGCAAGACAACAAGAGGGAAACACTGTGGGCGGCATTGCACGATTCGGAGTTGAACCCTCTTCTCTATGATTCTGGTATCTCATTAAGTACGCTTATATTTCCTGAGGACTTGGCAATGAGTTTTGACTCACTGATTGGCATGGACTGCCCACCACCAAATTGGAACGAGGGCCTTGACCAGGAGTTGACCAAAGATTTGCACCTTACGAGCGCTTTCCACAACGTGTTTGACCACATGAATTTTGCCATTACCGATTTCATCTATGTGCGCAACTTTGTCGAGGAAATGGAAGTAGAGTTTTCATGATATGAATAACAGTGTCAACATAATCAACCACATAAAGGCTTTTTCTGGACTAGCTGCATTCGTAAGCGAGGGGGAAGGTCAAGCAATGCTCGACCACTTCATGAGGTGTTATGAAAGAGGCCAACTGATGGAACCAAAGCTAGTGTTGAATATGCTCCTTCAGGAGTTTCAACGGCAAGACCCACTCCACTGTTGGGAAGAGAAAAGAACTATCTGTTATGCTCTACGGCGTTGGGTGGCGGTAATGGCAGGCCAAGGTAAAGGATACCGAGAAATTGCCAACATCCAACCAACAAACGATTATGAGCGGCTTTATGTTGATGCGGCAAAGCTTGTTGTCGCCGAGAATTATGAGAATATGGGGTTTGAGGTATCGTTTAAGCATGCCTGTCACATGCTCGACAAGATCAATTCCGAAACAGCCGATTCTCTATGTGTCGCTGTAGCAGATGGGCTGAATGATGGAATTGATGAATTCGGGCTTACTGCCGATGATTGGGATGCTGTGGAGCGATTGCGCGAATTTTATGAGCGATTCTTGAGTAACCACTTCCCTGAAGTCGATGTGGAGGTCGTGATAGGCGAGATGGACTTCAACCTGCACCCATCAATCATAATCCACCTCCACCAGGGCTATAAAAAGATGGCGGCTTTTCACTTTTGTTTAGACCGAAACCACAAAACGATATCAGGCTATATCCTTGCCTTTAAAAAAGTAAAACAATGATGTAAAACAATGATGGCATTTAATGAATTTAGGCAACTTGCGGATAATCCACCCCGCAAAGATGAGCCAACCATCTTCAAGGTGGCAGTCTATGATATCGACACCTTTGAGATGGACCAAGAGTGTGAAAACGACGACAAAGAATCGCCCGGGCAAAGAGAGTATTATCCCGAGTTTCCGCTTTACTGCCACCATGAGGTGTTATCGCCCACTTTGCATGATGCCGAGGCGGTGATGATGCGCTTGTTTCGAGACGTTCCCAATGCCTATTGCGCGGTAATCACCGAATTGCCATTTGGTGATGACATTCGCTCGGACTATATATCGGTGCGTGTATATGACAACACCGGTGATTTTATTGACTCATCGAAATGCTCAAGTTATTTCACCGAAGAGCGTGACGACTATCGTCATTTCAGGGGCAGGAGTCCCGAAGAAATTCGCTTTGAGAAAGGTGATATAGTCGAAGTGTTTTGTGGTAGCAGTGTATGTTTGGCTGTGATTGTAGGGTTGCCACTATCGGTCGAGTGCTGCTATAGCATTGCCACAAGAATGTGTGGCAACAAGCGCGACCGCGAGATGACTCAGCAGCAATGGGAGGATTTCTGTTTCAACCGCGGATACCCACTTGATGACACCGACGACTGCTATACCGTTGTTGATGGACCGGGCTACATACATCATGAGCACATCCCCTCATATTGTGTGTTCAAACCCCACTTTCCCCTCCCTAAACATATAGAGGAAAAACTCCATCGCGACTACCAAGCCACCATCGAAGAAATTGGCCCCACCAGCGAGCCATCGTGAGAATCTCGGGCAGATTTGAATTTTTTGCCAGTAGTTTCTATTTTTGTGGTTGAAGTTGATGAACTTTTTTGTGATGGCAAGTCGGCAAAGAACACTAAGGTGACAATTGACTATCGTGAGGTTAAGTACATGACAAAAATTTAAAGATGTGATATTTGTCCTTGTAGCAAGTCCTTTGCAGCACACTTTTAATCTCCATCATGCCGTACCTGACCACGGACATGGCTCTGCGCCTTGACCGGAGCCTCGAGCAACAACGTCATCAGTTTGATGCGCGCCAGGTTCATAGATTTTCCAAAA
>SFWW01000148.1 GCA_004559845.1 bacterium
CTGGGCGATTCGCATTGGGGATTTGTGGATGTGACCGAAAGCTGGCAACCGGAAGAATTGGAGCCGTTTCGCCAACTCATTAAAAAGCATCAGGTGGATGTGGTGATGACTGCGCACATCATAAATGGCAACATCGACCCTGACTATCCCGCCACCCTCTCGCGCAAAACCATCCACGGGGTGCTGCGCCAGCAATTGGGCTACGACGGCGTGGTGGTGAGCGACGACCTCTATATGGAAGCCATCATCAAAAAATACGATATTGAAAATGCTCTGGTGCTTGCCATCAATGCCGGCTGCGACCTCCTGTGTGTGGGCAACAATATCAATACCGGATTTGAAGCCGACCGCCCCTTTCGCTTGGTGGACCTCATTGTGAAAAACGTGAAAAACGGACGTATCCCTTGGGGCAGACTGGTGCAAAGCCACAAAAGAATAGAAAAACTATACAAAAAACTAAAAAAATAATGTCGTCGTTATGAAACGCATTCTCCTTTTCATCGCTATCGCTGCCGTGGCTATTTCCTCCGCAAGCGCACAACGAAGAACTTCAAATAAATCGCTGAAAAAAACTTCGGCAGAATCCATCACCATTCCTAACGCCGACTCGGTGAAAGCCATCGGGTTGATGAAGGCATACCTTATCTCGCACCCCCAAACACCCGGTGCCGCCGATTTGCTCAATGCCATCACAGAAGCGGAAGAAAAGCCCGGCAAGGGAGCCACCGACACCTGCGCCTTTGTGAGTGCGGGTGAGCATTACCTGCAAGGCGCCACTTGGAAGCGCACCAATGGTCACCTGTTGGTGGGTATTGTGAGCAACCTGCGTGATGCCAAATTCTACGACTTCAACCCCGCCACTCAAGTGATGACCGCCGACCGAGCCGTGGGTGTGCCCATCACCTCCATTCTCGGGGGCGACTGGACCATTAGTTTCAACACCGACGGCTTCCATTGCTCCGTGGTGCGCCTCACCGGCTACGGCACCTACTTCAATTTCAACGGCGAGAAATTTGTGGTAGCCAAACAAGATCTCGGCGAAAACCCCTCCTGGTAACCGCCCCCCGACCAAATATTCGCCGAATTCGTTACCCCCCCCGACCAAATATGCTCAAACATAGACGCAAAAAGGTGGCTACGCCCAAAAGGGTAGCCACCTTGATATGCATAGAGCCGAAGGAAATTAATAGTTTTCGGCTTTGATTTGGAAGTAGGCTTGCGGGTGTGCGCACACGGGGCATTCTTCCGGAGCTTGTTTGCCCACGTGGATGTGTCCACAGTTGGCGCATTGCCAAATGCAATCTTCATCGCGCGAGAACACCACCTTGTCTTCAACGTTTTTGAGCAATTTGCGATAGCGTTCTTCGTGCTCTTTTTCAATGGCAGCCACACCTTCCATCAAAGCAGCGATTTCGTCGAAACCTTCTTCGCGTGCTTCTTTTGCCATACGGGGATACATATCGGTCCATTCGCCCATTTCACCGGCAGCAGCGTCGGCGAGGTTGGCAGTGGTGGGTTGCACCTTGCCTCCTACGAGGAGTTTGAACCACATTTTTGCGTGTTCCTTCTCGTTGTTGGCAGTTTCTTCAAAGATGTTTGCTATTTGCACATATCCATCTTTTTTAGCCTTCGAAGCATAGTAGGTATATTTGTTGCGCGCCATTGATTCGCCTGCAAATGCTTCCCACAGGTTTTTTTCAGTTTTTGTACCTTTCAGTTCTTTCATAGTGCTCATTATTTTTTGAAGTAACGGTTATACAATCCTTCAAATCCTTTACCGTGGCGAGCTTCGTCTTTAGCCATTTCGTGCATGGTGTCGTGGATAGCATCGAGGTTGAGTTGCTTAGCCTTCACAGCGATAGCAAGTTTGCTTTCGCAAGCGCCGGATTCAGCCATCATGCGCTTTTCGAGGTTGGTTTTGGTGTCCCACACCACATCGCCGAGCAATTCGGCAAATTTAGCAGCGTGTTCAGCTTCTTCCCAAGCATAGCGCTTGAAGGCTTCAGCCACTTCGGGATAACCTTCGCGGTCGGCTTGACGGCTCATTGCCAAATACATACCCACTTCGGTGCATTCGCCCATAAAGTGGTCGTTGAGGCCCTTCAGAATTTCTTCGTCCACGCCTTTAGCCACGCCAATTTCGTGTTCGCAAGCAAAGTTAAGCGCTTCTTCTTCTACCAATTTGAATTTATCAGCCGGCACTTTGCAAAGTGGGCAACGTTCGGGTGCGGTTTCTCCTTCGTGCACATAACCGCAAACTGTGCAAATCCATTTTTTAGCCATAATATTGTTTTTTTTAAAAATTAAGTGATATATAAGTGAATTATTTTTTTTGTTGATTTTGGTTGGGCGGTGCAGCCTTGCTTTGGTGGTCACACTCAGAGCAAATGCCCACAAAATTGAGTTCCACATTTTCCACCGTGAATCGCTCATCGTGGTAGAGTTGGCTACTGAGGTGGTCGCTAATGTCAACATTAAACACGCGCCCGCATTTGGTGCACAAAAAGTGGGCATGGTTGCCATCGCAATACTCGTAGCGCACATTGCGCTTGTCGATGGTGATGGCGCGAGCGGCATTGGCATCGCAAAATAACTGAAGCGTGTTATACACCGTGGTGCGTGATAGCGTGGGAAGAGTGGCAAGCAAATCAGTGTAGATGGTGTCAACCGTGGGATGCGTGCAATGCTCCATCAAGTATTTCATGATGGCTATGCGCTGCACCGAAGGGTGAACACCATGATTTTCAAGTACTTCTTTTGCTGCTATCACTGTTAGAATTTGTTTCAAATTTGTAATCATTACAAATTTATAAACTTTTCTACAAAAATCCAAATTTTCAACCCCTAAATTTTCTTAAAAAATGCCACGCCCCTCAACAGCCCCGCCAATCCCCGCCTCAAGCAGCACACCCACCGGAAGCCTCCTTTACAAAAGCAATTCTTTTGACAGGGGACTGTTCGCCCTGTGCAAAACGACCCTCCCCTTAGGCTTATTGCTTTGGGGAGGGTCGGTGGTGGGTGCCATTTGTGGGTGCGGGCGTAAAATTTTGCGCTCCTACAGGG
>SFWW01000149.1 GCA_004559845.1 bacterium
GATGCGTGTGTGGCTCGATGCCGCCCAGGTGGAGGCGCGCCCGGTGTGGAAGCCGATGCATAAGCAACCGGTGTATGCCGATGCGCCTGCCTACGTGAACGGCACGGCTGAAGGCATCTTTAAGGTGGGCTTGTGTTTGCCTGCCGGCCCTTACGTCACCGACGATGATGTGCGCTACATTGTGGACTGCATCAAGGCGGGGATTGAGGTGGGTTAGCTGCTCGCTTTGCTCGCTTGGTTAGTCGCCCTGCGGGCTGGGTTTGGGAGTTAATGTGCCGGTTTTGGATTTCATTTTTTTTTACATTACTATGAAGGAATTTAAGGATTTGAAGATTGCGGTGGCAGGCACCGGTTATGTGGGCCTGTCGATTGCCACTTTGCTTTCGCAGCATCATCAGGTGAAGGCTGTGGATGTGATACCTGAAAAGGTGGATAAAATTAATCGCCGCGAGAGTCCGATTCAGGATGATTATATCGAAAAATATTTCGCTGAAAAGCAGTTGAATCTCACTGCCACGCTTGATGGCGCTTCGGCTTATAGGGATGCCGACTACATTGTGATTGCGGCGCCCACCAACTACGACCCGGTGAAGAATTTCTTTGACACGCACCACATTGAGGATGTGATTAATTTGGTGCTGAGTGTGAATCCGGATGCGGTGATGGTGATAAAGTCGACCATACCGGTGGGCTATTGCCGACAACTTTATGTGAAGTATTCGCTGAAGTTTCTCACCGACCCGGCGCTGAAAGGCAAGCATTTCAATTTGCTGTTTTCGCCGGAATTTTTGCGCGAGTCGAAGGCGTTGGAAGATAATCTGTGGCCCTCGCGCATTATCGTGGGCTATCCTAAACTTTTGCCGCCTGATTTGGAGCAGCGGTGGGAGGAAGAGAATGCCGCTATCAATGCCATCGGCAATCCGCAGGCGGAGCAATTTGCCAAAACCTTTGCCGCTTTGCTGCAAGAGGGTGCCATTAAGGAAAACATCGACACCTTGTTTATGGGCTTGAAAGAGGCAGAGGCGGTGAAACTGTTTGCCAACACCTATTTGGCGCTCCGCGTGTCGTATTTCAACGAGCTCGACACCTATGCCGATATGAAGGGATTGGACACGAAAGCCATTATTTCGGGCGTAGGGCTCGACCCGCGCATTGGCACGCACTATAATAACCCCTCGTTTGGCTACGGCGGCTACTGTTTGCCCAAAGACACCAAACAGCTGCTGGCAAACTATGCCGAGGTGCCGCAGTGTATGATTTCCGCCATAGTGGATTCCAATCGCACCCGCAAAGATTACATTGCCGACGCCGTGCTTCGCAAAGCTGGCTATTTTTCTTACGACAGCCAGTGGGATGCCAGCAAGGAGCATGTGTGCGTGATAGGTGTGTATCGCTTAACGATGAAATCGAATTCCGACAATTTCCGCCAGTCGGCCATTCAAGGCGTGATGAAGCGCATCAAGGCAAAAGGTGCGGAAGTGATTGTGTATGAGCCCACCTTGGAAGACGGCTCCTCGTTTTTCGGCAGTTTGGTGGTCAACGATTTGGAGGAATTCAAAAAGCGCTCAAAAGCCATCATTGCCAACCGCTACGACGAATGCCTTGCCGATGTGGAAGAAAAGGTGTATACGCGCGACATTTTCCGGCGCGATTAGAAAAGCAATTTTTTTGAAAATGAATTTTTGGGCGGTTTCTTTTGCGATTCCGCCCATTGTTTTTGAAAATCGTTTTGATATAGAGGATTTTGGCATTATCTTTGTTGCGTAAATATAACGCAAAAAAAAGTATGATAAACGAAAAGAATGGTGCAATTGTGGAACCGGAAGGTTGTTGCCACAGCGAGATGAACGACGGAAAGGATTTGGAGAGGGGAGGAAGCTCCGATATCAAAGTGCCTTGTCGCGAGTCGTATCTGTTGATGGGCGCAGTGTATGCCGGCGAATATCCCGGTGCCAAAGAAGAGAATGCATCGAAATTGAAAGTGGCACAGCTATATAGCTTTGGTGTGCGTTATTTTGTGGACCTCACCGAAGAAGGCGAATTGTGTCCCTATGAATCGCTCTTGCCCTCCGATGCCACCCACTATCGCTTTCCTATCAAAGATGTGAGTGTTCCCACCGATGTGGAGGCAGTGCACCGATTGCTCCATAAGATTGATGAATGGGAGAAAACGGGAGGCTACGTCTACATCCACTGTTGGGGAGGAGTGGGGCGAACGGGCACCATAGCAGCATGCTATTTGCTTCACAAAATGGCTCTCCCCGACGCTGCTCAAGTCCTCAAAATGATGCGAGCGCGTTTTGCCACGATGCCCAAGTCGAAGCACAAGGTTTCGCCCGAAACGCAGGCGCAAGTGGCATTTGTGTATCAGTTTGCCGAGCGTTGTAGGCTACGCAGGCGCACACACGACCGCATTCGTGGCTCGCTGATGGCAGGTGCCGCCGGCGATGCCTTAGGTTATGCCGTGGAATTTATCAGCCGCAACAGCATTCTTGACCGCTATGGCAGCCGTGGCATCACCAAATTTGACCTCGATTCCGAAGGCAAGGCATTGGTGAGCGACGACACGCAAATGACGCTCTTCACAGCCTGCGGTATGCTGATGGGCATCACACGTGGCTATATGCGCGGCATTGGCGGACAACCCGAGAAATATGTGAATGGCGCCTATCTCGACTGGTATTATACGCAAACCGGCAAGAAAAAGCAGATGCTGACCAATGATTTCCACTACACCTGGCTCCGTGACCTTCCCGAATTGGCTCACCGTAGAGCGCCCGGCAACACCTGCCTATCGGCATGCGAAAGTTTGCTTCAAGGCAGAGAGGTGCAGAACAATAGCAAGGGCTGCGGCGGCATTATGCGCGTTGCGCCTATGGCACTGCTCATGGCAGGGTATTGGAGCCGTGGTGAGAAGTTCTACGATGTGCCTTTCATGGACGAAGCCGGTGGCGAAGTGGCAGCCGTCACCCACAAGCATCCCTTGGCATTTCTGCCATCGGCGATGCTTACGCACCTTATCTACCGAGTAATCAGGATGGATGAGGAG
>SFWW01000027.1 GCA_004559845.1 bacterium
GTTTTACTTTCGCTCCAATCGCTTTCGCTCTCATCGATGTAGATGGCTTTCACCTTATAGGTGTAGTTGGCACCCGGGGTGAGTCCGGTCAGGGTGTAGCATGTGTCGGTAATGCCGGTGATGGTGCGTTGGTTGGCATCGCCGGATTCTTCCGCTTTTCGGCGCGCATTGGCTTCATTGGAGGCATCGCCCGAGTAGATTTTTGCAGCAGCGAGCAACACGCGTTTTTTAGTAGTGGTGTTCTCAATCTTAATTTGGCTACCATTGACACCACCGCTCAGCACGAGCACATATTCCTTTTCGTTGCTATCGAGCGTAACGCTTTGCGAACTCACAGCAGTGCCGGCGCTATTGAGCACACTCACCTTCATTTTTACACCGGTGTCGGTGCCATACGGTTTAGCCGTGATTTTTACGGTGGTGGTGCCATTGGCATCGCTAATGTTCACTGCCGGACTAATCACGGAGCCATTGACTTTACTGGTGCCCAAACGGAAGTAGCCTTCGTCGGCAAAGGTGCCGCTACTGCTCCTGGTCCATCCTTCGGGCAATCCTGCGGTGAAGTTGGCATCGCAGAGCAATTCGGTGGGTGGCACGAGGTCGGCATTATTCACATAGAGCGTATAGGAAGCTGCATTTTCGGCAGCGGTCCAATGTGCTGTAAAAGAGGTGGAAGCCACATCGGTAGGCTCGGTGAGCACCGGTTCGGTTTTGGCGATAGCGTCTTTCATAAACCAAAAACTCACCACGCCATTTTCATCGGTGATACCCGTGATGGGTTTGCTCATATAACTACCCGTATTCACCTTTGCAGCCGGTGTGGATTCGTCGGTGAGGGCATTGTTGCCATTATAGGGATAAAGGTCGCCCGCCATATTGTCTACATCAGCCATACCGCTCGACATTTTCAGCAGATTGTCGGCAGGAATGAGCGTCATGCGCTGGAGCGCATAGTTGTTCACCACATTGGATTCCCATGCACCGGCACTGTAGGTAACGTGGGTTACTTGCAATCCATGCGAAGGCAGATAGGCATCCCAACCGCTCAATTGGCGATTTTCGAGCACATAGTATTCATTGGGGTCGGCATCATTCACCACCTTGTAAGCCACCGGATTGGTCGCGTTGATGGCAGGTAGCGAATATTGGGTGTTGGGCGAAGGAGTGCTCAAGCTCATCCATCCCATAAAGTCCTTCTCATAGGCTGTGTAGCCGCAAGGCGTATCGCTGTCGTCGTTGTAGCTGCCACCGTCCATCAGGCTCCAGTTGCCCATGCCGAAATATGAGCCGGAATATTCCGTATCGTAGAAGTCGGGCAAACCGAGGCAGTGCGAAAATTCGTGGCAGAACGTGCCGATACCATCGAGGGTGGTGCCATAATCCGACGAGCCGCGCACTTCATTAAACACGGCAAACTTGTCGATATAAGTATTGTCGAGGGTGAGTGCACCTGTGCCGTCGCCATAATATCCGGCACTGCTCAGCGTCCATTGGCAAGGCCAAATCGAGTTGGGCACCACACCATAGGCTTGTGCTTCGCCCACACCGGCATACACCACAATCACCACATCGCATTCACCGTCGCCGTCGTTGTCGTAATCCTTCCAATTGATGCCGTCGGCTTCAGCCAGCTGGCAGGCTTCGCCCACCATTTTGCCCACGCCCTTATCGTCGCCATAGCGGTCGTTGCCGCCATAGGTGGCTCTGGTGGAGGAGAGGGTGTAGATGCCATAGAGGTCGAATTGTGGAGAGAATTTGCCCGCCGATTGGTCAATGAAATATTGCTTCACACTTTTATTGCTATTGGTGTAGGTGTTTTGAAAACTTTCCATCGTGTTGCTCATCTTCTTGTCGGTGTATTGCACCAAGATGATAGGGATTTTCGGGCTACCTGTGCCTGGCACTTGAGGCGACTTGCGGATAGCCGCTTGTTTTTTAGCCTTGGCACGCGCACCGGCTTTCAGCGAAAGCGCATCGGCTTGCGATGCTATCCAATTCACTTCGTCGGCACTGCGATTAGCGGCAGAATGAGCTTTCATATTGGTGATGCCCATAGCGCCGGTGCGATAATAGAAATCGCCATCGTCGCCCAATGCCACCGTCACGCCGTCGGAGGTTACAAAACTATGGTGAAACTCGTCGCCCACCATCTTCACTTCAATTGTGGTGCCATCGCTTTGGGTATGCGTGATGGTCCTACCCGGCTTGGCAGGAACTGCCATCATGATGCCAAAGGCCAAAACCGAGTTGTTTTTTAGTGTTCGTATTAATCTTACAAAGATATGAATTATTTTGCGAAATTTCAGCGAATGTTCGCAAAAAAAATGTTTCATTTACGACTTTGGAGGGAAGCCTACCTCCGACCCCTCCCTGAAGGGAAGGGAGTAAGGATGCGGAACACTTGAAACACCTGTTTTGTTCCGATTTGGACCAAAATCGGGCGGTTTTCTGGTCCAAAAGCGAAATGAAACACCTGAAACACCCGAAACACTTGAAACACTTGATGTGGATGCCGGGATTGCTTTTTTGTAAACATTTCAAAGAACTTGGTGGCAAAGTTAAGAATGGTGTGCACAGAGAATGTTGCTATTTTCGGGGTGGATAGATGCTATAGATGCTATAGATGCTATAGATGCTATAGATGCTATAGATGCTATAGATGCTATAGATGCTATAGATGCTATAGACGCTATAGATGCTATAGATGCTATAGATGCTATAGATGCTATAGATGCTATAGACGCTATAGATGCTATAGAGGGGATGGAGGGGATGGAGGGGATGGAGGGGATAGCACTGCGGGGATGTGGCGGGGGCAGCTATTACATGCGAAGGCGGCTTTATTTTTGTTGCATGCCACAAAAGCGGGCAATTATATCCGCGTTTAAATGAAAGAGGCGTGGGTTCGAAGTGGCAATATTTTTGGAAATGCTTTAATATAATGTAAAGTTTTTGTAAATTTGCAACGAAGTTCACACTTCCGTGGCTTACTTGTGCCCGAAGCGCATGCTCAAAAGGCTTGCACCGGTAGCGGCACTTGATTTGTAGAACTAAATTTTCATCATTTTGGACCCGGACCCTCTTTCGCATTATTTGCATCTTCTTTGTGACACAACAGCTGTTGGTCAATCCCTCTTCACTTTCCACGCCCTCACCCTCGGCGTGGTGATAGCACTGATAGCCGCCCTCATTGCATTGCTGTTTTCGGCATTCAATTCCGGTTCGGAAATTGCATTTTTTTCGCTCACTTCCGACGAAATCAACGACATCGAAAACGAAGACACTCGCAAGCGCATCAATGCCCTGCTCTCAAAACCTGAAAAATTGCTTGCCACCATCCTGATTGGCAACAATATCGTGAATGTGTTTATCGTGATTGTGCTCAATTATGCCATGAGCCATATATGCAAGATTAACAACGGGGTGCTCGATTTTGTGATTCAAACCGTGATTCTCACCTTCCTCATTCTGCTGTTTGGGGAAGTGATACCCAAGCTCTATGCCAGCAACAACAACGCCAAGTTTGCCTCGCTCACTTGCGGTATGGTGCACGTGATGATGAAACTGTTTAGCCCCATTTCAAAATTGATGGTAAAGAGCACCTTTATCGTGCGCAAAGCCGTGCCGGTGCACGCCGACGATTTGTCGATGGAAGACCTATCGCGTGCCCTCGAAGCCAGCGATGTGAAGAATGTGGATGAAAAAGAGATGCTCAAAGGCATCCTCACCTTCGGTCATAAAACGGTGTCGGAAATTATGCGTCCGCGCATCGACATTGTGGATATCGACATTGCCTCAAAATTCGACGAAGTGGTGAAAACCGTGGTAGAGAACGGCTATTCACGCATGCCCGTTTACGAAGAAAATCCCGACAATGTGAAGGGTATGCTCTATGCCAAAGACCTGCTGCCCTACATTGGCAAGCGTGACAATGATTTCAAATGGCAAGCGCTGATGCGAGGGGTGTATTTCGTGCCCGAAACACGCATGATCGACGACCTGCTCGAAGATTTCCGCAAGAAGAAAGTGCACATGGCGATTGTGGTCGACGAATTCGGCTGCGTGCAAGGTATCGCCACCTTGGAAGATGTGCTGGAAGAAATAGTGGGCGACATCGACGATGAATACGACACGGAAGAAAAATACTTCACCAAAGAGTCGGAAAACACCTTCATTTTCGATGCCAAGACTCCGCTCGACGATTTCTATGAAATCACACAAACGGAAGAGAACGATTTTGCCGACCACACATCAGAGGTGGAAACCATAGCCGGATTGTTGCTCAACATGAAAGGCGACTTCCTCCAGGAAAAAGAAGAAATCACCTGCGGACGCTGCACTTTCACCGTGCTGAAGGTGAAGAAATACCGAATTGCCAAAGTGAGGGTGTATGTGGCACCAGTGGCAGAACCGGAAACCGAAGGATAATGGCTTACGCAGGCACCATATCATTTGCCGACGGCACCATTGTGCACCAATGGATGATGAGCGAATCGTCGGGCGAACTGGCACAAATGTGCCGTGATAGGGGCATTGACTCTTCATGCCAAGCCAAGGCAGAAAGCAGAAAGCAAGAATTGCTTGGCGAACGCCTGCTGATGCACACCATTTTCGGCATTCATACCCCCATCCTCCACAATGCCGACCGCGCTCCTTACATCGAAAACAGCCGCGTGCATCTTTCCGTGGCACACACCAAAGGCTGCTTAGTGATTGCTCTGAACGAACACCACCGCATAGGGGTGGACGTGGAGCGCTACAGCCAGCAAGTGATGAAGGTGCGCACCGCATTTCTTAACGAAGCCGAACAGCAATGGCTCCCTGCATCCGACCATCTTGCCCATATTGTGGCATGGACGGCAAAAGAAGCCATTTTCAAAACCATTGGAGAGCGCCGCTTAGTGGAAAGCACACGCAACGACATCATGCTCTACCCCTTCCCTACCCCGGCAATGGGCGGAACCATCAGCCACGGCGCATGCTTCAAAAGTGCCGACTATGCCCTGCACACCATTCTCTCCCCAACCCACGTGCTCACCTTCTGCCGGAAAAAGTGATAACAGTGCCGGCTTCATAGCACCGGCTCCACTTCATAGCCGGCTTGCTTCAGCAAATAGAGCAAACCGGTGAAAGGTTCTACAAGATGAGCTGCGCCCACACACACCAGCACCTGCTGCGCTCTCGCCAATTCCAAAATTTTCGGCACCCATGCTTTATTGCGTTCAGCACATTCAAGCATATCTAAATCCGACGGCGATTCATTCACAATCTCCCTCACCCGCTCCAAATCTTGCATAAAATAGGCAATTGACAGACGCGCCGCCTCAAAAGCGCAATCATTGTAGTTGGAAAGTATATCTTTCAATTCATCAGCCTGTTGGCGCAATGAAGCCTTGTTTAATAATTGGGATTGATACTCGAAAGTTTCCAACCCATACGACGGCTTCCCCCGAGCATTCACACGGCGTTCTAATGAAGAATCCAAGAGTGGTACAGAGTCGAAATCAATGCCCATCAGGGAAGAAAAAATGTCGTTTTCAAGCAACTGAACGACAGTACTCGGTTTATAATGATTGTAGGAGCACAGGGATATGGTGTCGCACATCAAGACTTGTCGCAACAAAGAATCCACCTCGCGATACTCCTCGGGTGAAAACACCACATCAAGCGTGCTGTCGACGGGAGCATACATTGATTGGATATAGGTATCAAAATTGCTCGGATTCGTTATTTCCTCTTCCTTGACCTCCACCACAATGGCATCCACACTATCGATTACTTGCAGCAAGCCCGGCACCTTTTCAATAAAATGTTCGGGAGCCACATGATAGGTGCCAAACACGTAGCTCGGCTTCGGCAAATCGCCACCGCTCACCTTCCAGAGCAACTGCCCCGAGCAGTGAAACGCCACACACAGCGCAAAAAGCAAAATCATTTTCTTCATAGGCCATCATTATTTTTGCAAATATAGCACTTATTTGAAAACAAAGAGCCATGTGGCAGTGGAAAAACCACGCCACACGGCAAATATATCAACTTCGTAGAAATGATTTACTGAATTTCAATCATCTTCACTTCCTTCTTTTGCTCTTCAGCATTCTTTTTTGGAAGCACCACGGTGAGCACGCCATTTGCCACAGAGGCAGAGATTTTTTCGTGGTCCACGTCTTCGGGGAGAATCAATTTTTGCTGGAAATTGGAGAAGGAAAATTCACGACGAAGAAACACGCCATTGTTATCATCTTCCTTTTGCTCAGCTTTTTCCAATTCCACCACCAAGTTTTGCTCCTCGTCCAGACTCACCTTAAAGTCGTCCTTCGTCATACCCGGAGCAGCATATTGCACATCGTACTCATTTTCTTTTTCCACCACATTGATAGCCGGGGATGTGGCATTTTTTTTGCTAACAAAATCATTGTTAAAGAAGTCGTTGAACACTTCCGGTAACCAATACTGATTGTTTCGTGTAGTAATCATAATCGTATATTTTTTTAAAGTTAATTGAATATTTAATGTTCGTTTGCCCTAAGATATAGCACACACCGTGCCCATTGCCAAATAAAAGCCATCAAGTGCCAAAACGGCTGTTTTTCTGCCAAATTTTCACTTTATTATACTCATAATCAACCATTTAACTGACATATTTTCATTTTCTTCATATTTGTTGCCACGAATTACTTTATGGATTGTGGGCAGAAAACCGAAAAAAAATATTAACTTTGTGGATATGGATATGAGAAATTTCTACACATATATGATAGCAATGGTGCTTGGCATGGTGGGCTTAGGTATGGAAGCGCAAACCACCCCGCCGGGCAAACTGCTACTACCTTTAGTGTTTGAAAAGCAGAAAGTGCTAACCGACACCATTGCCACGCCCGGTATCGACATTCAGCGCGAAAAACCGGAACTCAACTACGACCGCTCCTGGATAGATAGCATCACCACCGATGATAAGCGGGTGGATGCTCTGCGCTATCGCACCATGCTGAGGCATCCGCAAGACGTGCCCTACAATGCCAAATATATGCGCAAAGCGCCTCAGCAATATGTGGTAAAGCCCAATCCGTCGACCAATTTGCTCACTATTGACACCGAGAGTGACGCTAACGACATCATTGAAAAGCCCGAATTTGCCGACCGACTCCCCGTGAAGCGCCACAATTGGCTGCACACCTTGCAAGCAAGTTTGCATTTCACCCAAGCCTATTTTAGCGACAATTGGTATCAAGGCGGTGAAAATAATGTGAACGTGCTGGGCGATTTTCAATGGAATTTCAACCTCAACCAAAAATTGCACCCCAAATTTCTATTCGACAACACCTTACGCTATAAAGTGGGCGTCATGTCGTCGCCCAGCGATTCGTTGCGCAACTTCACCTTCAACGAAGATGTGCTTCAATTCAACAGCACCTTCGGCTACAAAGCCATCAAGAATTGGTACTATTCCACATCGCTCCAATTCAAGACACAGGTGTTTAACACCTACAAAGCCAATAGCGAAACCCTGAAGGCAAGTCTGCTGTCGCCGGCAGAATTAAACATTGGTTTGGGTATGACCTTCAACCACAAAGACAAAGACGGCTTCTTCACACTATCGCTCTCGGTGGCGCCGCTATCGTACAATATGAAATATTGCCGCGACATCGAGAAGCTCAGCCCGGTGTCGTTTGGTATTGACGAAGGACATCATTTTGCGCACAGTTTTGGTAGTAAATTGGAGGCAAAAACCAATTGGAAAATCAGTCCGAATATTTCTTGGGCGTCACGCTTCTATGTGTATTCCAATTATGAATATGCGCAAGGCGATTGGGAAAACACGCTCGACTTTTTCATCACACGCCACCTCACCACCCGCATTTTTGTGCATCTGCGCTACGACAAATCGCAACCCTACGTCGATTCGTGGAAGTATTGGCAACTGAAAGAAACGCTGAGTTTTGGTCTCACCTATCGTTTTTCCACATCAAATTAACACCCTGATGATGCGATTATTGCAAATATGGATGATGAGCGCACTGGCAGCGTTTTCGCTACGGGCAGCAGTGCCACCCACCACTATGGTACTCCCCGGGGTGGACGAAGCAAGCATCAAACAGCAATTTACCGAAAAGCCCTTGCAACTATTGGAAGGCATTTGGGAATATCCCAACGAAGAGATGAAACTCGCCATTGAGCGATACGATGGCGAACAAAATATTGCCTATCGCATCATTATGCTCGAAAGCTCGGATTTGGAACTGCTACCGGGCACGGTGGTGGGCTACATTGCCCCCAGCGCCGATGCCAAGAAATTCCAACTGTGGATGTATACCCAAAGCAGCAAAGTGGGGCTGAAAGCGCCTTTGGAATGTGTTGCCACCCTATCTGCCGACGCCACATCGCTCACCTTCGTACCACCACACTACAAAATGAAAGTGAGAATCAATATGATACGCTTTTTCACCAACATCTTCCGCGGCGTGAGCGTGATACCGGAAAAGGTGGAGGAAAAACTCCCGGTGGGCTTCCGAAAAGTGTTTCCGGCTAATGGAAACGGTGAAAAATTCAACGAAATACGCTACCTATGACACGTGCCGCAATCATCATCATCGCACTCGCGGTGGCAGGCATCGCCCACAGCCGCACCAAAACCTCCACCCACCCGCTCACCAGCGCGGAGAAAGAAGTGGAGATGATTGCCGATATGGAACAACAACCCGGCGACACCATCCCCAATCAACTAAACCCCCACGCTATCAGCATTAAAGGATATTGCAAAAAAGCCGGCGATAGCAGAGAAACTTTTTTCGTGACCAACAAAACCAACCACCGCATTTCGCAAATCAAACTTTTGCTGCGCTACTTCGCGATGGACGGACAATTGCTACACGAACGTGTGGTTACGGTGAACGTATCGCTCAACCCCGGCGACACCAAACTTTCGTGGATAAAGTCGTGGGACATTCACCGACAATTCTACTACTATGGCGGCACAAAGCCCCGTAAAGCAGCCACCCCCTTCAAAATCGCTTACCGACTAATTGGCTACAGCATCCCCGTAGGAGAATAGCAACCGGATTGCTCGGCATTGCAGCAAATGCTTTGTGAGCAACAAAGAAGTGTTTCTAAAAAAAATGAAAGAAAAGTGGAGGGTACTTAAAGTTCTGCCAAATCAGAAGCCGACATGCCGGTGGCTTGCATAATGGTGGCATCATCCAAACCCATTGCCTTCATCTTTTTGGCGATAACAATGGCTCCTTCGGCTCTGCCTTGCTCCAAGCCCTTCTTCAAGCCTTTCTTCAAGCCTTTCTTCAAGCCTTCTTCCATTCCTTCTTTTATGGCGGTGTCGAGGCAATTTTTGAGGTCGCGATAGGCTTTGCGGCTGTCTTCGTAGGCTTTCAGTTCGCGCGGGGTGAATGTGGCGATTTCGGCTTGGGTGAAGAGGCGGTCAAACACTTTGTCGCGCAGCGATTGGGGCTGATTATCAAGGCGTGAGAGATTTTTGAGCACATAGAGCCACTTCTCGAAAGTGGTGGTCAGTTCATCCGCATTTTTATCGAATTTGGCAATTTCCACGTAGATGAAATCCAGTTTGTCGTAAAACACTTTGTGGGTGTAGGTGTCGCAGAGTTTCACGGTGTGACTCAATCGGCTTTGGTCGAAAGCCGGTTCGCGCATATCAAAATTTATCAGCGCGATGGTGTACACGTGATTGAGCCGGAAATCCCAGTTAGAACCCTTCGAGGCTTGTTCGCGGATGGGGAAGGTGGAATAAAACAGCGACCTATCTTTGAAAAATTCTTGGAACGCATTTTGCATCTCCACGATAAATTTTTCGCCGTTTTCCGTTTCGCAATACACATCGAAAATCGCCTTACGCTCGGCGAGAACATCACCTAAATGCTCCGAATTCAAATACTTCACATCGGTGATAACGTGTTCGCCTTCAAATAGCGCATTCAAGAAACCGATGAGTAAATCCTTGTTCAAATCGGTCCCAAAAATTCGCTTGAACCCGAAGTCGGTCAGCAAACTAATGTATTTATCTTCCATGTCGCTCATAACGCTATCGCTTTTTGCAAAGATAATCACAAAATTGCGTGAATCAAAGCATCAGGGTATAATTTTTTTTAAAAGGAGATGGCTGAGCTTCACACGCATCGCTGAAATCTCGCAAGAGGGGTTATTTGTTGATGTTGCCGCCATAGTAGCATTTCACTTCGCCCACAGGCAGTTTGCCCACCAAAAGGATGGGGATACGCGATTTACCGGTGGTGAGGTAGGCATTGATGTCGTCGCTTGATTTTTTATTGCCATCTTGAGTAAAGGTGAAAGTGATGTGGTAGGCGGGATGTTGCTTGCCATTGCGCATCTCCACCATAGTGGTACCCTTATAGCGGATAGTGAGGGTTTCTTTCGACTTACCTGAGAACACCACGGTTTTGTAACTTTTATTTTTCTGCAAAGTGCCGAAATCAAGGTTGCGAAGCATATAAAACACGCTCACCATATCGTAGGCATAGCCACGAGATGCCAACGAGGCGTGCTCGGTGCGATTTTTGCGATAGCGGGTACACTTCCCATAGGTGGTGCTATTCGCGTAGGAGAAATTCACCACATCTTTGGCATAATAATCCTTTTCGTGGGTGAGTTTCATATATTTGGTGGGGGTGAAATTGCTATTCATCCAGCATTTCAGTGTGTCACGCACGGGATAGATTTTGTCCGCCCACGAGCGCGTGCGACCCACCAATTCGGAATAGTAGCCACCATTGGAGGTGCGCTTAATGGTGAGTTTGGCATTGGCGGCATGTTTCCAAATCACACCCCAGTGATACACAATCTCATAGTTGAGCGTTTCCGATGTGTAGGAAGCAGCGGTAGCCGAATGAGGGCAAACAAAACTCAGCACGATGGCAGCCACCATGCTGAGTAATGTATATCGAATACGGTTGAAAGTTTTCATAATGGTCGTTGCATTTTTTTCTTATAGACCATTATTTTGGGCTTTGGTTTAAGCGCGCAAGTTATTTTTCGGGTTCCACTTCCTTGAGATGGTCGCACGAAGGGTCGGCGAAATCGTTGTAGTAATCCTGCGTGTAGCCCGGGAAATCGGGATATGCCGGCATGCCGGTTTCGGTGCGAAGGAATTTGCCGTCTTTTTCTTTTTTGCGGTTGCCGTCGAGGTATTTCACAAACAAATATTTGGCAAGTTCTTGATACTGTGAGGTGGCATTTTGCGCGGTGTTCACACTATAGTTGGTGAGATATTCCACCGCTTCGGCAGGGTTTTTTGCCAGCAAATCTTGTGCCCGGCTTTCCACAGCGGGCTGATCGTTGGCACACTTATCTTCTATGCCTGATTGCACCTTGCGAATGTCGGGAATCATCTGCGAATAGCGATTGTAGGCTTGGTTTGCCACCAAATTGTTGACCCAGAAAGCGGCATCAAAGTCAAAATTATAGAGGTCGCCTTTGCCTCTGCGATAACTTTCGGGCACTTCGGTGATGCAGCAATACATGGGCAAGAACACCGCCGTGTTGGCATCATCCACGCCAAACCACAAGCAGCCGCCCACCGGATTGGGCAAATAATTGCGCATTTGCGACACAAACACGAAGCCGGTTTGCTGAGTGGCGATAGCGCGTTCGTGGCTGTATTTCACTCCATTCACGGTAAAGCCCATAGGTCGATAGCGATAAGGCACATCGAAGTGGTCTTTGGCGCCGGGGTCTTTGGTCATATCGAAAGGAGTGCCCTCAAAGTGGTCGCGCATCATGTTTTGGAGGTCGCGACAGCTCACTTTGCGGTCGGGTTTCACATAGAGCGGCATCACTTCGGCTCCCTTTTTTCCGTTGATAAATGGCAGATAGGCATCCATCCCGCTTTTAAAGCGATTGAAATAGCTCCACGCACGGGCATCGCAGCCGCGCAACGTGCCGAAATCGGCAGGAGAATAGGCTCTCGAAAATTCAAAATCTTCATCCTTTCCGCTGAAATAGCCCATTTTTCGCGCAAAGGATATCACATCTTTGCTATACATGCAATTCTGCTTGTCTTTCAGCGGAATGCGATAGATGCGGCTTTGATTGGCGTGGGCACTGATGCAGTCGTCGGGGATGCGAATTGCCACCCACACAGCGCCTTTTTCTTTGCCGCCTTTGCCAATCATTTCCATCACCCACACTTCGTTGGGGTCGCCAATAGAGAATGATTCGCCTTCGCTGCAATAGCCGTATTGCGCCACCAAATCGGTCATCACCTTGATGACTTCGCGAGCCGTGCGAGAGCGTTGCAAAGCAATATACATGAGGCTACCATAGTCGATGATGGCATTCTTGGTGGTGTCGAGCAGTTCGTGACGTCCGCCAAACGTGCTTTCTGCCACCGTCACTTGATGTTCGTTGATATTGCCCACCACGGCATAGGTGTGCGCCACTTCGGGGATGTAGCCCAGGGGCTTGCCGGTGTCCCACTCCACCACTTGGTGCATCGTGCCGGGCTTGTGGTCGGCGGCAGGCAAATATTGCAAATCACCATAAAGGGTGTGAGAATCGGCGGCATAAGTGATAAGTGTGCTACCATCGATGGTGGCATTTTTGCCCGCCAAAAGGTTGGTGCAAGCCAAAGCCTGCACGCCGGCAAGCGAAATGGCTGCAACAGCCAACGAAATGACAATACTTCTGATTTTCATAATATGATAGAAATTTGATGTTAGTTGTTGAAGATTGGAGATTGAAGGATGAGGAGCCAATAGACATTCGTCTTAACTTCCGGCGAGCATCGGCGAGCGATAACTTCTTTACCTTCTTAACTTTTAAAAAATTCTTCTAATCCAATTCTTCTTATTTCGTAAATTCCAGGGGATAGGGATAACGGATATCGTGCAAAAACAGCGCATGCCCCGGCATCGACTGCCCTGCCGAGCAACGGTCTTTTCGCTCTATGATGCGACAAAAATCTTGCACCGTGATTCTTCCCCTGCCCACTTCCACTAATGTGCCCACTATGGCGCGCACCATATTGCGCAAAAAGCGGTCGGCTGTGATGGTAAACACCCACTGATTGCCTTCTTGCTCCCAGCGGGCATGGGTGATGCGGCAATTATTGGTCTTCACATCGGTGTGCAATTTGCTGAATGAGGTAAAATCTATATATTGTAGCAATTGCTGTGCCGCCAGGTTCATTTGTTCAAAATTGAGCGCATAGTGGCAATGCCAACTCACCTGCCCGAGAAACGGGTTTTTCTCCGTATGCAGATAGTATTTATAGGTGCGGCTCACCGCGTCGAAACGCGCATGCGCATCATCGTGAACAGGGCAAATGCCCTGCACGGCGATATCGTAGCCCACCATGGCATTGATTTGGCGCAAAAATTTATGAGCATCGGCTATGGGCTGCTCCACATCGAAATGCGCAATCATGGTGGCGGCATGCACCCCGGTGTCGGTACGTCCTGCCCCGGTTAGGGCAATGGGCGTGCGCAAGGCGGTGGAAAGCGCCTTTTCAAGCGTTTCCTGCACCGATACGTCGTGGGGCTGAATTTGCCATCCATGAAACGGTGTGCCGCAATATGCCAATCGCAAAAAATAGCGCATCAATCTTTTTCCAAATAGGTGTAGCCATAAAGTCCGGCACGATAGTTACGCACAAATTCGTTGCCTTCATCGCTGGTGATTTTGCCGTTGCGGATGGATTCGGTAACCCATGCTTCCACGTTGCGCACCAATTCTTTAGGGCTGAATTGCACATAGTCGAGCACCTCAGCCACGGTTTCGCCATCAATCACTTGATTGATTTCGTAGTGGTCTTTATACACATCGATGTGCACGGCATTGGTGTCGCCAAACAGGTTGTGCATATCGCCGAGAATTTCTTGGTAGGCACCCACCAAAAACACGCCGAGATAGTAGCGTTCTCCCTTACGGAGGCGGTGCACCGGCAGCGCATGCGTGATGCCATGGGCGGAGGTGAAGTTGGCTATTTTGCCATCGCTATCGCAAGTGATGTCTTGCAAGGTGGCACGGTGGGTGGGCCGCTCATTGAGGCGTGAAAGCGGAATAACCGGAAACACTTGGTCGATAGCCCAGCTATCGGGCAAAGATTGGAACAACGAGAAATTGCAGAAATACTTTTCCGGAAGCATTTTTGCCACACTGCGGAGTTCTTCGGGCGCATGCTTCATATCGTTGGCAATCATATTCACTTCGCGAGCAATCGACCAGAACAATTTTTCGCACAGTGCACGCGTGCGCAAATCGAGCAGTCCGAGGCTAAATCGGTCGAGGGCTTCGTCGCGAATTTGCAAGGCATCGTGCCAGTCTTCCAGCAGGCGCGACTTATTGATTTTGTCGTAAATTTCAAAGAGGTCCTTCACCAAATCGTTGTCGGTGTCGGTCACCGAGTCTTGCTCGTCGTTCCACGAGGGCAGTCCTGCCGTTTCGAGCACTTCCATCACCAGCACCGAATGGTGGGCAGAGAGCGAGCGACCCGACTCGCTGATAATGTTGGGATGCTTAATGCCATGCTTGTCGCACACGTCCACAAAGGTATAGACGGCATCGTTGGCATACTCTTGAATGGAATAATTCATCGAATGCCCCGACACACTATTGCGCGAACCATCATAGTCTACACCCAAACCGCCGCCAATGTCCACAAAATCGATGTTGAAACCCATAGCAGTGAGTTGCACATAGAATTGCGATGCTTCGCGCAGCGCATTCTTAATGCGGCGTATTTTGGTGATTTGGCTACCGATGTGGAAGTGAATCAATTTCAGTGCATCGGTCATTTTGTTTTCCTTCAAGAAATCGAGGGCCTCGAAAAGTTCACTGGTGTTGAGCCCGAATTTGCTACGGTCGCCGCCGCTTTCTTCCCACTTGCCGCTGCCGGCAGAGGAGAGTTTGATTCGGATACCGATATTGGGCTGAATACCCATGCGCTGCGCCACCTTGGCAATGAGCAGCAATTCGTTGAGTTTTTCCACCACGAGGAAAATTTTTCTACCCATTTTTTGCGCCAGCAGAGCCAGAGCTATGTAGCCCTCATCTTTATAGCCATTGCAAATGATGAGCGAATTATCGCCGATATCCGCCATATTGATGGCAAGCACGGCGTGCAATTCCGGTTTCGACCCCGCCTCAAGCCCAATGCGGAATTTCTTGCCATGGCTGGTGATTTCTTCCACCACGGGGCGCATTTGATTCACCTTAATGGGGTAAATCACGAAATTTTCCGCCTTGTAGTCGTATTCTTTTGATGCTTTTTTAAAGCACGAGGAAATTTTCTCAATTCTATTATCGAGGATGTCGGGAAAACGCAACAAAATGGGCGCGGTGATGTTGCGTGCTTGCAACTCGTCCATCACATCGACCAAATCCACCGCCACACTGCTTTGTTTGGGAGTGACAGTGATATGACCCAATTCGTTGATTGAGAAATACTTCAGGCCCCAGCCATTGATGTTGTACAGTTCGGCGCTATCCTCTATGCGCCATTTATTAATGCTCGTCGTAGTCGTTGAATTTAAGAGGGTTAAACAATAGTTGCGCTTTTGCGCACGCAAAGATAATCATTTTTATCCATTCCACCCCCACGCAGCAC
>SFWW01000028.1 GCA_004559845.1 bacterium
AATTCTTACAATCAAATAATCAATAGAATCTATGATGAAAAAATTACTGACATTATCGGCTATCGTGCTGATAGCCATTGTGGGAAAGGCAGAGAGCACCTTCCCGCTCACGCTCGAAATCACCGATGCGGCGAGTTTTGCCAACTGGACGGTGATAGATGCCAATGCCTCCACGAGCGCCCACACGTGGGGATACAGTTCAACCTATTCCGATGCGCTTTATCCGGAAGACACAAAACATAAAGCCAGCGATTGGCTCATTTCACCGGCAGTGTATTTAGAGCCCGGGCAGTATGAAGTGAGCGGCTACGTGATACAGCGCTCCAAGTATGGTTCTGACAAACAACAGTTCCAACTCACGATGGGCGATGCCGCCACCGTAGAAGCGCAAACCACCGTGTTTGCCACCGAGAGTGCTTACAACAGCAAACTCTACAAAGCCACCACCGGCACGGTGACCGTGAGCACAGCCGGCAATTATTATTTCGGCATCTACTTAAAGAGTGCGGCGTACCAAGGCAACTGCGGTTTTCAGAAGTTTGTTATCAACAAAATTGCCCCCGTACCGGCACATGTGAGCAACCTCACCGCCACCGTGGGCGAAGCCGGTGCCATGAGCGTGACCTTGAGTTGGACCAACCCCTCCACCGACAGCAATGGCAGTGCGCTCGAGAAATTCACCGGCTTGAAGGTGTATCGCGGCACTACCGAGATAGCCGATTTGCAAGGCGTGATAGGAGAGGAAAGATCCTTCACCGACAACGCCGTACCCTCCGCCGGCACCTACACCTATTCAGTGCTTGCCTACAATTCCGATGGCTCCGCCCCCGGCGATGCTCCTTCGGTGACCACCGCCTGGGTGGGACCCGACACCCCGAATGCGGTGAGCAATCTTGCCGCCGCGGTGAATGGCGACGCCGTGACCCTCACCTTCGATGCACCCACCGCCAGCGTGCACGGCGGATATGTGGACTACACCCAACTCGCCTATCGCATCACCCGCAATGCTGTGGTGCTTGAAGAAACTTTTGCCGGAAACACCTATAACGACAACGTGACATCGTTTGGCAACTACACCTACACCGTGCAAGCCGTGTATGCCGGCAATACCTCTTCTTCCCAATCCGTGAGTGTGACAGCCGGCGAAGGCTATGCCGTGCCCTACAGCGAATCCTTCGACACGCAAGCCGCCTTCGACCTCTACACCAAGATTAATGCCGGAGGCACATCGCGCACTTGGACTTATTACAGTTCGAAAAAATTGGCACAATATTGGGAAAACGCCACCAATGTGAACCAATGGCTCATCACACCGCCCATCAAACTTGAAGCCGGCAAAACCTACGAATTATCGTTCAGAACCGGATTGGAAAGTGCGTCTTCATCCAGCCACTACAAGCAACTGAACGTGTATGTGGGCACCGCCAACACCGTAGATGCACAAACCACCGAACTCTTCGGCGAATTGATTCAAAGCGCTATCATGACCGGCAAAACTGCCTACTACACCGCTCCTGCCAATGGTGCTTACCATTTCGGCTTTAATGTTACCGGACAGAGCAGCTCCTACGCTATCTTTGTGGACGACATCGCTGTGAAAGAAGCTGAGGTGATTCCGCAACCCGTGAGCAATTTTACCGCTACAGCAGCACCAAAAGAAAACCTGCAAGTCTATCTCCTTTGGAACAATCCACAGAAGGCGGTGAGCGGTGTGGACCTCGCTGCTATCGACAGTGTGGAAATCTATCGCGGTTCGGATTTGATTCGCACAATCAAGAATCCGGAGCCGGGCTCTGCTGCATCATACACTGATAATGTGCCAACTTCCGGCGCTTACACCTATACGGCTTATGTGTATGTGGGCGGTAAGAAGAGTGCCGCGGCTGAAGCATCTGTTGCTTGGGTAGGTTACGACACGCCTTCCGCTCCTGCCAATGCCGCCCTCGCTTTGGTGGATGGCAAACCTGTGGTGAGCTTCGATGCCGTGACCACCGGCGTGAACGGCGGCTACATTGATGCCGGCGCCGTAACTTACACCATCACGCGTCTGCCCGATGAAGCAGTGGTGGCTGAAAACATCTCTGCCACTTCTTTCACCGACAATAGCGTGCTGCCTTTGGCGAACTATAAATATAGCATCGTGGCTAAATATGGCGACTTAGTGAGTGAAGCAACTGAAACCAATGCGCTCATCCTTGGCGAAGCGCTCGAACTTCCCTACGAAACTGCCTTTGAATCGGCCGACGATGCCGCCATCTGGAACTTCTACGATGCCGACGGCGATGGCAAAACTTGGAGTTACAATGCTTTGAATAGTGATTTGGAAACCGGCTTCAGCGCCAAGGTAGGCGATGCAGCCTTCACACCACCATTCCGCACCGTTCAAGGTCGACACAAACTCACCTACACCGTGCACGGCTACAGCGCACGCTACGGCGATGCCTACAACGTGTCGCTTGCCACCAACAGCGATTTCGCCAACGCCGTGAATATTGCCGAATATCCCGATAAAGACATTGACTTCTCCATGTTTGAAGAGCGCACGGTGGACTTCGATATCAATGCTGCCGGCATTTACAATATCGGTTTTGTGCAAAATTCCACCTCACAATGGGGCGTGTACATCGGCATGGTGAAGATAGAATGTGTGGTGCCCACCGGCATCAGCAATGTGCTCACAGTGGGCGCACCCTACTATAGCCGAGCCGCTCAAAGTTTGATGCTGGCGCAACCCTCACGCGTGAGTGTGGTGTCGGTGAATGGCGCCGTAGTGGCAGAGGCAGAGGCAGACTCGCAGTTGAGCCTCTCACACTTGGCATCGGGCGTGTATGTGGCTACTGTAGTCACCGCCGACGGCAAAATCAGCCATGTGAAATTTGTGAAATAACCGATTTAGAATCAAACCCGTATGAGAAAATTCATTTTATCAGTCTTTGCGCTTGTGCTTGCAGCCGCCACGCTGCAGGCACAGGAGGCAGAGCCTATTCGCAATGCAGCCGAGCGCCCGGCGTTCTCGTCGGTTAAGGTGCAGCAGGCAGCCTCGGTGGCAATGCCCAAGCGCGTGCGCGCCCATGCCGCCGGCGCGCTCCAAGCCGCATTCAGCGTGCAAGGTGCCGCCTCGCAAGAGCAAGTGTGGCACGAAAACTTTGACCAAGGCACCTCCTCTTGGGTGCTCACCCCCGATGCCGGCAATTATGTGAAATGGTCGATGAAATCGTCGGATTTCAGCACCATCGACCCGGAAGATGTGCAGTCGCTCTATGTGGAGGGACCCTATCAAACCTTCCGCCGCGCCATCGGCTATGCCACCTCGGCAGCCGTGCCGGTGCCCGCCAACGGCGTGTTTCATGCCCATGTGAAATTCAGCGAAGCGATGAACGACTACGCCGTGCTCACCATCAGCGTATCCACCGACGATTTCGCCACCTCCACCGAATTGTGGAATAGTGCGATGGAATCGGGGCATACCGGCAATATTTGGCACAAGGTAGAAGCCGATGTATCGGCATTTGCCGGACAAACGCTTAAGTTTCGATTCACTTATGGACCGGGCACAACCGACACATTTAAAACGGGCGGCTACTTAGGCGATTTCACCATCGACGGCGTGGCGCTCACCGGCGTGGCATCGGTGGAAGGTGTGCAAGTGGCAACCGGCGAAATCGTGAAATTTGCCGACCTATCGCAAGGCGAACCCGTGGCATGGCAGTGGACCTTCCCCGGAGGCACGCCCGCCACATCCACGGCACAAAATCCGCAGGTGTACTACACCGCCGCCGGCACCTATGGCGTAACCCTCAAGGTGGTGGATGCCCAAGGCACGGAATCATCCGTTACACGCGAAGCCTTCGTCACCGTAAGCGGGCAAGCGCCCGTGGCACACATACTGCCGCCAGCCACCTTCCGCGAGGCGAACAGTCATTTGCCCTTGGTGGCACCATTGGCACCGGTGCAATATACCGACGCATCGTCGGGCTTCCCCACCAAGTGGAACTGGACCTTCACCGGCACCACCCCCGCCACATCCACCGAGCAAAATCCGTGGGTGAGCTACGACTTCCTTCATCAGCAAAATGCCACTCTGCAAGTGGAAAACGAACTCGGCACGAGCCGCGATACAGTGAGTGTGGTGGCAGAATACCAAGCCGTGATCAACAACCTGCTGCCCACCGACACGCCCATCACCTTCAATTTAGGCAATGGCACCTTCCCGGGTAGCAACAAGATGGGCATCACAGCCTACGGCGAGCGTTTTTCGAAACCCTCACGCCCCTTGGTGGTGTATGGCGCTTACGTGTATTTCGTGACCAATGAAGCCAAACACGTGGCGGACCAAATAGCCAACATAGGCGTGCACTTGCACAAGAGCGAAAACGGGCTACCCGGCGAAACGCTCGAATCGGCGTGGTGGAGCACATTCGAGCTCGATGTGAACGGCACCAATTTGGTGGGTACCGAATTTCAGTTCCCGCCCAAGGTAGTGGACGACGAATTTTGGTTCACCGTGGATGGCATTCCGGAGTGGAACGATTCGTGCAATGTGTCGTTTGCCATGGCGAATTTCCGCACGCAAGGCAACACCGCCTACATGCTGAAAAAAGGGCAATGGCAACCCCTCACCGGCTATTTTGAAGGCGGGGAAGGCGGCCAAACGAGCTACTACATCTTCCCGATGGTGGCGCACTCAGTGATTACCACACTGCCCGTGGGCATCACGGAAATAGAAGTGCCCGCCACATCCGGCGTGGCAGAGCAACCCATTTTCTCGCTCTTTGGCTACCAAACCCCGGCAGTGGATGCCGATTGGTGCAGTGTTGTGAATGCGCCAAACGGGCTCATGGTGGATACGCTCCAAATCGCCTATCAAGCGCTTCCTGCCGGCATTGAAAGTCGCACAGCCACCATCACGCTCACCGATGGCTTCGACACCATCACGCTCAAGGTGACGCAAAAGGCACAGCCGGTGCACTACGATGTGACCCACGTAACCCTCCTCGTGAATATGATTCTCGGCACGGAACAGCCGGATAAGACCTACGATTTTGATGGCGATGGCGAACTCAATGTGTCGGATGTGTCAACGTTAGTGAATTTCATCTTAGACTCCGACTAATAGGAGGTTTTTTACCCTACGATATTGCTTCAGTCCGGTGTCACTTGTGTGCTGCCGGGCTGATTTTTTTGTGCGGCGCATTTTGGCAAATAGTTACGCTTGTAGCCGTTGTTGTGTGGTTTATATAGGAGAAACCCTTGAAAAATCGCAAAAATCTGCAAATTTTGCGTCATTTTGATTTGTATATCAAAAAAAAACAATTAAATTTGTGACCGAGATTGTAAATGCAAAAACTTAAGGATTAATACGATGGAACGAATCGACGAACTGGATAAAAAAATACTCCAAATTATTATGCGAAATGCCCGCATTCCTTCGAAGGATGTGGCGCTACAATGTGGCGTGTCGAGGGCAGCCGTGCATCAGCGCATTCAGCGAATGATAGACACGAAGGTGATTATGGGTTCGGGCTACAACGTGAATCCGAAAGCATTGGGCTACACCACTTGCACCTATATCGGTATCAAATTGGAGCGCGGTTCGATGTATCGCACCGTGGTGCCGGAATTGGAAAAGATAGAAGAAGTGGTGGAATGTCATTTCACCACCGGCCCCTACACTATGCTTATCAAACTCTATGCACGCGACAATCAGCACCTCATGGAGCTGCTCAACGATAAAATCCAACACATTGCCGGCGTAACGGCTACCGAAACCCTTATCTCGCTCGAAAAAAGCATCGGCAGAGAAATCCCCGTGCACTTCAAAAAAGATAGTAAAGCATAAGCAAGTAACATACACTGACGGAGAAGTGGGGGCGCACATCCAAATCATGCACCCCCACCTCTTTTTTCGTCAATCCCCAATCTCTGATTAATTTATTTCTTTGTAAATTTGCAAAAAAAAGAAAGTAATGAATTGGATTAGGATATTAATTATTTGCTGCATCTTCGTTCCCATCATGAACCGGATTGAGCGGGAGATTCGCAAAAAATACCACAACAAATTTGGGGCTTTCATCATCATATTCATCATAGCCTTGGTGATACTATTAGCCCTTTATGGAATTTTCTACCTCTTTGGATTCCCCGCTTTCGAAAAGTAAACCTACCGTTTTTTATTTTAGCGGAAATGTTCGGAACCGTCTGAACATCAAATAATTACTCCCTTCCCTTTAGGGAGGGGCAGGGGGTAGGCTTTTCGCTATTTCACCCCGTGGATAAAGGTGATGATATGAGCGATGGCTTTGGGTGAGAAACTGTGGGGATTTGCCACGATGTCGAGACTTTTCGCCCACGATTCCACCGGCTGGAACATGTGATTGAGCCCTGGCATACGTCGGATTTGCGCTTGCGGCACGAGGCGCTGAATCACTGTAAGATTCTGCTCTGCATCCACTTGCGCATCCATCTCGCCGTTGAGCGCCAGCATGGCTATCTTTTCGTTTTGCCCAAGTGCTCGGAGGGCGTCGGTGGGGTCGAATTGGATGAAATGGCGATACCAAGCTGAGGTGAATACCGGCAATTCGGCATCGCGCACATGTGCCGGCAGGTCGGCTAAAAGTTGCTTGAGGCGGTCGCGCAGGGCGTTCACGTGCGGAATGGTGTCGATGGCTGAAAACACGGCGTTCATCGTCGTTCGCGTTTCTTCGGGCATTTCAAAACCATGCACCTTAGCCACCAGTTCGTTTTGACGAATCATCACTTGTTTGCCTTTCACGGCAGGCGCCGCCAAAGTAACGATAAAACGCGGACCCTTGGTGTCCACACCCTCATAATGCTTCACGGCATTGAGCATAGCCAAGGCATCGGCAGCAAAATGCTCGGTGGTTTCGTAACCCGAAGCAATCGACGAGCCTCCCACCCCGCGGTCGTCGCAGCGCAGCACGGCAATGCCATGGCGCGTGAGGCTATCGGCAATCACGGCAAAGGGGCGATGGTCGCCGATGGTTTCGTTTCGGTCTTGTGCGCCGCTGCCGGTGAGCAGCACCGCAGCGGGATAAGGTCCGGCGCCTTTAGGGATAGAAAACGTGCCCGCGAGCGAGATACCGCCGCCGGCATCCACTGTCACCTCCTTTTCAAGGTAAGGTTTAGGTGCCTCCACCTCCTTCACCACGCGCTTCAGTGCTAAAGGGAGCGATTGCCCCATTTGTGAAAACTCGCCCGCGATGGTTCCATCGGTGTTCATCACGCCTTTGTAAGCACCGCCCACTGCGGGAATATCCACCAAAAGCGAATCGCCATGCACCGAAGGTGTGCACGCAATGCCAAACGTTTTCTGCATAGGGCTATCCATGGTGCAGGTGAGCGCCTCGCCTTGTCGGTCGATATGAAACACCACCTTCAGGCTCACCGCGCCCACGCTCAAATTGCCCGACCATTCACCCGTAAAATCGGCAGCCTTGCCGCAAAAGCAAGCCACCACAGCCATCAAAGCCAAAACACGAAATCTTATCATCCGAAAAATCAGTTTATTATACAAAGGGTTTGCAAAATGCAAAGATAAAGCAATTTCTCAACATTCTCAAAACATTTCACGAATTGATGTTGTGGAGGAGAACGGCTCTTTCGTTTACGGCTCTTTTTGATAGCGGCTGTTTGATTTGGTGAGGCTTGGGTGGGATGATGCTTTGGAAGGATGGAAAAGAACAAAAAGTCGGGTGGCGGGGATGTGAGGGCTGAAGCCCTTTCGTGAGCCGACAAATGGGGATAAAGCCGAAAACGAGTTTTCGCCATTGTATCCCCATTCGCTGCTCACAGTGGGTTGCTTCGCACCCCATTCACATCCCTCGCCGCCCGAAGAAAAAGCCGCTTCGCGGAAAAAAAGTCGGCTTCGCCGAAAAAAAACTGCGCCTACCGAATTCCGGGCGGTGGGGTGGTGGCGGAAATATTTTGGTGTGGGGTGGGGGAATTGCGTAAATTTTGTTATCTTTGTGGTTGGAAAAAAATAACTTTTTGATGCTATTAGCCCTATGAGTGAAAACTATATTGTTTCGGCAAGGAAATACCGCCCGGCGAGTTTTGGCACGGTGGTGGGGCAACAAGCGCTTACACACACGCTAAAAACCGCGATAGTGAACAACAAATTGGCACACGCTTATTTGTTTTGCGGTCCGCGCGGTGTGGGCAAAACCACTTGTGCGCGCATCTTTGCCAAAGCCATCAATTGCGAGCATCTCACTGCCGCCGGAGAGCCATGCAATACGTGCGAATCGTGTAAGGCGTTCAACGAGCAGCGCTCCTACAATATTGTGGAATTAGATGCCGCGAGCAATAACTCGGTGGACGATATTCGCACCATTGTGGAGCAAGTACGCATTCCGCCGCAAGTGGGGCGCTATCGGGTGTTTATCATCGATGAGGTGCACATGCTCACCACTTCGGCGTTCAACGCATTTTTGAAAACCCTGGAAGAGCCGCCCGAATATGCCATTTTTATTTTGGCTACCACAGAAAAGCAAAAAATTATCCCCACCATTCTGTCGCGCTGCCAAATCTACGATTTTGCACGCATTCGCGTGCCCGACATCGTGGAGCAACTGAAATACATCAGTGCCGACCGCGGCGTGAAGGCGGATGTGGCGGCGCTGAATGTGATAGCGCAAAAAGCCGATGGCGCCATGCGCGATGCGCTGTCGATTTTCGACCAAGTGTCGGCATCGTGCGAGGGCAATATCACCTACGAAGGCACGATTGAAAACCTCAATGTGCTCGACCACGACTATTATTTCCGCCTTGATGAAGCGTTTTTGAAGAGCGACATACCGTCGGCATTGCTCATCTACAAAGAGATACGCGAACGCGGATTTGATTCGCAATTCTTTATCAACGGTTTGGCACAGCATTTTCGCGATTTGATGGTGGCGAGCAATGAGCAAACCGTGGTGCTGCTCGAAATGAACGACGAAGTGGCACAACGCTTTGTGGCACAGTCGCGGAAGTTTGCCCCGTCGTATTTCTATCGGGTGATGGATTTGTGCAACTATTGCGACCTGAATTATCGCGAAGCGAGCAATAAGCAATTTCTCGTGGAACTCACGTTGATAAAAATTTGCCAATTGCTCACCGGACCTATGCCGCCCGCCGGTGGAGGTCAGCCGCCCGTGAAGAAGATGCAGGCGCCTGCAGCAAGTGCTCCGCAAGGTAGTGGTAGCGCATCAGCCGCACCGCAAGCCTCGGCACCACAACCTGTGCAAGCTGCCGCACCGCAAGCCTCTGCGCCACAAGCTGTGCAAGCTCCGGCACCGCCGGCAAAGGGCGCTCCGGCATCGAATGTGCCGCGCATCCTCATCCATAAGCATCAACCTGCACCACAACCATCCACCGCTCCTGCGCCCAAAGCGCAGGAGCTGGAAGTGGGGGGAAATTCACCCATCACCGACGCCAACTTTCGGCAGGCGTGGACCACCTACCACGAAAAGCACACCAAATCTATTATCGTGGCAAATGCTATGAAGCGACAATTGCCCGAAAAAGTGGGCGAAGCGCACTATAAGATGCTCACTTTCAATAAGGGCGAAACGGATTTTGTGAAGAGCGAAATGCCGAGCATTATCCAATTTCTGAAACGCGAACTCCATCATTCCGCCATCGTGATTGATGTGGAAACCGATACCACGAAAACCGCACCCACTATCCTTACCGACCATGAAGTGGTGCAATCTCTCCTGGAGCACCGCCCCGAATTCAAGCAATTCATGCAGGATTTCCAATTATCGATTCTCTAAGACGCTATAGATCCTATAGACGCTATAGATGCTATAGGGGGGGGTGGTTAGCGGATGATGAGGATTTTGGTGACGGCGGCTTCGCTGCCATCGGCTTGCGAGGCAAACACGAAGTATACGCCGCTGCGCACGCGTTCTGCGCCATCCACGGTGCCATCCCAGGTGCATGCGCCGCCCACACTTTTGAGTTGCTTCACCACATTGCCGGCAGCATCGGCAATCTTCACTAAAGAATTTTCCATCAGTCCGGTGATGGTGATGAGCCCATAGTAGTCGGGGGTGACAGGATTGGGGTAGGCATACACTTGGCTGTAGCTGTTTTCGCCGGGCGTGCTATTGGTGTAGTATGCCATCATGCCGTTGGCTGTGGTGAGATACACCGCGTTGGAGTTGGGGTCGGCGCACACGCGATACACCACATCGCTCAGCAGCGGCGAATTGGAGGTGTTGAATTGCGAAATCACGGAGGTGCCATCTGCGCTCACCAAAAACAATCCCGAGCCATTGGTGGCAATCCATTTTCGATTGGCGGCATCCACTGCGATATGCGCCACTGCGATGCCATTGAGCAGATAGTCGGCAAGGTTGGTGCCATCGTTGCGCGGCACTTTGATATGGTTGAGGCGGAAATCGGTAGAGAAGGCATCGTTGGGGTTAAACACCAGCACGCCATTGTTGGTGCCCATCCACACGTTGCCGTTGAGGTCTTCGCAAAGCGAGTAGATGTAGTTCCACGAAATCACATTGCCATCTTGGTCGTAGACCGAGCCGGAAGAATAGGATTTGGTGCGCGGTTGCGACGTGGGGGAGCCGCCATCGTTGATAAAGAACAGCGATTCGCCGAAATCACCGCGCGAAAACACCTTCATATCGCTACTTTTCAGCGTGAGTAGCACCGAGCGCTTCGAAGCCACCGCCTCCGGCACATTCACCGTAATCCAATCGCTTGCGCTCACCGTGGCAAGCGCTTGTTTATCCTTCGGCAACACAAAGAAATTGCTGCCAATGGGTGCGCTCGATTGTACAGCCCAGAGGTTGCCACCGCGGTCGATAGCGATGGTAGGGTGGCAGTAGTAGCCGCCGAGCGCATGCTCCATGGGCGAATTTTTCCAGTTGTAGGTGTTCACCACCTTCCCATTGGTCACCTTATGCACGCCATTCCACCAGTTGCCCATGAAATAGGTGTCGGCATCAGCCGGAGTAAACACCGGGTAATAGCTACCGCCATTTTCGATGGTAGGCTCCGGCGTTACATCCGCGATGGTCACCCCGTCGAACGTGTTCACCCCGGTAGGCAAATTTTGCTCGTTGATCCACTGGTTGGCGCCGGTAGAGCTCACATAGAGTTTGCGTTGTGCATCATTGTATGTCAAATAGTAAGGGGTTTCAAACGAAAGTGCTATGGGCTTATAGAACGTCTCGTCGGTTGCCTTATGCAAGCCGTTTTCGCCCACTGCCCACAGCGTGCCGTCGCCGTCTTTGTAGGCGCTATACATTTGTTTGCCGCCCTCCACCTTCGACAGATGAGCGCCGGCGGCATCGAGTGTGAGATAGCATTCGGCATCAAAGCAATTTATCAGATAGCCCGAAGGTGTGGCTTGCACATCGTAGGCATAGTAGGGCTGCGATTCCTGGATAGCGGCAGAGGGCTGTTCAGGTTGGTCAAAATTCATTTCCGCTATGAAAGTCCATCCCGTGAGTAGCAGCAAGCGATTGTTGGTGATAGGGCGCAGTCGTCCGTCATCGTTGGTGAAGTTGGCCTTCAAAAGTGGCATCGAGCCGATGGTTTCGTAGTGTTGGTTCGCCCATCCGTAGTGCAGATTGTTACCCTCGCTCAGTAGCAGATAGCCATTCATTTCCGCCACCGACGCCACCTTCTGCCCGAAAATGCGCGATTCCTTCACCTCCCACTTCTTATCGTTGATCACCACATATCCGAAATCGGTGGCGAGATACACGCGTCCCTCGGCAGAGAAAGTCACATCGTTGATGGTTTTCGACTGAGTGAGCGAAGCCTCCTTAATGTAAGGCATATTCACCACCTCACCTTCCGAGGTGATGACATCGATATTGGAATTGTTGTACACAATCATCAGATAGGAGCGGAAAGGATTGAAATACACATTCTTAACCGCCACATCGTTGAGATAATTGCCACGGTTGAGGCTTTCATTTTCGAGGGTTTGCTTATCGAAGCAATAGAGGCAACCGCTCACCAGGTAATACACCTTATCGTCGGTGTCGATCACGTTTTGCGTTTTGGTTCCCACAAAAGAGGGAAACACTTGCCATTGGGAAGCCCAGGCGCAGGAGGCAGCCACAGCTACTATCAGAAGTGAGATTGCTTTTTTCATCATAATTGCAAATGAATTGGAGGCGCGCCCCGCAAAGGCGCACGATTACTAACTATATAACGCACGACATCAAAAAAAATTGTTTGAATTTTGGATGGGGTGTGGGTTTGGTGGCTTGGCTTGGCGGGTTGGTGGCTTAAGATGTATGGAAATGAACAAAAAGTCGGCTTCGCCGAAAAAAACTTTGCCTCCGGTGGGTGCTATAGCTGTTATAGTTGCTATAGTTGCTATAGTTGCTATAGAGGCTATAGAGGGGATAGTAGAGTGGGGGGCGATTTTGCCCTACCTGCGGGGTGGCGTTGTGGGGCGGGCGCAAAATATTGCGCCCCCTACATAGGGGGTGTATGCGGGTTGGGGGTGCGGAGGAAAGGGGGATTATTTGAAGCTCCAGATGATGGTGCCGGTGCCGTTAGTGGTGCGGTTGGTGGGCACTGAGAAACGGCTTTTGAGCGATTCTCGTTCGCAATTGGCACGCACGTCGGCGTGTTTCCATGCTTCGCCGGTGCCGCTCACTGCCTTTGCTTCAATCACATTGCCACGTGCATTTACCGTTACTTTCACGGTGATGGAGCCCTCGTAGCGGCTGTGGGGGCGTCCCCAGTGGGAGCGCGTGTAGCCCACCAATCCCGATCCGATGGTGCCGTGGCCATTGATGTCGCCCACATTCGAACCGCCGGATGGCGACCCTTGAGTGGCACCTTTGCCGGCGCCCGCGCCGAACGCGTTTTTCATTTTTTTGTCGGTTTCGGTTTCTCGTGATGCTCCGCCTTGGCTCCGCTTGTTGGCGGGTTTGGCGTTAGGTTTAGTGTTAGGCTTCGATGCACCGCTTGGCTTCGTGTCGTCGCTTTTTTTCACCTTCATAGGTGAGGGTTTGTTATTTGTGAGCGTGTTGGGCGGCACCGGAGCTTGTTTACCTGCGTCGGTCATTTCGTCGCCCTCCGGGCTATTGGCGGTGGAATTGTTTTCCGTTGTTTCCGGTTCTGCTTGTTCGTTGGTTTCGCTTTCCGTAGGGTCGGGCGTTTCCCCGATTTTAGCCAGCATATCGCCTCCGGCGTCCTCCATCATGGTCACGTAGGGCTGTTCTTTAGGCGGCACCACCACTCCCGGCAGCACATATAAAAACATAAAGAGCAGCACTACCAAAGTGATGATGGCAGTGATAGCGGCGGCTATTATTTCATTTTTTCTTTCATTCATTGCTGCTGAGGCGTTGAAGAGTTGGCAGGGTTAGCGTTGTTTGGTTGAGGTGTGGTGGCGAGCTCAGGGTTATCCGTTTCCGCGTTAGAAGAAGGTTTAGTGGCAAGCACCACCTTCAGTCCCACTTTCGTGCCCATATCCAGTATGTCCACAATTTTTCCATAGTTCACGGATTCGTCGGCGTGCAGCGCCACAAATTGTTGTTCCTTGCTGCTGCCATTTTTCACGCTTTCCAAAAATCCTTTGAGTTGCGCGTCGTCCACGCGTCGAGCCGTGCCCTCATTGAGCGAATCCGCTTCCGTGACCCACACCTGCTGCAGGCTATCGATATAAATTCTGCTCGAAGGCTTCAGCTGAGTGGTTTGGCTGCTTTGTGGCAAATTCACTTCCACAGCCGATGGGAACACGAAGGTGGAGGTAACCATAAAGAAAATGAGCAGCAAAAACACCACATCCGTCATCGACGACATGCTAAAAGCGCTTTGAGTTTCGTGTTGTCGTTTTAGTGCCATGGTTAAATAAAAATAGATGCGTTGAGGGGTTTATTTAGCGGGTTCGTTGAGCAAGTCCATAAATTCCATGGTGCTGTTTTCGAGTTTGTTCATCACCTTCTTCACGCGTGAAGAGAGGAAATTGTAGGCAAACATGGCAATGATGCCCACTATCAAACCCGCCACTGTGGTGACCAGCGCCTCATAGATGCCTTGCGAAAGCACGGTTACATTAGCGCTTGAGCCTGCACCTGCGAGCGCCATAAATGCTTGCACCATACCGGTCACGGTGCCCAGGAAGCCAATCATAGGCGCTCCTGCCGCAGTGGTAGCGAGCCAAGAGAAACCCTTTTCGAGTTTGCTGATTTCGATATTTCCCACATTTTCCACAGCGATTAGCACATCGTTCATAGGTCGTCCGATGCGGCTGATACCCTTATCAATCATGCGGCTCGAAGGCGAGTTGGTGTTTTTGCACAATTGTCGAGCCTCGTCGATTTGTCCGGCGTGGATAAAATTCTTGATTTTTTGCATAAAGTCGTTATCCTCATGTGCCGCTTGGCTGATAGCGAAAATGCGTTCAAAAAAGATGTAGATACTCACGATGGCGAGCAGTGCCAAAGGAATCATAATCCATCCGCCCTTCAGGGTAAGGTCCCAAAGGCTTTCGTTCGCCACTACTTCGCCTGCGGTGGCGGCAGGGGCTTGTGCCAAAATCAAGTGAAGTGCTGTCATTGTCTTGTGTATGAAAGATTATATGCGTTGATAAAAAATTTAAAAGAGTCAAAATAATAAAAATGCATCGGCAAAACACACCGTCATCATTTTAGAAGCAAGAACTTACTTCAAGCAATCTTTGTAAGCCTTTATGGTGCTTTCCAAGCCCATATACAAGGCATCGCTGATGAGGCTGTGCCCAATCGACACCTCCAAAAGGTGAGGCACATGTTCTTTAAAGTACTTTAGGTTTTGCAAATTCAGGTCGTGCCCGGCGTTCACGCCCACGCCCACCTTATGGGCTGCTTCAGCCGCCTTTGTGAAAGGCGCCACAGCGGCTTGAGGGTCTTTTTCATAAAGTGTGGCATAGGGTTCGGTGTAGAGTTCCACCCGGTCGGTGCCCGTTTTGGCAGCCAAACGAATATTTTCTTCATCGGTTCCCACAAAAATGCTGGTGCGTATGCCGGCTTCTTTCAGCCTATCCACCACCGAAGTGAGAAAATCCAGATGCTCCGCCACCACCCATCCTGCCGACGAGGTGAGTGCATCGGGTGCATCGGGCACCAAGGTTACTTGCGAAGGCTTAGCCATCAGCACCAAATTGATAAAATCTTCGCTTGGGTAGCCTTCAATGTTGAATTCCGTGCGAAGGAGCGGTCGTAATGCAAACACATCGTGGTGCTTGATATGTCGCTCATCGGGGCGAGGGTGCACAGTGATGCCATCGGCGCCGAATCGCTCGCAATCCATAGCCACCGATTCCACATTAGGCACATTACCGCCACGTGCATTGCGCAGTGTGGCCACTTTATTGATATTTACACTTAAATTTACCATCTCAGTATGTATCCTTTTTTTACTTTTTTTTAGAGATGTGGCACCACAAGGGTGGGCATATCCAAAAAAAATTGTAAATTTGTCGCACATCGCGAGGCCATGACCCGTCATTGCCTCTCAATATTTTGCAAAAGTAGCAAGAATTAGACAATAATAAAAGCAAAATATGCTTAAATAGCCAAATCTTTGCTATATATTCACCAAATTTCAGTACAAAAATGAAGATTCTGATTTGCGGCAATGAATTTCACGAAAATGCGCTCAGCGGGGTGCAGCAATTGCTCTGCTATCTGCTTCAATCCGATGTGGAGATAGCCGTGGAGCAAGGCTATGCCGCTTATTTGCAAACCGTTTTGCCCCAACTTCCGCCCTTACCGGTGGCGGATTCAGCGCAAGCCATAGCGGTGGATGTGGTGCTAAGCATTGGCGGCGACGGCACATTTTTGCGCACCGTGCAGTCGGTGGCTTTTCGCTCAATTCCCATTATGGGTGTGAATGCCGGGCATTTAGGCTACCTCACCACCGTGGACATTACGCATGCCATCGATGCCGTGAAATGCTTGTGTAAAGGCGATTATGATGTGGAAGAGCGCACCATGCTCCAACTCATGCTGCCTGCCGGGCAATCCCTCTCGCGCCACTTTGCGCTCAACGAAGTGTCGATTTTGCGTAAAGACACTTCGTCGACCATTCAAGTGGATGTGAGTCTTGACGGGGTGGCGCTCACCACCTTCAAAGGCGACGGTTTGATTTTGAGCACGCCCACCGGCTCCACCGCCTATAATCTAAGTGTGGGCGGACCGATAGTGCACCCGCTCTCGCCATGCTTTGTGTTGGCACCCATATCGCCTCATGCCCTCACCATGCGCCCGGTGGTGTATGGCGATTCGTCGATGTTGCGCGTCACGGCACGCAGCCGCGCGAGTGTGTTTCAGGTGAGTGTGGATGGCGAATCCTTCGACTTGCCGTCGGGCACCACTATGCGCATTGCCAAAGCCCCATTCACCACCCGTGTGATTATGCTCAAAGGTCAGCACTTTGCGCGCGTGCTCCGCAACAAACTTATGTGGGGTCGCGACAATAGGGGAGAGGAGGACTTTTTTAGAAGTTGATTTTTAGGAAGTTAAGGAAGTTAAGAAGTTAAAGAAGTTAAGACGAATGTCTTTTTGCTTCCAACGACTAAATGGCTAAAGGCTATTCAAGAAGTTAAGACGATACCAACGGTTGCCGGTGATGTTGCTCCACCACCCGAGGCATCGCTCCAGCACCCTTGCCATCTGAGATGGCATATTGTGGTCCCCATGCAAGCGAAGGCGCAGCCAAAGCGCAGCTTGGAGATTGCCTAAGCAGAGGGTCGTTGTGACAGGAACCACAAGACATACATCTTAACTTCTCAACGAGCGAAGCGAGTGATAACTTCTTCAACTTCTAAAACAATAACAAACACTGTGCTATGCTTTATAAAATCACTGATAAGGAATTCGGAATTATAAAATTGAACTTGCGCCGGGGAATGAAAAATATTATTTTCCGGTGGAAAAACGACCAACTCCACATTATTGCGCCCATAGAAGCCACCCCCGAAAATTTACACAAATCTATAGATGATAATCGCCCCCGGATTCGTGCTTGCAAAGCCGATGGCATTCGGTTTTACGAAGGGCAAGTGATTCCCTTGTTCCGCTCCTCGCTCACTATTAAATTGGACCCCTCTTTAGATAAATATTTAGTGTGGGGACGCGATAAATCCGTGCCTAATCATTTCATTGTGTCCGTGCCCACGCGAGTCGACCTCAATGACATTGCGGTGAAGAAAACCATCTCTAAGGTGATTTCCGACGTGTGCAAACGCTATGCCCCGGAATTTCTCCTCCCCTTCGCTCGGCAAGAAGCTGAACGCGTGGGTCATATTCCAAAGAGTTTTGATATCAGCCATGGCAAACGCAGGCTGGGCTACTGCACCGCCCAAGGCGATGTGAAAATCTCCCACTTTTTGATGCTGCTGGATGAGGAAATGGTGCGATGTGTGATATGCCACGAATTGGCTCACCTCGTGCACCTCAACCACTCTCCGGCATTCTACCGCACCCTCAATCAATTTCTCAACGGTAGGCAAAAGGAATTAGACTTTGAAATCAACCACTTTCGATGGCCGATCTACACATAACCCTGCCCCCTAATAGAAAGCCTACCCCCTGCCCCTCCCTAAAGGGAAGGGGGTGTAGTTATTAGTAGGCAAGATATTTGTTTGGTAATCAGACCGGTCTGGAAAACCCCGTTGTCTTCGTCTATAACAGCATAGCCATATATAGGGGTAGATATGTTACGCCATCTTTGGCAGTTATATCACTGCTATGTAACACAATCGGTGAGGCAACATATTCAGAATATTTTTTCCGAAACTTGTTGATGGATACATGTGTATATCTGCTGGTAGACTTCACTTCTACCGGAATAATATTATGACGCGAAGTCACCGAAGCCTTCCGAATCAGAAAATTTTTCTCTTCATAACAGTTTGACTTTTAACCGAATGCACCTTTTCAAGGTTTAATTTTGTGCAAATATACACCTTTTCAAGGTTTAATGCAAATCATCTTGCTAAATTTAGCCACATTATTCACACCTCATCCATCACCACCACTCCCCACCCTTATGCTATCTATTCTGCCGGTGAGGGCATGGTATAAGCAACCGGTGTAGGTGCTATTGTTGATCTTGTCCTCGCTACTTTTCAAACCGCCAAGACCTGATGATTGAAGATAAAATTACAATAACACCTTTTATTTCAAAATTAGGGCTATTTTCGGGGTTTTATCTATGAAAATCCCCGAATCGTATTTTAAATTTGTGGGGAACCAATTATAGGTGTAATTTTGTAACGGCTGCGAAAAGCATCTTCTCGCTGCCTTGAAGATTTTGTCAGAATTTTAAACACAATGATAATGATGAGAAAACTACTATTGGCACTCTGCATTGCATGCACAGTTTTCGGATCACAGGCGGCTTCCACACTCAACGGACTTTTGGTGGATGCCAGCGATTCGTTGCCACTGATTGCTGCCACGGTGAAATTGCTTAAAGCCAACGCTGATAGCACCTACGTGAAAGGCACCGTGACCGATGAAAACGGGCTATTTAATCTCTCCGGCGTGACTGCCGGCCGCTATGTGCTCAAGTGCTCCTATTTGGGTTACAACGATGTGACGCGAAAGGTGACGGTGGGGCAAAACGGCAGAGGCGTGAACTTTGGCGTGATACCCATGCAAATGGAAGGTATCCTCTTGAAAGAGGCGGTGGTAATGGGAGTGAAAACACCCATCGTGGTGAAAGAAGACACCATAGAATACAATGCCGACACCTACAAAACTCAAGCTAATGCCGTGGTGGAAGACATTTTGAAGCGAATGCCCGGCGTGGAAGTGGACAGCGAAGGCAAAATTACCGCCAATGGCAAGGAAGTGAAGAAAATTTTGATTGATGGTAAGGAATTTTTTAGCGACGACCCGAAAATGGCGTCGAAAAACATTCCTGCCGATATGATTAATAAATTGCAAGTAATCGACCGCAAGAGCGATTTGGCACGCCTCACCGGGGTGGACGATGGCGAAGACGAAACGGTCATCAACCTCACCGTGAAGAAAGGCATGAACAATGGCTGGTTTGGCAATCTGACCGGAGGCTATGGCACCGATAATCGCTATTCGGGCAATTTTGTGCTCAATTATTTTGCCGATGGCAACCAATTCACGTTGCTTGGTGGCGGCAACAATACCAACACCCAAAACTTTACCGATTCCGGCTCCTCCCGCTTTATGCGCTGGGGCAACAACAATGGCATTACCACCAGTCAAAGTGTGGGCTTCAACTTTAATGTGGGCGACAAAAACACCGACAAATTCCGCGCCGGCGGTAATGTAAACTACAATCACAGCGACCGCGATGTGGTGACTTCTACAGCGCGCCGCTATGTGTTCCCCGACTCCACCAGCTACTACAGTTCTGCCTCCGCTTCTCGCACCAAGAGTCACAATGTGCGCTCCAATTTCCGCATCCTTTGGAAGCCCGACACCTGCAACACGCTTGAATTCCGCCCCAATTTCTCGTTCAGTTTCAGCAATAGTGCAAAATCCGACTCCTCCTCTACACGCGCCGGCGACCCTGCGCAAACCCTCGTGAACCGAAGCGTGAGTGCCTACGACAACGATGGCAAAGGATTCGACATCGGCGGTCAACTGGTGTATACCCACAAATTTAAATCGCATCCCGGCAGGAGTTACAGTGCCCAATTGCGCTACACCTATAGTAGGACCAACGAAGATGGCGCCACTTTCACACAAAATAAGTATTATTTGATGACCGACCCCGATGAAACCATCGACCAAATTTACGAAAATCACCGCTCTAAAATACAATAAGGCACGGAAGTTGGTTTACGATAATCCTCAAGAAATCACCCAACCCACGCCCTACAATCCCTACAATGTGCTCTACGATTTGCTCACCGACCCCAATATGCGCTCCTATTTTTCTTCGCGCTATGGCAGCTACTCGCTGATGGATGTGAACCTCCTTTCCCAACTGGTGGACTATGAACTCGGTCCCGACATTGAACGGGTGCTCAACGAATCGCAAAGCAACGATTTCCGCAACACCTACTATAATCAATCCTTTGAAATCGGCTTCCGCCAGGTGCGCTCTGCCTACAACCTGAATGTGGGCTTCTCGGTGAATTCAGCCATGTCGAAGAGCCGCGACTTAATCAATGAAGAGCGTAATATTGCCGCTCGATGGTCGTGGTCGGTGGCGCCGTTTGCTCGCTTTCGCTACAAATTCAGCAAAACCCGCAACTTGGCGTTCGACTACCGCATGCGCGCCAGTGAACCCTCGCTCACCCAATTGCAGCCCGTGGCAGACGTATCGAATCCGCTAAACATCACCGTGGGTAACCCGGAATTGCAAACCACGTTCTCTCACCGTATCAATCTGCGCTTCAGCGATTTCTCACAAGCCAGTCAGCGAAGCATTATGGCGATGATGGGTGTGAATTTTGAGCAAAACAGCATCATTTCAAAAATCACCTACGACCCCACCACCGGCGGTCGCACCACCACCTACGACAACGTGAATGGCGTGTGGAATGCGATGGCAATGAATATGGTGAGTTTCCCCTTCGGCGCCACCAAGGTGTGGCAGTTTAACAACCACCTGATGGCTCGCTACTCCGTGACCAAAGGCTACAACAATGGCGAACTCAACACCAGCGGCACGTTCAATGTAAATCTGTCGCCGGGAATCGCCTATCGTAGCAATTGGGTGGACGTGGAATTGCGCCCACGCTACAGCTTCCAAACCACCCACAATTCGGTAAACACCGCCAATAATCGCAATGTGCACACCTACGGCGGTATGTTTAATGGCACCTACACCGCTCCTTTCGGGCTCGTGCTGAGCACAGACCTCACCTTTAGCTCCACTTCCGGTATGGCGGCGGGCTACGACTCAAAACAATGGCTCTGGAATGCCTCGCTGGGCTATCAGTTCCTCAAAGGCAAAAACGCCAGTTTGCAAATCAGCGTGTTCGACATCCTTCAACAGAAGAAAAATATTCAGCGCTCCGTTACCGCCTCCTACATCGACGACGTGGCTTACAATTCGCTCACCCGCTATGGCATGATTACCTTCACCTATAAATTCACCACCTTTGCCAAGGGAAGCCAACCATCCTCCGACAACAACCGTCGTGAAGGTCCCGACGGACGCCCGATGGGCCCACCACCCGGAGCCGGCTTCGGTAATCGCCCGATGGGTCCACCACCATTCTAATTGGCGGAGCAAACAATAGGAATTTTTACTCATGGGAGTGCCTTCAAAATGTGATGGTGCTCCCATGAGGTTTTTTGGGGGGGATAGATGCTATAGAAACTATAGAAACTATAGAAACTATAGATGCTATAGATGCTATAGATGCTATAGATGCTATAGATACTATAGGATGAATTGGGGATTTTTTTTGGGGTGCCACAACCGACCGAGGCTCACTGCTTTGGCTTACGCCGGCTCCAAGCTGCGCTTCAGGCTTCGCCTTCGCTTGCATGGAGTTTTCCACAATATGCCATCTCCGATGGTGGCTCTGGCGAGGGCGATGGGGTTAGTATTCTACGATGTGATAGCGCTTGGCGGTGAGGTGTTTTTTTGCGCCGGGTTTTAGCACCAACGTGCCTTCAATGGCGTAGGAGTTTACG
>SFWW01000150.1 GCA_004559845.1 bacterium
TCTTACTTTTAATTGGGAATTGGAGATTGGGTGGGAGTTTTTATTTTGTTTTCCAGCGCTTTAGCATTGGGAAGAAGGAGCGCATCACTTGCTTGTATTCTTCCTGCGAGATGGCTTGCCCGGTGTTTCGGTTGAATTCATCCACATATTTTGCGCAATGGTCAATCATTTGCTCCATGGTGCAATCCCAATTAAATTTGCCTTCGTCGTAGCAATATTTACAGTAGTCGAAACAAGTGGAGCCGTCGGCATGGGTGGCACATTGGTCGTCGGCAGTGAGCGGCATGCCACAACTTTGGCAAAACTGTGGCAATTGCCCTTCTTGCAGATGCTTTTCTTTTGCAGAGAAGGTGGCATCGAAGCGGGCAAAATCTTCCGGATTTTCGTCGGCTACGAAATATGCTCGCGGCGTGTGGTAGGTGCCGGTTCTGCCGTTGAGGTAGCCGGGAATGAGTTCTTGTGCCAAGAAGTAGGGCACTTCAGCCTCTTTCGGTTCGCCGTGATAGTGGATGCCGATGGTGCTTGCCACCACAAAGCCTGCATGGCGGTAAAATCCGATTTTGCCTTCCATACACAGGATGCCGATGCCCATTTCCTTTGCTTTTTCAATGGAATAGGTGAGGAGTTTCAGCCCGTAGCCTTTGCGCTTGTAATCGGGATGAATGCTGATGGGACCAAACGTCCAAGCCGGAATCACCGAGCCATCTTCGGCAATGATGGAAGCCTTGCTATACATCACATGGCCTATGATTTTGCCATCTTCTTCCATCACGAAGTTGAGTTCGGGTATGAAGTCGGGGTGGTTGCGGAAGTGGTGTAGCACATAGTGCTCGGTGCAGCCCGGGCGGTAAATGTTCCAAAATGCATCGCGCGTGAGTTGTTCCACTGTGCGATGGTCGGAGGGGAGTTCTAATCGTATGTTCATAGTGAAATGTTTATTGTTTTGTGTTGGTTGTTTGGGGGGTCACCACATAAAAATGGATAGTGGTGGCGCCATGAATGGGGTGCTTGAATTCATACACAATCACCTCCGGCTGGAGGTTGGCTTTCAATTCGGCACGGAAATTTGCCTTTGCCGATGCGGGTTGCGTGGTAGAGGCAAGTGATTCGGGCAGATAGTAGGTGGCGGTGCCATACATCAGGGTGCTGTCGGGCGAATAGCATACTTCTTCGGCGGTGATGTCGCCGAGGGTTTTGCCCGAAAACACCAATCCCGAGCCATCTTTCACCGACTTGTAGGAGCCGTCGCTGTAATGATAGGTGAGGTTTCGCTCAAACACCCAAGTGCTGAGGCTGGTGTCGATTGGTGTTTGCTGATAGCCATCGGCACACACCATTGAGGCGTGGCCGTGAAAGAGAAAGCCATCGGTCGACACGGCAAAGCCGGTGATGTTGTCGTTCTCTGAAGGGAGCACGTCGCGGGCTTTATTATCAGAGCAAGCGGAAAAGCATAGTAGTGCAATAGTCAGAACACAAAGTTGGCTGACAGAAATAAATCTTTCTTTCATAGTGTCATAAATTTTCTTCATTCTAAATCGTGTGCATCGTTGGTGGCAACGCTTCATCGGTTATTTACACAGCGTGGCAAGAAATACGATGATGGAGATAATAATAGTTTCGAACATTCCCATAATTTGTGGCAATTTTTTAAAGTGATGACATTTGTGGAGTGAACTCAAAAATCCAATATCCTTTCGACAGCAGTGGCTGCAAAAGCGAGGTGCCCACAGCCAATCGTCCGATTGCGCCTCCCAGCCAGATGCCGCCCATGCGATAGCACTCTTTTTTCAAAATCAGTCCGGCGCACCATGTTTCTATTTCGTGCGGGTCTGCCACAGCCGGCAGGCTTTGCCAATTGAGGATAAATCTCACCGACTCCTCGCCCCGGCAAATGTCGGCAATGAAGTCATAGAGTTGAGATTCGTTGAAGCGTTCAATGGCTTCAAATGTGAGCGTTTGCATCATGCGGTCAAAAAGTTATTTTTTCGATTTCGCTGCAAAGTAAGTGCTATTATTTGAGATGTTCCAAATATGAGGTATAAACAGCCGAAAAATGTGACCTGCGGCGCCTTTTTGTGACGAATGGCTATGGTTTTGTGACGAACGACGGGTGCTGCCGGGGTTAGCCATCGGGCTGATTGAGCCAGGCTTTAATGTGCTGACGGTAGGTTTTCGACACCGGCACAAGTGCTTCGCAGTGGTGGAGTTTTAAATAAAATCCGCTACTGCGGCTCTCCACACTTTCCACATGCTTCAAATTCACGATAAAGGCACGGTGGCAGCGGCAAATGTGGCTCACCGATGCTATGGTTTCTTCCACATCTTTGATGCTGCTGCGAATGGCGTTGACGGATGACTTTCCATCCATCAGATAGTGAATTTTTACATAATTGCCATCGGATTCGGCAAAGAAAAAGTCTCGGTCGGTGCATTCCACCTTTTCTTTCGTGGCACCGGCAAAGTGGAGCGCCACCGGTGCGGGCTCCATGGCGGGCTGTCGGTCTTCGTATTTGGCATTCATGCGTTCGCGTTCTTGGAGAATGCCGTTGAGGTGTTGCGCCTCTTCCAAATCTTTAATCAGGAATCTGCCGTGATACACCGAGCGCCAGTAAGCACCAATCATCACCGAAGTGAGCAGAATCATCATCCCCACTTTGAGGAAATTTAACCACGACAACGCCGCATCTTCACCGCTGAGGGTGGCTGAATTCCAGAGCATGATGCCGATGGTGATGATTACCCAGTTGAAAACTTGGTACCAAATGTTGCGCTTCACCAAGGTGGGCTCGCCGATGGAAATATCGTTTGTGGGGAGGTGCAACACATGGCGTAGCGCCATCTCGCTTAAGAAGGCAGAACCGGTGACGATAAAAAACAAGCCCGCCACATACACCAATCTGCTCCACCCGAATTCAGGGAAGTCAAACGGCTGAAACACCACCAACACGGCGATGCCTATGAGTGCGCTGATGAATCGTTCTTTCATGCGAAAAAAGTGGCAAAGTTTGTGATGATTTTGCAAAAATACGCCTTTTTCATGGAATTTAACAACAATTAAATCTGTATACACCATCCACAACTTATCTCAACAGCAATCTTTGAACAGGGGGATGTCCCTCTGTTCAAAGGCTTTAACACTTTTAGAACGCTTTTGTATTTGTTTTGAATCAATCCCCGAACACGGCTCTTTCATTTAAAAACGCCTATGCTTGCCCGCTTTTGTGGCGTGCAACGAGAATAAAGCCGCCTTCACCAAAAAACAACTACGGCTATAGCTTGCAGGACAGGATCGTGTGTGGCAACGCAGGCAGTTGGGGATGCGCCCCCACGAGTGGGTGGATTGCCTTTTTGGGTGTTTTCCGTAGCCATGATATGGCGGCGGGACGACCCTATCGGTTTGCCGGGTTTGTTCGGATTTGGACCAAAACTGGGCTATTTTGTGGTCCAAAAGCGAAATGAAACACCTGAAACACCTGAAACACCCGAAACACTTGAAACACCTGAAACACTTACTGTGGATGTTAGGATTGCTTTTTTGTAAACATATCAAAGAACTCGGTGGCAAAGTTAATGATGGTGTGCACAGAGGGCAATACCAATAGGGAATGTTCCTTTTTTTTGGGGTGGGATGATGGGCTTTTGATGGATGGAAGAGAATAAAAAGTCGGGAGGCGGGGATGTGAGGGCAGAAGCCCTTTCGTGAGCCGGCGAATGGGGATAAAGCCGAAAACGAGTTTTCGCCATTGTATCCCCATTCTCTGCTCACGGTGGCTCGCTGTGCTCGCCACTCACATCCCTCGCCGCCCGAAAAAAAAGCCGCTTCGCGGAAAAAAAGTCGGCTCCGCCGAAAAAAAACCGCGCCTATAGCTTGCAGGATAGTAGCGTTCGGCGACAGTTGCAGTTGGGGCATGTAATGGGTGGGACCGCTGCCGAGAAGGGATGCACCATCTTGTAGGGGCGCAATATTTTGCGCCCGCACATTTAATGCGCTGTCTGATAATGGGATAAAGCCTGGCTGGGGCATTGAGGGGCGGGCGCAAAATATTGCGCCCCTACAGTTAATGCTCTGTCTGATAGTGAAGTGCGCAGGGGTTACATGGCGAAGGCGGCTTTATTTTCGTTGCACGCCACAAAAGCGGGCAATCAAATCCGTTTTTAAATGAAAGAGCCGTGAAAAGAAATTGGAAATTGTGAAGCCGGGGTGGTGGCTATTTTGAGGAAAAGTATTAACTTTGAAAGTTTAAATATAGATTGTGAGTATAAAGATTGTGAAAAA
>SFWW01000151.1 GCA_004559845.1 bacterium
TTCGTAACGCACACCGCCTATCTGACCGCATACGTAGCGTGTGGGTTTGCGGTCTTGTTGCCGCAGGTCGTCGAGGTATAGCGGCTCGCCTGAGATGATGAGTCCGCACTTGAATTTGTTGCCGGCTTCCAACCGAGTGTTTTTCGATTCCTCCACGCTCCACTCGGTGTCTCCGAGATAGCGCACCACGCATTCCCGGTCGGGTGCCCAAGTGAGTTTCAGTCGGTCGCCGGTGGTGAGGCATTCGCTCACGTTTAGGCTCTGCGTTAGGATGGGGTGGCTGGAGTTCTGATTTCCGGTTCCGCCCCCGATGAATTGCTCCCACGAATTGTAGCCCAGAAAGCGTGCGAGCGTGTTGATGGTGTAGTATGAAGGCTTGAAATCATTGCTCACATAGCCCCACAGTCGTTTTAGCGTTGAAACACTCAGTTGCTCTCCGATACGCTTGTTCAGGGTCTCGCTCAGCAACTCAAAGTCGCGCGGGGTCGACATGGCTCTTCCTATTGACCGCTCCACGGCCATGAGCAGTTGATGTAATTCGTTTTGAGTCATTGCTTGGGTATTTGTTTGTATTTTATTTCTATAGGGTCTAACCAGCGTTCGGCATTGTATTTCGTGAGCTGGTTGTAGATGTGGGAGCGGTCGCTCTCGCTGAATGTGGCGTCCAGCCCTTCCACATATTTGTTGATGGCGCGCAGTCCGGCTGAGCATTTCTCTGCATAGTCGGGCGTGAGGTATTGCAAGTTGGTGAGCGTGTCGAGGTGCTGCATGATTCGGGTGTTTCGCATCGCCTTGTCCACCAATTGTTTTCCTTGCTGTTCCGCTTGGTCTATGCGTTGCTCGTGCGTCCGGCGTGCATCTTCGGCTTGCTCCAGCTCGCGGTTGGAGATGTTTACGACTTTCATGCTGTCGCTTATGTTGTGGATGAACAGCTGTTGGGCGGTTTGCTCTTTTTTCAGCCGATGTATGGCACTCTGCAGCGAATCGTTGGCGGCTTGCAAGCGCTTGTTGCCACGCCGGCTCCGCAGTGCCATAGAGGCTACCGCCACCATGCTTGCCACCAGCACCACAAATAGCGTGGCCAAAAAGGCGCGCAGCATATTTTTCGTCCGTTGGTCGGAACGAAGCAAGGCATCGCGTAGCGCCTCCACACTCTGCCACCGCTCATTGATGGGCAACAAACACCGCTTCGCCACCCGCTTCCACCTGCTCCCGATGTTCATGCCGAGCAGAATCACCCCGAGGCTGTAGATGTCGTTGCGTGTGTCGGCGTCGCGACCTGTCAGCTGCTCGGGAGCCATAAATCCGGCGGTGCCGGCCGGCTGCTTGAGGTTCAGGTGCGCGTCGGTGTCTGCCAAACCGAAGTCAATGATTTTCACTTGCCCGCCGTTGTCGGTCACCATAATGTTTGTGGGTTTTAGGTCGCGATGGGCAATGCCGTGGCGGTGAATGTGCTCAATCGCATCAAGCAGCTGCGTCACCAAGCGTTGCGCCTCGTTGCGGCGAGGGTGGGTTTCGAGGAAACGGTCGAGCGTGGCACCCTCTATCCATTCCATCACCATACACCTGCCCATCGGCGCTATCTCTGCCATCTCCACCGCCTGAACCACCCCCGGGTGACCCAAACCTATTAGCATGCCAAACTCTTTGTCGAGCATCTGCCGATACATACTCTGCTTAGCGGCTTCGTCGCTAAGGGCCTTGAGGAAATACTTTTTCCCGTAGCGAACGCCACTGGCTGTGCGTGTTAGCCCGTTGCCACTCAACCGCTCCACACAAGTGTAACGAGCGCTTGTGGCTTGCCCTGAAGGCGGGTCCACAAAACCTGATTCGGCAGAGGATTCCGTAAATGATTTTCGCATGCGTTTCCTATAGGGGGCTGAAAATTCCGAAAAATGAGTTTTATGGGTTCGGCCGGGTTGGAGTCTTTTTTTTGTAGCTTCCGCTTCTTGACCAACAGCACTCTACCATATAGCAACCTTGATTCGCAATCTACTCAAATCAAAAAAAGGCGCCAACTCTCAACTTGAGCAATTGCGAGCAATTGATAGAGCCCATGTCCATTTTTTGCAAAATTACTAAAGATTTCCCATTTGGCATCCCCCGGGCACTGATTTTTTTGGGGGCAAACTTTCAAAAATAAACTGAAATAAACCATATTCGCCACTTGCACAGGCACTATCTTTGCGCAAATAATCCAAAAAATTATGAATGCAAAAAGTCACTTGTAACATGAGAAACCCGCCCCGAATGACCGGTTGGTCTATCCGGGATTAAGCGTGGCGGCACAGTGCAGTTATTCCGCCATTTGAAATGGTCTGCGCAAGCGCCGCACGCTTCCCCGGGGGGGGGATGGCATAATGTGGCTTACTTCTTGCTATAGGATTTTTAATTTTTGTGGAATCGGCTACGCCGCGGAATCAATAGCCCGTGTAGGTGTGCGGGGTGATGCTCCTGAGCTCGGCTTTCACTTCTTCGCTCACATTGAGCGTGTCCACAAATTCGGCAATGCGCCGGGCATCCACCACCTCGTTGGTGCGCGTGAGGGCTTTCAGCGTTTCGTAGGGCTTGGGATAGCCTTCGCGGCGAAGGATAGTTTGCATGGCTTCAGCCACCACGCTCCACATGCTATCGAGGTCTTGGTTGATGGCGTCATCATTCAATATCAATTTGTTGAGTCCTTTCAGCGTGGAGGCAATGGCAATCATCATGTGGCCCATCGGCACACCCACATTGCGCAGCACAGTGGAGTCGGTGAGGTCGCGTTGCAGGCGCGAAACGGGCAACTTGGCGCTCAAAAATTGCAAAATGCTATTGGCAATGCCCATATTTCCCTCGCTATTTTCAAAATCAATGGGGTTCACCTTGTGTGGCATCGCGCTGGAGCCCACTTCGCCCGCCTTGATTTTTTGCTTGAAATAGTTCATAGAAATATACATCCAAAAGTCGCGGTCCAAGTCAATAAAGATGGTGCCTATGCGCTTCATAGCGTCGAGCAAGGCGCCCAAATTGTCGTAGTTGGAAATTTGTCGCCAATCGTAGCTCGGGAAAGCAATGAGGTGGGCATTGAAATTGCCCGTGGCGCCGCCAAACTTGCCGCTCACCGGCACCGCTTTCAGTTGTGCCAACTGCTGCTCGAGGCGGTAGGCAAACACCTTCAGCTCCTTGCCCAAGCGAGTGGGCGAGGCAGGCTGACCGTGAGTTTTTGCCAGCATCGGAATATCATACCACTGCTCGGCATGGGCATTGAGCCACGCCACCACTTGCTCGATGGCAGGAATGAGCACCTCGTGGGTGGCATCCTTCATCGCCATCGGCACCGACGTGTTGTTGATATCTTGAGAAGTGAGTCCAAAGTGGATAAATTCTTTTTGCGCTTCCAAACCCAGCGCATCAAATTTCTCCTTC
>SFWW01000029.1 GCA_004559845.1 bacterium
GCGGGTGAGGGTGGTTTTTTGCAGGCGAATCACGGTTTCTCCCTCATTGTTGACCAACTCCATATCGCTACTAATATTGCCGGCCTTTTTGCACGACACGGTTTCTTCCAATTTAATCAGCAGCTGGGTTTCGATTTCGCTGTCATCGCAATCGGTGTTGTAGGCTTTCAGGTCTTCAAATTGCACATCGTTTTCTTTGAGCGCATCAATGTGGACTTTCCCCCTGATAATGTGGCATTTGGTGAGTGCATGGATGGTGCGCATATCAATGTCGATCACCATTTGAATTTCTTTGTCGAGCACATTCACTCCTTCGATTTCCTTCACGAGCCAAGGACCGTTGAGCAGATCGAAGTTGAGCTGGCGCAGGCGCATCACTTCCTGATTTCGGGCATTTTTCAGCACCATATAATTGATGCCATACACCGATTGCAAATCCATTTTTGCCACTTCAGCCAGCGCATGCATCACCTCGCTTTCGTCGGTGATGCTATTGCACTCGGCACCGCCCTGAATCATTTGCGAAAACGATAGGTTGTTGCCTTTGAGCGTGAATCGCCCATTAATGGCATTGCAGCCATTGCATCCATACACCTGGTTGCCATTATTGAAATCGAGGTAAATGTAGGCACGCTCATCGGTGTCGATGTCGATTTTGTTCACACTTAGGATGGTCCATTCGCCGTAGAGCTGCTTTTCCGGAGCCGTGATAGCCACGGATTGAGCCCCCTGCTTGTTCGCCATTTGTGCCACCATCGGCACTCTTACAGCTTCCTTCCCGTAAGGAGATGGTTTGCCGGTGGATTGGGCATTGGCAACCATGCCACAAAATGCGGTGCAAGCACATAGTGCCGCTATCATGTATTTCTTCATATAATAGGCGAGAAATTTGAGTATTAATTTTTTATTGATTTTCAAATTTCGTAATTTTTCGCCAATTACACAAACCTTTTAGTAATATTAACACGATTCTTCCTTGAAGCGAGGCTTGCCAATCGGTTGGAGCGAAGCCATTGGGCGCAGCACCCAAGGAGGGTTTCCTACTAAAAATCTTTAAAAACTCGGTGCAGGCAATCGTTATGTGGGGCGAAAACGTTACTTTTGTAGAATAATTCAGAAATATTGAAACGCTTTCGTTACATATTATTACAGTGCATTGTGGTGCAGGCTTTGTTTGCCGGTGCGCAAATCAACACCGACCAGGTGATGCGCATTGGTAGAAATTCGCTTGCCTTCGATGATTATGTGCTTGCCATCCAGTATTTTAATCAAGTGATTCAGGTGAAGCCCTATTTGGCAAAGCCCTATTTCTATCGCGGCGTGGCAAAATATAATCTCGACGACTTTAGAGGTGCCGAAACCGATGCTTCGCTCTGCATCGAGCGCAATCCCTTTATCGTCGACGCCTATCGCTTGCGAGGCGTGTCGCGCCAAAATAGCGCAAAATATGCCGATGCTATCGGCGATTACGACAAGGTGTTGGTGAGTTTGCCTCACGACAAATCTATTTTGTTTAATAAAGCGCTGTGTCAGCTCCAGCTCAAGCAATACGCAGCCGGCGATTCCACCTTTCGATATTTGCTCCAATTCGATAAAAAAAACGAGCGAATCTACTTGGGAATGGCACAAATATGTATCGACACCGGCGACACCACACAGGCATTGCAACACATAGCCAAGAGTTTGGAAATTTCCAAAAATTCGCCCTATGCCTATGCCGTGAGGGCGCAAATATCTGCCAATAGGGGCGATTTTAAAGCCGCTTCCGCCGATATGGATTCCCTCATCAAGTTGGAACCGAAAGAGGCGAAACACTTTATCAACCGTGCCTATTTCCGCTACAGAGCCGACGATTACTACGGTTGCTTCAGCGACTACGACTATGCCATCACCCTCAATCCCGACAACACCACCGCCATCTACAATCGTGCCCAACTCAATGCCGAAGTAGGGGAGTACGACAAAGCCATCAGCGACTTTAGCACCGTGCTCAGCAAAGACCCGCAGAATTTTCTCGCCCTCTATAATCGCCTCCAGCTCTATCTTGCCACCGAGCAATATCGCAAGGCGCTGGGCGATTGCAACCGTGTGCTCCAAAAGTATCCCAACTTTGAGTCGGGCTATTTGCAGCGCGCCATCATTAAGCAGCAAATCGGTGATATGAAAGGCGCACAGCGCGACAACGAAAAAGCAATCGCCATTTTCAAGAAAAAGGGCATCACCGTATCCACCTACGACCCGGCGGCGCTTGAAGTGAAAATGGCGGAGAAAAAGGTGGCGCAAGAAATAGAAGATGCCAAAAAGGGCATTGAGCAGGCGGAAAGCGAAACTGATATTATCAATAAATTCAACCAGCTGCTCACCGTGGACAACGACAATTCGCTCAAACCGGAGTACGACAACCGTTCGCGCGGACATATCCAAAATCAAAATGTGGAAATCGAACCGATGCCGATGTTTTTCCTCTCCTATTATGCTGAGCTGAATAAGCTCAATGGCAAAACACACTATATGAAGGAAATGACTGAGGCAAACGATAGCCGATTGCTACCCAAAATGCTGGTGCTCACCACCCAAGAAGTGCAGCTCGATTCTGCCGCCATTCAATCGCATTTTGAAAGTGTGGACTATTATAATGGAATGCTGGCTGTGTCGAAGCCCAGAGCCATCGACTATCTGGGACGTGCCATCGACTATGTGATGCTCAAAAACTTCGACAATGCTATCGCCGACATTAATCGTGCCATCGGCATGACTGACAAATTCACCCTGGCATATTTTCTCAGAGCCAATGTGCGCTACATGCAATATATGCTCCAAAATCGCACCCAAGAAACCTCTTCCACTTCTTCCGGCGATGAAAAAGCGGCAGCAAAATTGCTCGCACAAAAAGCATCGGCTACGCAACTGGAAGAAGCACTTGCCGACTACAACCAAGTGCTGAAACTCTCGCCCAAAAATGTGTACGCCCTATATAATAGGGGAGTGGTGTATGTGCTGATGGGCGACTATACCTCTGCCATCGGTAGCTTTAACGCTGCCATTGAACTCAAACCCGACCTCGGAGAAGCCTATTTCAATCGCGGGCTGATGTACTTTAAATTAGGCAACAGAGAAAAAGGCGAAGCCGACCTTAGCAATGCCGGTCAGCTCGGCGTGCTCCCCTCCTACAACGTGCTCAAGCGAATGAGCCGATAACCGCCCCCCTCATCCACCGCACCGGAGCGAAATTCGTGTGGTGAACCCTATCCACGCAAAAGTGAGATTTGAGCCATGCGAGGCTCAAAATGGGCTATCATCTTTCCAAAAATCAAAAAAATCTTTGTTGTGGAAAATAACTCTTCCGAAAATGTTTTGCAATTCCGAATTATTGTGTAACTTTGTAAATTGATTTAGAGCGCTGAAACTGAAAGCAGTGCATCGGCGCTAAAGCAACGAATATAAATTTCAGTGCCGCCCGTAGGGCACTACCCAACAATAAAATATAATTTTTAATCGTATGATCAACATTCAATTTCCAGACGGAAGTGTAAAGCAATTTGAATCAGGAGTAACTCCTATCGACATTGCAAAAAGCATTAGCGACGGACTCGCACGTATGATTCTCGCCGCTTCATTCAATGGCGAAGAATGGGACATCAACCGACCCATCACCGCCGATGGTGAAATCAAACTCTTTAAGTGGGACGACAATGAGGGTAAGCACGCCTTTTGGCACACATCTGCCCACTTGCTCGCTGAAGCCTTGCAAGAGCTCTACAAGGGCATACAATTCGGTATTGGCCCGGCTATTGAAAACGGCTTCTACTACGACATCGACCCCGGTGATAACACCATCACAAGTGCCGATTTTGAGAAAATCGAAAAGAAAATGCAAGAAATTGTGTCGCGAAAAGAGGCTGTGGTGAGAGCCGACATCTCTAAAGCCGACGCATTGCGCGATTTTGGCAACAAGGGACAAACCTTGAAATGCGAACTCATTAGTGAACTCGAAGACGGCAAAATCACCACCTACACACAAGGTAATTTCACCGACCTTTGCAAAGGACCGCATATCCCCAACACCGAAAATATTAAGGCAGTGAAAATTCTGTCGATTGCCGGTGCCTATTGGCGCGGCGATGAAAAACGCCCGCAATTGGTGCGCGTGTATGGCATTAGCTTCCCCAAGAAGAAAATGCTCGACGAATATCTCGTGATGCTCGAAGAAGCAAAAAAGCGCGACCACCGCAAGCTCGGCAAGGAGATGGAACTCTTCACCTTCTCTCAGAATGTGGGTCAAGGATTGCCCTTGTGGCTGCCAAAAGGCGCTATGTTGCGCAACCGTCTGCAAGATATGCTCTCCAAAATTCAACGCAGATATGGCTACTTGCCCGTCATCACCCCGCATATCGGTAACAAAAACCTCTATGTAACCTCCGGTCACTACGCAAAATATGGCAAAGACTCTTTCCAACCCATTCACACCCCGGAAGAAGGCGAAGAATATTTGCTCAAACCCATGAACTGCCCTCACCACTGTGAGATTTTCCGTTCATCGCCGCGTAGCTACAAAGACCTCCCGCTTCGATTTGCCGAATTTGGCACCGTGTATCGCTACGAGCAAAGCGGTGAGCTCCACGGGCTCACACGTGTGCGCAGTTTTACACAAGACGATGCCCACCTGTTCTGCACCCCCGACCAGCTTAAAGATGAATTCCTTGCCGTGATGGATATCATCAACTTCGTGTTTAAAACCTTTGGATTTGAATACGAAGCACAAATCTCGCTCCGCGACCCCAACAACAAAGAAAAATATGTGGGCTCCGACGAAAACTGGCAACGCGCACAGCAAGCCATCGTGGAAGCCTGCGCTGAGAAAGGACTCCAAGCCAAGCAAGTGGAAGGTGAAGCCGCTTTCTATGGACCGAAGCTCGACTTTATGGTGAAAGACGCACTCGGACGCCGCTGGCAACTCGGCACCATACAAGTGGACTACAACCTGCCCGAACGATTCGGATTGGAATACACCGGCAGCGACAACCAAAAGCACCGACCGGTGATGATTCACCGCGCACCTTTCGGCTCGATGGAACGCTTTGTGGCTGTGCTCCTTGAGCACACCGCCGGACACCTGCCCTTGTGGCTCGCATCGGAGCAATGCGTGGTGCTCCCCATCAGCGAAAAATACAACGAATATGCACAACACGTGGTTGATGTGCTCGACCAACAAGGCGTGAGAGCTGCCATCGACCTGCGTAACGAAAAAATTGGGCGCAAAATTCGTGACAACGAGCTCAAACGCATCCCTTATTTGCTGATTGTGGGCGAAAAAGAAGCCACAAATGAAGAAGTGGCAGTAAGAAAACAAGGAGAAGGTGATAAAGGTTCGGAAAAAATTCTTACCTTTGCAGCCGAAATCAATGCAAAAGTTGCTGAACAAACCGATTTTGCATCAGTATTGAAAAAAAATAATAACGATTAAAATCATTTAATGGAGAAAAAACCATTTTGGAACGGGCCTCGCAAACCCGCTACAGGCGGACCCGCCCCTCGTCCTCAAGGAGGTCGAAACAAATTTCGTGGCAATCAAAAAAAGGATAAAGACGAACATGCCATCAACGACCAAATCCGAGCACAAGAAGTGCGATTGGTGGGCGATAACGTGGAAGAAGGTATTTATCCCATTGCTAAAGCAATTCAAATTGCCGATGAATTGGAGCTCGACCTTATTGAAATCGCGCCCATGGCGAAGCCGCCGGTGTGCCGCGTGATGGACTATCAAAAATTTCAATACCAGCAACGCAAGCGATTGAAAGAGCAAAAAGCGAAGTCCACAAAGGTGGTGGTGAAAGAAATTAGATTCGGACCACAAACCGATGCTCACGACTACGACTTTAAACTGAAGCACGCCATCGGCTTCCTTAAAGAAGGTGCCAAGGTGAAAAGCTATGTGTTCTTTAAAGGACGTTCCATCCTCTTTAAAGAGCAAGGAGAAGTGCTTCTGCTCCGATTTGCCAACGACCTTGAGGAATATGGCAAACTCGACCAAATGCCTGTGCTTGAAGGAAAGCGCATGACCATTATGCTCTCGCCCAAAAAAGCAAAAGATGCGCCTAAAAAAGACAAACCCAAAGCTGAAAAAGCTCCCGAAAGCCCGGCAGATGAGTGATGATTTTAATCCCATTCTACACCAACCGTAAGAAAATGGGGCTCAGGCTTGGTAAGTGCCTGACCCCGATTATTAATAACTTTTTTTAAATAACAACAAAAAATGCCAAAAGTTAAGACTAATTCCGGTGCCAAAAAAAGGTTCACCTTTACCGGAACAGGAAAGATTAAAAGAAAACATGCTTACAAAAGTCACATCTTGACTAAGAAGACCAAAAAGCAAAAGAGAAACCTCACCCACATCTCTATCGTGGATAAGGCTAACCTCGACTCTGTACGTCAACTTCTCGTTAAGAAATAATTTTTGAATTCAGAGTTTTCATTTTTAATCAAAAGAGATTTTTTCACATTTTTATTAACCGAGTGATTAGCACATAAGAGCATACAAATGATGCCGCTAACATTCAAAATCAATTTAAAAAAATGCCAAGATCAGTAAATCACGTTGCTTCAAGAGCAAAACGTAAAAAGATTCTTAAACTTACAAGAGGCTATTTCGGCGCGCGCAAAAATGTTTGGACCGTTGCCAAAAACACTTGGGAAAAGGGCTTAACCTATGCTTACCGCGATCGTAAGAACAAAAAGCGCAACTTCCGCGCTCTTTGGATTCAACGTATCAACGCAGCTGCTCGTTTGGAAGACCTTTCTTATTCCAAACTCATGGGCCTGCTTCACAAGGCCGGTATCGAAATCAACCGTAAGGTGCTTGCCGACCTCGCAATGAACAACCCTGAAGCATTCAAGGCTATTGTAGAAAAAGCCAAGAACGCCTAAGCAATAGGGGATAGTGTCTCACAAGGCACACTCTAAGGGTAACAAAATGGACCGACGGTGCTTCTCAACCAAGCACTCCGGTCCATTTTTTTCTTCGCACCGAATCTTCCTCAAAATCAGATTTCGGTTTCGTTTAATATTTTTTGTGCTGAAAAATTTGGATATGGGTGGCTGAAGTAGTAAATTTGCAACAAGAAAAGTTCTTTAAAAATATGTGCCGCATCAAAGCTGATTGGGATACTCTTCAAATTTTTATGAAATCCCGAGTAAGCAACCCATTTTGCCAATGGCGGGCCTCAACCGAAAGGTGTATCTGCGGATACCGGAGGATTACAAAGGTGTGGGTGCCCTCAAATCCTGTATTTATCGGAGTTTCATCACATCCCTTTGGTGTGGCTTTTTTATAGAAGCGATGGCTCGCGTATGGCACCAAAAGCCACGAGCTATCGCTTTTTTTTGCAAATCATGTGTTTAGCCACAGGCAATTCGAGCCCATGGCGCCACCTATTTAATATATTGCTATGATGGAGATGCAAAGCAGTGTGATTCGGATTTCAATCGAAAACCAAATTGAAAAATATTTGTTGGAGCAAAAGCGCTTCGACCCCGTGAAAATGCCTGACATCACCGATTTGGAATCGTGTTGGCAAACCATTGCCGATGCCTATTTGCCCGATGGCGTGCGCGAATTTGCCGCCTATCCTTTGGCTTCGCTGGGATGGATGATGTATGTGGGCATGGCTGTGGCGAAATTTTGGGATGCCGATTGGCAGCGCTATTCTCAAGCGCCCAATCTCTACCAAATGCTGCGCGATATGCGGGGCTACGATGCAATGGATGAGGCGATTGCCGACCAAGTGCTCCGCGTGGGCAAGCCTGAACAAGAAAGCCTCGCCAAGGTGGTGATGCACTGTGCTCAAATTGCCCACGATGTAATCACACATTCTGCTATCGAGCCTTCCACACCGCAGGCGTTTGTGGCGTATGTGGATGCTTTGCACGCCCTTTATGCCATGGGTGCTGCCACTCAGCTCTATGCCATGGGCTACAGAATGCAACGCTTATAGCAGCGCCAAATCAAAGATTATAGCCCCGAGAATGTGTGGATTACAAGAAAAAATCGTAAATTTGCCTCACTGAATTGTTTTTTTAAAAAACTCATCTCAATATGTGCAACACAAATAGCCAATACGACGAGGTGATTGCCACATGCCGCAATCTGTTTGTGAAAAAGATGGCAGACTACGGACCGTCGTGGAGAATATCTCGTCCACAAACCATCACCGACCAAATTTTTATCAATGCCAAGCGCATTCGCACCATTCAAATCAATGGCGAAGCAAAAATTGCCGACGATATTTATTCTGAATACATCGGCATCGTGAACTATGGCGTGATTGGTTTGATTCAATTGGAAAAGGGATTTGCCGACACCATCGATATTTCGAGCGACGATGCCATCGCTCTCTACGATAAGCATATATCCGAAACCAAGCATTTGATGATGAACAAAAATGCCGACTATGGTGAGGCGTGGCGCGATATGCGACCCGATAGCTATGCCGATTTCATTCTCACGAAGGTGGCGCGCACCAAGTCGATTGAAAACCACAATGGCAAAACACTGGTGAGCGAGGGCATTGCCGCCAACTATCAAGACATGATTAATTATGCAGTGTTTGCTCTCATACGCCACAACGAGGGCTCAGAATAAGGAATAAACTTCATCCGCCTATGACCATTTTCAAACTCCCCAATTGGGCTGAAAAAATTGCCAACAAAAAATGGAACCATGCTTTGGTGTGGTGCCTAAGGTTGGTTTTGGGTGCCGTTTTCATCTTCTCCGGCTTCACAAAAGCCATTGACCCATGGGGCGGATACTACAAAATTATTGAATACTGCCACGCCTACGGCTTCCAAAGCCTCACTTCGGTGGCACTTGCCCTATCGTTTGCACTCGCTGCCATCGAATTTATGTTTGGCATGTTTGTGCTCACCGGTGCCTATCGCCGCGGCGCCACCGCACTACTCATAGGCATGATGGCAGTGATGCTACCGCTCACCCTCGATTTGGCTATCACCAACAGAGTGCCGCATTGCGGATGCTTTGGCGAGGCAATAGTGGTGAGCAATTGGGCTTCGTTTTGGAAAAATGTGGCACTCACCATGGCTTTGGTGTATCTCACCTTCTTCAACCGACGCGTGCACGGCATCTACGGCCCGGCGGTGAACTGGGTGGTGGGCGTAATATCCTTTGCCTTTGTGGCTACGGTGGCGTATAACGGCTACTTTAAGCAGCCGCTCATCGATTTCGGCGCATTCCCGGTGGGGAGTACCCTTGTCGACACTGCTGATAGCACAGCCACCAATGCTTCCACCGATATGGTGTTTGTGTACGAGAAAAACGGCGTAAGAAAATCGTTTGCCCTCGATAGCGTGCCCGACGAAGCCGACGGCTGGCAATTCGTGGAGCGATACTATAAAGCCGGCAAAGAGCCCCAAGCAGCGCGTGCGTCACAAGCCATCTCCATCTTTGATGAGGGCGTCGACGTTACATCCGATGTGCTTCCCGCCACCCGCCCCGTGGTGCTATTTCTTTTCCCTGACCTCAAGGGCGTGAACATCAGCTATTCGTTTAACCTCAACGAAATTTATGCCCATGCCACCGAGCAAGGCTACGATGTGATAGCCCTCACATCGGCGGAGGATAGCCACATCAAGTGGTGGAACGATATCTCGATGGCTGCCTACCGCACCTATCACATCGACGATAGCCAACTCAAATCTATTGCCCGTGGAAATCCCGCAGTGGTAGTGGTGGAACATGGCAAACTTCTTTGGAAGCAAACCCTCGCCTCGCTCAACGACGATAAAGTGCGCCACCCGGGATATCCCGTGAACCAATACAATGCCGACTATCATCCCCAAAATGTGCTCGCAAAAGCCGTGCGCTATTTCTTGCTGGCACTCCTTTTGCTGCTGATAGTGAACCGTGCCTATCTCTTCTACAGATTGTTCCGCAAAAAGAATGCAAAATCCACCTCCCAAACCGAAGAACCTGCAGAACAACCTGCAGAACAATCCGCAGAAGAGCCTCAATCGCAAAACTCGCCTGCCGAAGCAGAAAATTGTGATAAAGATTCCTAAAAATTTTGGTTAATTACCCAACCTCAAGTAACTTTGCAAAAAAATTACAAAACATCTATAATCAACATATTTTAATTACTTAATTCAATGAGAAAAAATCTTGTAGCAGGCAACTGGAAAATGAACACCACCGTTGCCGAAGGCGTACAGCTCGCAAAAGAAGTGAATGAAGCAGTGGCAGCAGCAGGCGAATTGAAATGCGACGTGGTGATTGGCGTGCCTTTCACACACCTCACCGCTGTGAAAAATGTAATCAACATTGAAAAAGTGGGACTCTCTGCAGAAAACTGCGCCAACAAAGAAAAAGGTGCCTACACCGGCGAAGTGAGCGCAGCTATGGTGGCTTCCACTGGTGCCAACTATGTGATTCTTGGACACAGCGAACGCCGTGAATATTATAACGAAACACCCGAAATCCTCAAAGAAAAAGTGGATTTGGCGCTCGCCAACGGGCTGAAGGTGATTTTCTGCTGCGGTGAAAGCCTCGAGCTCCGCGAAGCCGGCACCTACGAAGACTTTATCAAAGCTGAATTGAAAGATTCGCTCTTCCACCTCTCGGCTGAACAATTTGCCAACATCGTAATCGCTTACGAACCTATCTGGGCTATCGGTACCGGCAAAACTGCCACCAGCGACCAAGCTGAAGAAGTGCACGCATTCATTCGCTCCTTCCTCGCCGAAAAATATGGCGAAACCGTGGCTAACGACACCACCATCCTCTATGGCGGTAGCTGCAAGCCGAGCAATGCTCCCGAACTCTTCGCTAAGCCGAACATCGACGGCGGACTCATTGGCGGCGCATCTCTCAAAGCTGCCGACTTCATGGGCATCGTTACTGCTTTCTAAACGGAGCAATTAGCAATACCTTACAGCAAAATTGGTTACAAAGATATTTTTTCTTATCTTTGTAACCGATTTTATTATTAATCATCGCAACCCCCTGATTCTTACAGCTTCTGACCAATGAGGAGATTGCACCAAATGTGGATTAATCAAGCTTAGCTATGAAAAGATTTCGAAACCAACACTCGTTTCTCTCTCTCGCTTTGGCAATGCTCATAGCATTGTTTGCAACCGCTATGGTGGTGGCGCAAGTGAATGTGAACGCTCCCAATGCGCTTAAAAAACGCTCCAACGCTCCCGCAAGCCAAAAGCAAGAAAGCAAGCCTGCGGAAAAACCACATCCACAGGGGAATAGGGCTAAGCCACAAAGCCATAACGACGGTGTGGCTGTGGCACCAAATGGCTCGGTAAATGGCACCGTAGCCACCGGAGTGGTGTCGGGATACCGCGTACAAGTGCTCTTTACCTCCGCAAAAAATGGCAGAGCCTTGGCACAACAAAGAGCTCGAAAAATCGCACTCAAATATCCGCAATATCGTTCCTATATGACCTACGTGGCACCACGATGGCGATTACGCATCGGCGATTTTAAAAAATACGATCAAGCACGCTCCGTAGCCAACCTCATCAAGCGCAATTTCCCCGAAATGAGAGCTGATGTGGCAATAGTGGGCGACAAAATCAAAATCTACAAATAATTCTTTTGCCCTAATTTAGGGGGATGAAAAGCACCTACAAGGCGCTGAGCAAAACCCCAACATTTTACGATGGATAACAATAGCAAATTATCAAATCCGGAATTAATCAACCAAATAGCCGAGCACTACAAAGCAATCCTTCAGCTCATAGGAGAAGACCCCACGCGCGAAGGACTGCTCAAAACACCACAACGAGCCGCGAAAGCACTGCTCGAAAACACCCTGGGCTATCAAAAAAGCGGACATGATATCATCACCACTGCCATCTTTCAACACCCCGGCTCACAAATGGTGGTGGTAAAAGACATTGAATTTTATTCACAATGCGAACACCACATCCTCCCATTTTTTGGAACAGTGTCGATCGGATACATTCCCGACGGAAAAATCGTGGGACTCAGCAAACTCGCACGCATGGTTGATGTGTATGCCCGACGACTACAAGTGCAAGAACGCCTCACAAAAGATATTTGCACCACACTCGCCGAAGCATTACCCAATAAAGGTGTAATCGTACGCTGCCAAGCACAGCACCTCTGCATGAAAATGAGAGGAGTGGAAAAGCAACAATCCACCACCGTCACCTTAGAATACACCGGCAATTTTCATGACGTGAACCTCAGAAACGAGTTTTTCGACCTCATTAAGTAAAAAATTACCCCATAAATAAATTTTTTCTAAAGTTTTTCGCTAAAAATTTTGTCAGTTCAAGAAAAGTTACTAATTTTGTACCCGCAAACGAGAGACAACCTCTCGCAATCGCGAAAATAGCTCAGTTGGTAGAGCACGACCTTGCCAAGGTCGGGGTCGCGGGTTCGAGTCCCGTTTTTCGCTCCAAGTTCTTTAAAATAGCAATCCTTTTAGGGAAAGCAAATTTGCGAAAATAGCTCAGTTGGTAGAGCACGACCTTGCCAAGGTCGGGGTCGCGGGTTCGAGTCCCGTTTTTCGCTCACAAGATGTCCAGGTGGCGGAATTGGTAGACGCGCTACTTTGAGGGGGTAGTGAACAATGGTTCGTGTGAGTTCGAGTCTCATCTTGGACACCAAATAGTGGCAAGAGCAATACAAACAGCTCTTGCCACTAATTTTTTCCCACAAGTCTTACCCATCAGCCGAAAAGCTCAGTAGAAACGTAACCATCCGAAACAGGCCGTCCGGCTGGGGATGAAAAAAATCTCACGAGGGTTATTCGTGAGATTTTTTGTAGTAGTATGGTAGTAGTTGTTTGATTTGTTCGGGCGGGGTGTCGTCGTGCAGGTTGTTGAGCACATGGGTGAGCCATTCCAATGGGTTGATGCCGACGATGTCGCAGCTTTCGAGCAGCGAGTAGTAG
>SFWW01000152.1 GCA_004559845.1 bacterium
AGCGGATATGGCAGTTGTTTCTTGCTGCACTTGTTGTCGCAACGGTTCGGGAAAATGCGGTAAATCAGCATAGGCTTGCATCATCAAGCGGTATTCAGCTGGGAATTTGAATTGTAGTTTCAACTCATACTTAACTGCAGTGGTCATCATGGCAGCCAAGCCAGGGGCATTCTGCCACTTTTTAGGGTCCATGTGATCATAAATTCGATGATAGGCATATTTGAAAGCGTCAAGATACAGCGCTTGTTTATTGCCAAAATAATGGAAGAGCAAGCCCTTAGATACTTGTGCTTGGTTGGCAATCTGATCGGTTTTGCTCTTGATGAAGCCTTGCTGGCCGAAAATTTCCGTCGCTGTTTTGAGGATTCGGGTGACCTTTTCAGGATCTGTCACAACATTTTTCATAGGCTCAAATCCTGACGGCGATAACCAGCAATGCCAAGAATAAATAATACTATAGCGCTAACAACCATCACGATTAGCCATGTTTGATCAACGTTTTCAACCGGTACATTGGCAATCCAGCCAAAAGGTGTGAAGTTGCCTGCGTGTTTTGGCAAATCAAACAATCCCCGGAAAATTTGAACGATCAGACCGGCTCCCATATACAGCCAGAATAGACTGCTTAAGCGTGGCCACAGACCGACTAGTGCGATGCCAAGGGCGATAAACGATATCACAGCCGGAACGCTAGCCACGAATAGGCGACCGAGGTACTTGAGCGGCAACGGGTGACTGAGAACAGTGTTCCCAGTGAAGAACAAGGCCAGCAGCCCAGCAGAAAGGACGAACACGCCTGCCAGCAGACCAAAGCAATAGTAGCTGACACTGATCGTGGTTCGCGTTGGCTTTTCGGCATGAATGACGCTCAAGTAACCAAGGTTGTCATCGCGTTTGAGTCGGAATGCCACTTGGACGCCAGCAGTCACGGCTAATGCGACGAAAATGCCGAGATACATGCCTAAGAATGACAGGACCATGGTCTGATTGGCAGCGTTGATTTGGCCAACATCTAGTATTTTACGATAAAGCGGATTCGTTTTAAGAATGTCGCCAACGCCGCCGAGCACACTACCCATGACGCCGCCAAACACCACGGCGCCGATTAACCACCCAGCAAATAATCTGCGCTCAGTTCGCCACAGTAAGGCAGGGATCGAGCGAAGCCAGCCGGCAGCTTTGGCTCGGCCGGTGCGTTCAGCAATAATCCCGGCGCCCAGATCGCGGTTGCGGGCAATCATGGTGGCGCTGGCCGCAAGCAGAATGCTGACCAGTAAGGCCAAACCTAAAGCCCAGACGTTGTTATCAGTATAGAAGTTTGCTTTTTCGAACCAACCAATTGGTGATAACCACGTCAGATTTTGATGCTGGATATCGGTGACCAGCCGAACCAAATAAGCGGCAGTCAGCACCATGTAGCTCAACATATTGGCTGTACGTGTGTTATTGGTTAGTTGCGCGAATAGCAACGCAATGGCTCCGAATAGCAAGTTGGCGATCACCATCCCCAGTGAAAACAGGAAGTCACCGTACAAGTCAGTACCACCCATGTTGACAGCGGCCAACGAGACAAAATAGAGGATACCCATTATGGCACTGTCGATGAGAAGCTCAAGCGAAGCGGCGGTGATGGCAGCCGTTCGCCCAACATTGCGAGCGCGAACCATTTCGAGCAAGCCACTTTCTTCTTGACCGCGGGTGTTGCGAATCATCAGCGGCATAACCCATAAGGCCTGCAAAATAATCATGAAGACGACCATCACACCAGCAAACACAATCGCTGTGTTATACGTGTCCACCTTTGGCATCGCGCCAAACATTGCCGCCATGCCCGGCGCTTGCAGCATTTTGACAATCTCTTTAGAGCCCGAGGCCCCGCCTGCAAAGGCTGCTTCCAATTTGCCAGCACCACTGGCAATCATCATGATCAAAATGACAAGCCAGATGAGTGAAAATTTTAGATTTTGTTTGAGGTTTGCCCGAAGCAGATAACCTGCGTTCCGATTACTGTGCCGCATGAGTCTCACCTTGCTTTCCATAATAACGCAGGAATAAATCTTCCAGCGTTGGCGGCGTTGATTGCATGTCGACCACGGTGTTGGCGGCCAGTGTGGTCATGATGGTGCCAAGCGCGTCTCGATCAGCGGTGAAAACCGCCTTGGTGTGCTCGGAATCGCGATAAGTGAGGTCGTGAACGCCAGCTTGCTTTGCCAAAGCAGTCATTGGGGTAGCGGTGGTGACTTCAATTTTGATCCGCGATAGATGCCGTAATTGATCAAGATTGCCGCTCTCAATCACACTACCATCACGGATGATAACAATTGAATCACACATTCGCTCGACTTCGGACAAAATGTGGCTTGATAGCAGCACACTTTTACCGGCTCTTTTCAGTTTTAAAACTTCTTGCTGGAAAGTCTGTTCATTTAATGGATCAAGCCCAGAAGTGGGTTCATCAAAAATATACAAATCGGCATCTTGCGACAACGCAGCAATTAACGCTACTTTTTGACGATTGCCTTTTGAATAGGTACGAGCTTTTTTCTTCGGATCAAATTCAAAGGCCTTGATTAGTTCATCGGTCTTTTGATTATGCTGGCGGCCATTTAAACGTAGCAATAGGTCGATAATTTCGCCGCCAGAAAGATTTGGCCATAAATAAACGTCCCCAGGAATATAGGCGATGCGTGGATGAATCGCCGCATCATCCCGCCAGGCATCTTTGCCGAAGACGGTCACTGAGCCGCCACTCTTTTTTAATAAGCCTAAAATAACTCGAATGGTCGTGGATTTGCCGGCCCCATTAGGTCCTAGAAAACCCAGAACCTGACCGGGTGCCAACGTGAAACTGACATCTTTTAATGCGGCAAACTTGCCAAAGTTTTTTTGAAGATGGTCAAGTTCGATAATAGCTGTTGTCATTTTTGTCATCCTCCTTAAGGTCAAACTTGAAACACGTTTTAATATGTCGGTATCTGATCAACCTTTTC
>SFWW01000153.1 GCA_004559845.1 bacterium
CATGTGCAATACAATCATCTGGCAAAATCAAAACTGGCACCAGAGGGCGAGGGCGTGAACGACGACCTTACCATCAATCCCCTGCTGGGCTTTGATTGGAACATTTCGCCTTCAGCACGGCTGCATGTGAAGGCGGGCGCTATCATCAATTTGCAGCGCGACCGCAGTGCCGACAATGTGTGGCACTCGCCTTGTGGATTTATCGGCAATATCCACGCCAAATGGAATAAATTTGAAGCGGAGCAAAATGTTTACGCCGGCCAACCGCTGTTCCCGATCTGGAATAAATATGGGAGCCTATTCAATCTCGGCGACACCTACTATCAGTCGAAATTCTATAGCCGTACCGATGTGCGTTACCACATTGTGCAGACTCCCTTCGTGGACCTCAATGCTTCGCTTTCTTTTCATACCACTAACCAAATTACCGGCTTTTGGCAACAAATCTCTTGCCGGCTGTATGTCGACCAAAGCATCTTTAAGCATCGAAAAAAAGCAAAGAAAATGCAAAAATCACGGTCTTTACAAAGTAATTTTTAATAAAAACGAATGAATCCGGCTTACAATTTAGGAATTAAAGCATATCAATTGGCTGTTCGCTTGGCTGCATTGCGCGGCAAGAAGGCGCGCACTATGCTGGAAGGACAAAAACGTACGTTTGATTTGCTGCGTGAAAAACTCAATCCCGCACACCGCTACATTTGGATACATGCTTCCTCGCTCGGCGAATTTGAACAGGGACGACCGCTCATGGAGCGCATCAAAAAGGAAAACCCGGAAGCCCACATTGTGCTGAGCTTTTTCTCTCCCAGTGGCTACGAGGTGCGGAAGCACTACGATTTGGCGGATGTGGTGTGCTATTTGCCTTTCGATTTGCCCGCTGAGGTGAACACTTTCCTCAATTTGGTGAATCCCACAATGGCAATTTTTGTGAAATACGAATTTTGGGGCAATTATTTGAGCGAACTCCGGCGCCGCAATATCCCCACCTATCTCATTTCTGCCATTTTCCGCGATGGCCAAATCTTTTTCCGACCTTGGGGCGGTATGTTCCGCGATATGCTGAATTGCTTCACTCGCATTTTCGTTCAAAACGAGGAGTCGCGACAATTGCTCAAAACCATCCACGTGGACCATGTGGAGGTGGCGGGCGACACACGGTTCGACCGCGTGGCTTCGGTGAGAGCTGCCGCTAAAGATTTTCCCGTGATTGCCGCTTTTGTGGAAAATGCCAATTTCACCCTGGTGATGGGGAGCTCGTGGCAGCACGATGAAGATATCGTGATTCCTTACTTTAATGCTCACCCCTCCATGAAGTTGATTATCGCTCCCCACGAGTTCGACCACGCTCGCCTCAATTCTATCATGAGCCGCATCAAGCGCAAAACGGGGCTCTACAGCGCCACCAATGCCTCGCAAGCCGCCCACCTCGACTGCCTCATCATCGATAGCTTCGGCATCCTTTCTTCGCTCTATCGCTACGGACAAATGGCTTACGTGGGCGGTGGATTCGGTGCCGGCATCCACAATGTGAACGAAGCGGCGGTCTACGGCATACCCGTGGCTTTCGGCCCCAAATTCGGTAAGTTTGCCGAAGCACATGACCTCATCGCCATAGGTGGCGGATTCTGCGTGAAAGATGAACAGGAGTTTGTGGATTTGATGAACAAAATGCTTTCCAATGCCGATGTGCGTGCCATGGCAGGTAACATCGCCGGCAACTACATCTCTACCCACACCGGCGCCACCACGCGCATCTACCAAGAAATCTTCCCCAAGCACTACAAATAATCATTTTTCCCACAAGGCTACGGCATTTTTTTTATAGGTGAGGTGTGATTTTTTTTAGGGTTTGTTAGGATTATTTCTTAAAATAATGTAAATTTGCGACTAACAATCAAATTTTTACCACAATGAAGTATTTTATCGTCAACAACGGACAGCAAGCCGGACCCTTTGAGCTTCACGAGCTTTTAGCGAACGGGCTTAATGCCAACTCCTATGTGTGGTGCGAGGGAATGCCCAACTGGCTCCCTGCCACCCAAGTGCCTGAAGTGGCTGCCCTGCTCCAACAAGCACCGCCGCCCCCCGGCTACCAGCAACCTTATCAGCAACCTTATCAGCAACCCGGTTACCAACAACCCGGCTCTCAGCAACCCGGTTACCAACAACCCGGTTACCAGCAACCCGGCTACCAACAACCCGGCTCTCAGCAACCCGGCTACCAACAACCCGGCTATCAGCAACCTTATCCTCAGCAACCCAAATCAATGGATTTTGGGGAGGCTATCAAGGTGTGCTTCAACAAATTTGCTGACTTCAACGGGCGCGCTCGTCGCTCCGAATTCTGGTGGTTCCAATTGTTCGCCTATCTCGTGAGCAGTATCACCTGTGGCATTGGCGGCCTCGTGCTCTTGATTCCCTTACTTGCCGTTACCTCACGCCGCTTGCACGACACCGGACACAGCGGATGGTGGCAACTCATCCAACTGGTGCCTTTCGGCGTGATTTTGATTATTATTTGGGGGGTGCAAGATTCCGACCCGGGACCCAACGAATACGGCCCCAATCCCAAATTCTGATTTTTATCACAAGTTTTTCATATTGCCGAAGCAAACTCCCTGCTTCGGCAATTTTGTGCGCAAAATCACCAAATATGCCGTACAAATTAGAGTAGAACGAAAATTGCCCCCTTATCATTTTGCCTATTCGCTCAAAATGAGTAATTTTGTGCAGTAATACTAAGAACAACTGCATAACTACTAAACGATAACTAATTTTCAATCAAAATGATTTATCCGATTCTTACTCCGGAAGAAGCTGCCGAATATATCCAAAACGGTATGAATATCGGCGTTTCGGGTTTTACCATTCCGGGAAATGTGAAAGTGATTCCACCGGCTATCGCCAAGAAAGCCATTAGAGAACATGAAGCCGGTAGAGAATTTAAAGTAAACATCTACAGCGGTGCTCATGCGCTCAATTATCGCACCCCTTATCAATCACTTCCCGAAGTGCGCAACCGCATCAATGCCGGCGAAGTGCATTACAACGACCGCCACTTGAGCGAATTGGCGCAAGAATTCCGCTATGGCTACTATGGCAAGATGGATGTGGCGCTGATTGAGGCTCAAAGCATTACCGACGATGGCGACATTGTGCTCGGCACCGCTGTGGGCAACTCACCCACATGGCTCCAGATTGCCGACAAGGTGATTATTGAGCTCAACGACCAAATCCCGGAATCCATCAAGGGCCTGCACGACATTCATGTGCCCCTCGACCCGCCTCATCGTCGCGAAATCCCTATCTACACCGCTCACGACCGTGCCGGCGCTCCCGTGGCTCACGTCGATCCCAAAAAGGTGCTTGGCGTGGTGAAAACCAGCATGCCGCTCGGTAAG
>SFWW01000030.1 GCA_004559845.1 bacterium
ATTTATTATGATTATTTGGTTTTCGGGAACGGGGAATAGTAGATGGGTGGCAGAGCGGTTGGCTTTGCTGCTCAATGAGCGGATGGTGTCGGCAGCAGAGGCGCTCACCACTCGCCCGGAAGATTTGCGCATCACACTTGCGCGCGGCGAAAGATTGGGATTTGTGTTTCCTACCTATTCATGGGGTCCCGCGCCGGTGATTACTGAGGTGATTCAAAAGATGGAACTTTCGTGCCTACCCGACTACTGCTTTATGGTGACCACTTGCGGCGATGATGTGGGGCTGGAAGTGGAGATAATGCAGCGGGAATTGATGCGCAAAGGCGTGACACTGAATAGCGCGTTTTCGGTGACGATGCCTAACAACTACATCAATATGAAAGGCTTTGATGTGGACCCCGACATCGTGAGGGAAGAAAAACTCCATGCCGCACCCAAACGCGTGGAACAAGTGGCTATCAACATAGCCGAGGGACGCAATGTGGTGGATGTGGTGAAGGGTAAATGGGCATGGGTGAAAAGTAGGGTGATTCGCCCGTGGTTTGTGAGAAATGCTATGAGCGACAAGCGATTTCGCGTGCTCAGCGACGCATGCACCCGGTGCGGGGCTTGCGAAAAGAATTGCCCGATGCACAACATTTCTATTGCCAACGGCGAAGTGAAGTGGAACGGACATTGCGCTATGTGCCTCAACTGCTTACACCGCTGCCCGGCACGCGCCATCCAATATGGCAAAGCCACCGTGAACAAAGGAAGATATTTTTTTGGAAGTTAAAAAAAATAATTTGGTGTAGAAGTTCCGTTCCGACGATAGAATTGTTTTTGAGGGGGATTTTGGCTTATTTGGTGCTTATTGGAGGAGGGAATTGATGAGAGAGGTGACATCGGTAACATTCACCTCGCCATTGGCATCGATGTCGCACCGATAAGGCTCCGGTGCAGGGTTGCCCAAAATGTGGTTGATGAGCATGGTTACGTCGCTCACATTCACCATTCCGTCGGTATTCACATCGCCTATCAAGGGGCGCTGCGCCATTTCTTCGAGTAAGGCGAACGGGCACGCCACATATCCACCGAAATCGTCCACCATATTGAGTGTGAGCCATTTGTAGGTGGCGCCATCCGTGAGTGAAGGCAGTTCGCCCTCATAGCGAGAGAAATCAACCTTCGCCTCCCCCTTACGCCACACCATGCCCCACATGGGCGCATAAGTAGGCATTGAAAAAGTGGCACTATCTTCATTCCACATGGCATATTGTAGGGTGTCGACCTCCATGGGTTTAGGTTGCACGAAATAGTAGCCGTCTTGCATACCGAAATAGTTGGCAGGCGTGATGACCGGCACCTTCGGCGCCTGATATTGCTCCTTGTAAGCCGGGCGCGCCTCCACTTTCAAAAGCGGATTTTGCTTACTGAGCAATGTGCCCTTCACCCCCGACAGCCACGCTCCGGTGAAGCGTTTCGCTTCAGCATCACTTAGGGGTTGCGGTAAATCAATCGCCAGCCAGTGAAGCAGATTGGTATTGAACGACTCGCCGTCGGAACGAGTGTAGAGCGTGCGTCCATCGGCAGCCACACGAAACACCCGCAACACGCCATCGGTGATGTGATAGGTGCGTGCTTCGCCATATTTATCGGAAGAAAGAATGGTGTGTAGCGGCAATTGCACATCCGGAAAGCCACCCAAGGCATTCACCTTGCCATTGCCGAAGCGAGCAGGATTCCTACGCACGAAATCGTCGGAGATGGCACTGCTGATGAGCATTTGTTTCACCTGAGCCGGAGAGAGCGTAGGGTTAGCCTCCAACCAGAGCGCCACGATGCCCGCCACCGTGGGCGCAGCCATCGAAGTGCCGGTGTTTTGCCCCCAATAATTGGTAACACCCGAAGCCGGATGCGTGGCGGCAAAAGAAAGGCGACTCGGGAGGGCTGTGTAGTAGCCGGAATCATAGGTGTTGAGCGCGGAAATCACCATAAAGCCCGGCGCCGACACCGTGGGGTGGACATTGCCATTGGCATCGGAGCCAAACGACGACGCAGGCACGAAATCGCCCGATTTCACAGCGGCATTGATATCAGTGCCTCCGGCAAGCATCGGCACCGAATTTCGCGCGGCAAAGTTGCCCACCGAAATCACCCCGAGCGCCGTAGCGTTGTCGTTGAGATAGCCGGCTTGCGAGCCATCCATCATCAGCATGTCCGGCAGTTCGCAAGCCGTAAACGCACTGCCCCAGAGCCAACTATTGTGCCCCACCCTATTCGAATCAATCCATTGCAGAGCCAACAAATAGTGGACGCCGCCCTCCTTCTTTTTCAAATTGCAAGTGGTTTGGATATTGAAATTGCCATTGAGCCCCACAGAAGTGAGCACCTCAATTTCGCCATCCACCCACTGATTAAGACGCATGTTGAAATCATTGTCGTGCACATTGTCGATGCCCGCCACCATCCGCATATCGGAAGAAATAACCGGACCGGCATACACCACCTTCTTGGTATCGGGATGCAAAAGGAGCACCTTCACGCCAATGGTGTCGGCTGTGCGGCTCCACGTGTCGACAGTGACAGATGCCACCACACTATCCACAGCATTGGGCAGCGTGGAAGCCACCGGTTGGTCGACGTTGGGAGGCACCCGTAGCACCCGGTTGTAACCCGCCGAATTGCCCACCGAATTGCAAATCACCGCGCCATCGTTCACCACCGCGCTCAGCGCTTGGCAAAAGGCACTTGAGCCATCGTGCGGCCCCTTAATAAAACCGATGCTGATGGAAATCACGCAGGGTTTGCCCACGCTTTTGGCATAATTCAGGATATATCGCGCGGCATTTGCAATCACCGCTTGATTATAATTGTAGGTATAGCCGAGCGCACACACCACAATATCGGCATCGGGCGCCATACCGCTGTAGGGTCCCACTTTCGACCCGGCAGCAATGCCGAGGCAATGCGTGCCATGGCTATAGTTAATAAGGTCGGAGGAGAGCCGAGGCACATCATCGGCAGTAAATTCAGAGCCGGGGAGCGTGTCACCATCCAGCACCACCTTACGGCCGGTGTTATTGCCCGGCATATACACCCGCCGAATGCGCGTATTGCCTTTTTCATCGGCAAAAGCGGCATGATTGAAATCGATGCCCGCATCAATGATACCCACCACCACATTCTTGCCGGTATAGTTTTTCGGCAAGGCATACGAAGTGCCTTCTTGGGCGATTTGTGCATCGGTGGCAATGCGCGACTCATCCGTGTCAGCGCAGCCGGATTCAGCCACAGCCACTTGCCTCACCCCCGGCAAAGCGGCAATATCAGGGATGGCGGCAAGGGGCACATTCGCCGTGACCACATTGCCGAAATGCGCATAAATCGCCGCCCCTTTTGCCTTCAGCATCGCCTCATCACCGCCACAAAGCGAAATAAACACATCCACCGAAGCAGAAGCGGCTTTGGCACGATTGGCGCGTGCATCACGATTGAGGAGCTGCTTAGTGGCAACGGAGAGCGATTGTGCATCGCATATCGCCACAGCGAAGCAAAGCATCACCATCGCCCACCATCGGCATCGTATGCATTGAGCGCACCTCATCTACACAGCGTTTACATTTCAAGCGCCAACTGAATCATGAGCGACACATCGGTCACATCCAATAAGTCGTCGGCATTCATATCGGCACGAGCACCGTGGAACGAAGAAGTGGCTACGCCCAAAATGGCATCAATGGTGAGTGAAATATCTGCCACATCCACAATGCCATCATCGTTGACATCACCCATCAAATAGGGTTGTTCGCCCACATCCTCCAGCACCTTCAGCACATAGACCGTGGCGGCGCCATCGGCATCCACTTCGTGGAGCGTGACGAGGTGGTAGATATGGCTATCGGCGAGCGAGACAGAGTCGGGGGTCAAGCGCGAGAGGTCGGCATTAAAGCCACCCACGAGCGGCGGCAAATTCCACTTATCGAGATTCTTAGGGGTGGTAAACTTCCTGTCATAAGCATCCCACACGGCAAAGCGAACCGTATCGATTTCGTTCGGCACCGGGCGCGACAAATAGTAAGCCACAGTGTCAGCCTTCTGCGAGCCAACGAAATTGGCAGGCAGGTAGGCATTAACGAACGCAGTGGTATCGGGAGCGCCCGCTTCCGGCACGATAAGCGCCTTCATCGTTACTGCCGTTTTGCTCAAGAGCGTAGCTTCAAAGGCTTTCAGGCATTTGCCCGGATATTGCGCCAAAGCGGTGCTATCGAGCGCCTGCGGCAAAGCGATAGCCACCCAATTGTGGAGCGCATATTGCCCGGCAAGCACATCCTCCTCGCCATCAGCAGCCGACGCCACATTCACAGCCGGCTCAGCGTCTTTGGCATAGAGTGTGAGCGAATCGGGAGCGATGTGCATCACCGTGAGGCAGTTGGTGTGGAGCTCATAGCCGTAGCCCTCAGGGATGCGGTCGTTGGAAAGGAGTTGTGACAGCGTGTAGGAAGGCGTTTGTTCGTCCAGCACTTTGAACACATTGCCGCGCAACACTTCGCCATATTTGCGGGCTTGCACCAGCAAATCGTAGACGTGGCCATGCACAAGTTGGGAAGTGCTACCCTCAAAGTTGTAGAATAGCGTATTGATATATCCCTCAAACTGCGGATGTGCGAAATCGGCAGCCACGAAAGGCATTTCAAAGCGTTTGGTAGCGGCATTCCACATCGCGCACCGCACGGTATCGATTTCCATGGGTTTGGGTTTCACGAAGAAATAATCCACCGAATCCACGGTTTGCGAACCCACATAATTGGCAGGCAAGAAATTATTAATACGCGTGCGCGTGCTCAATTCGCCGAATCCCGGCATCTCCATCATTTCCATCTCGGGCGACTCTTTAGAGAGGAAATAGCCCGTTACATCGATAAGATAATGCCCCATATAATCCGCGGCGATATCTTCCGGAACAGGTTCCATCAGATTGATAGCCAACCAATTGCTTTGGTCGATTTTTTCGTCTTGATACACCTTTTGCCCGGGCGAAGGTTCGTCGGGGTGGGCATACAAGCCATCGTCGCGGGTGTAGATGGTCAAATAATCAGGCGAGAAGCCCATCACGGTGAGCGTGTTGTCTTTGATGGGGAAGGTATAACCTTCGAGTTCGGCATCACTATTGAGCAATTTGGCGAGGGTAAACTCAGTGTGAGCAACATTGAGCACCTCCAGCACATAACATTCCTTGTTGCCGGCTTTGCTCATCACCACCAAATCGCACACATCGCCCTCGGCAAAAGAGGGTTTGGTGCCGTGGAATTTGGTATAATCGGGCTTCACACTGCCGCTAAAATTGGGATAACCGTAATCGGCAGGGAAATAAGGCATGGTGAAACTGAGGCGGGTGCCATTCCACATCGCGCAGCAAATGGTGTCCACCTCCATGGGTTTAGGCTGCACAAAGAAATAATTCATGGTGTCGATTTTTTGCGAGCCATAGAAGTTAGCCACAATAAAATTGTTAATTTTTTGTGTGGTGTCGGCTTCACCTGTCAAGGGGGCTTCGGTGCAACGCAATTCCGGGTTTTGGATATTGGAAATCACACCCTTCACACCGGTGAGCGTCTTGCCCAAGTATTGTTGGTTCACATCCACCGTGTCGGGCAGTGTGAGCAGCATCCAGTTGCTCTGGTCGTAGGGAGCGCTATGCAGCACATCCGTTTGACCTTCAGCGATATAGGATGGTTTAGCATATAGATTATCGTCTTTCACAAAGAGTTGGTTGGCGATGGTGTCGACGCGCATCACCACCAATGTGCTATCTGCCATTTGGCAAGTCATGCCCTCCTTGAAATAGGCATTGCCCACGATTTCGGCGAGAGAGAGATGCAGATTTCGCGGATTCCACACCGAGAGCGGATACACACGGCAAGTGCCGGCATCGGTGTGCTGCGTGAGGACAATCATATCATAGACCGTGTTGTCGGTCAAGGAAGTGGTATCGCCTTCAAAGAGCGACAAATCGGCATCCACATTTGCCACAAAAGGCATCATGCCAAAGGCATCGGCATGGAGCGGAGTGTGGATTTTTTTCTCCAACCCATTCCACATAGCATTGTGGATGGTGTCGATTTCCATAGGTTTGGGTCGGAGGAAGAAATAGCGCACGGAATCCACCTCTTGAGAGCCCTGCAAATTGGCAGGAATGAACGCATTGAGCACCACAGTGGTGTCGGTTTCCGCCATTTCAGGCATGGTGAAGAGTTGGAATTCAGGGTTGGCTTTATTTTTGAGCACCCCGCGGAATTTTTTCACCAATTTTCCCGGATAAGCGGCCTTTTGGCTTTCATCCAGCGGCGACGGCAATTGTAAGGCGGCCCAATGGCTTTGGTCGAAATTGCGCGCCAAGAAGTCAACTTGTGTGGAATCCGGCACTTGTCGAGGGGCATAGGCATTGGCATCTTTCACATAAATAGTGTTACCGGATGCCGACACCCACATCACACGCAACGTGGTGTCGGATATCACATAACTGTAGTCTTGCTTGAATTGCGGAGTGGAAATCACCTCCGAAAGGGTATTTTCCGACACACTTTCGCTAAGGATTTCGAGAGGGCAAACCACCGGTTCGCCGGCTTCGTTGTAGCGCGTGAGTGCCACGAAATCGTAGGCAGAATTCACCACCAACATATCAGAAGGCTTTTCCAGATAGGAGAAATCCACTTCCACCTCGGCACGCAGCGCCTCGGCAAAGGGTTCAGCCATCTCCATTTTGGCGGTGTTGGCATTCCAGAAGGCACAGCGAATGGTGTCCACCTCCATAGGCTTGGGCTTCACGAAGAAATAATTCACGGTGTCGGTTTGTTGCGAACCGTGATAGTTGGCAGCCACAAAAGTGTTGAACATCGGCGCCCGGGCAATGGCGGTGTCGGCGATGGCAGGCATACGGTCGGCGATGATTTCGCTATTGGTTTTGCTCACGAGCATACCGCCCACATTTTTAAGGCGCTTGCCCGTCATTTGCTTCATTTGCGTAGTGTCTAAAGGCTGAGGCAATCGAATGAGCGCCCAGTTGCTTTGGTCGTATGCCACGGAATCGGGCATCAGTCCGTTTTCTTTGATAAAGTCCACTTGCCCATCGGCGATGGTTTCGGGGTGAGCATAGGAGGAAACGTCTTTGGCATAGAGCGTTTTTCCATCTGCCGACACACGCATGCAGGTGAGGGTGCTGTCGGCGATGGTGTAGTAGCGATTTTCTTGCAAACGCGAACTGTTGAGGATGTCGGTCAGCAAGAACGGAAATTCGGGAAATCCGCCGAGAGCATTGATTTTGCCACAGCCGAATTGTACGGGATAGCGGCGCACATATTCGTCGGAAAAAGCACTTCTGGCGATGATGTCTTTCACATCATTGACCTTAAGCGAGGGATTGGCTTGCATCCACAAAGCCACGATACCTGCCACTGTGGGAGCCGACATAGAAGTGCCGGTGAGCGCGCCCCAATAGTCGGTGCGGTTGGTAAAGGGGTTGGTTTCGGTGTAGACGGTGTAGGTGGGGGCTTTCGTTAAAAAGTTATATCCATTGAAAGCACTTACCACCATGTGGCCGGGCGCCGCCACAAAGGGATAGGCATTGCCATTAGGAGCGATGCCATAACTTGAGGTGGAATAGATAGCGCCTTGCTGAGCCGACGATGATATCACATTGCCACTAAGGCTGTTGTAGGTGTTGCGCGCCACATAATTGCCCACCGAGATGGTGTGTTGGCCGGTGGCATTGTCGTTGATGGAGCACGAGTCGTTGCCCGCTGTGAAAGTGTAGTTCCCCACCGGCGAATGCCACGAAAATTCGTTATCGGAAATCATCCAAGCATCAAATTCCACGCCATTGGCGCCATAAAATTGTACGCCCACTTTGTAGGGCTTCACAGAGGCATCTAAGGGCTTGAGTAGCACTTCGGTATACAAATTGGAGTGACCATTGCTTTCAGTGGTGACCCACACCCCTATCTTACCGGAGAAATATTGAGTAAGGAATGCGTTGTGGCCTCTTTTTGATTCCGTGCCCGGGCCAATATAATGATAAGTGTAGGAGCGCATGATGCCGGTTTCGTAGAACACGGAATTGTCGTCAGGGTCAATCAACACAAATTTCACGCCCACCACCGAACGACTACGGCTCCACACATCGAAGGCAAAATTTGAAGTGTAGGTGGATGAGGTGTTGGGGATATAGGTGCCGAATGTGGGAGAGGAGTAGGCGCTCGAGGTGGTGAATTTGTGGTGCAGATTTCCACGTCGGGTGCCATAATTACCTGCCGACAGACAAATCACGGCATCGTTTTCGCCCACTTGGTCGTAGATTTTGCAAATGTTGCTCGTGCCGTCGTGAGGTCCCTTTCGCTTGCCGATGCTCACACTAATCACACAGGGTTTGCCCACGCTTTTGGCATAATTCAAGATATATTTCAGGCTATTGGCGATATTCACATCGGTGGCACTATTCGACAAGGCACACATCACGATATCCGCTTCGGGTGCCATGCCCACGTAAGCCCCATGTGCCGAACCTACGGCGATACACGCCGTGTGGGTGCCGTGAGTGCTCGCATCATAGTCGTTGGTGAGCGAGGCAATGGCGGTGGAATCGAATTCGGTGCCGGGTAGCACCACATCGTCGATTGCCACTTTCGTGCCGGCTTCACTTTGGGGCATATACAGGCGCTTGATGCGCGTATGACCTAAGGAATCTTGAAATGCGGCATGATTAAAATCAATACCGCTGTCGATAATGCCAAACACCACGCCCTTGCCGGTGTAGTTGGCAGGCAAACCATGGCGAAGCCCTTCTGTCACCATATCCACAGCACACACGCTGAAAGTGGAATCCAAATCGGCTTCCATTTCTTCTGCAATGGAAATGCGCTCCACTTCTGCCAACGAGGCAATGGCTTCGAGTTGCTGATAGGGCACACGCGCAGTGACAATGCCGGAAAACCGCGCACTGATTTTTGCACCCAGTGCCTCGATTGCGGCAGTGGCATGTGCATCTTTGAACGCAATAAACACATCCACCCACTCTTGCATCCCCTGCTGATTAACAGCCGATTGATACTTTTTATCGGTGATTCCGGATTGGCGGTTGTCTAAATACGCTTGCGTGGAAACCGACATTTTCTCATACCCAAAAGTATGCAACACTGTACCCAAGCACAGCACGAAAGAAAGAATAAATTTATGGTTCATCTGTACGAGAAGTTTCTACAATTTCAACCTACAAAGTAACAAATTTTCATCCAAAACCACAAATAAAAACAGAAGAGAAATGAGAAGTTGGATGTTGGGAATGAGAGTTTGAGGATTAGGATTGATGTGGACTTATTCGTTGGCGCCGGCTTGGGCAGAGGCAGTGACGATGATAAGACAGATTGCAAAAGAGAGGAGATGTTTAAAGTTTTTCACTTTGAACGGGCAATTTTTAGGATGAATCACTATTTAATATTTTTCGTAAAGTTACGCTAATAAATAGACTTTGCACCTCTTTTCAAAAGAAAAGTTATCACCCACCCGCAGTAATTTTTGGTAAAAGGGTAAAAAAGCTCGGTGATTGAAAAGAAAAGGTTCTTTCGCAACCATTTTCCCACAATCTGCTGATATACAAGCGATTAAAAATCTATCATATTAATTATTTTTCGTATCAATTAATGTGTGATTTTCTGTGTTATTTCTATCTTCATTTTCGTCAACAGAGGTAGTGTAAGGCACTTTTTCTTCGTTAACTTCCATCAAACAATCTTCAAATAAAGAAGGCTGCATCGTGTGAATTTTTACACGTTTCTTTGCTAATTCACAATATTCTTGCGAAATATCTATACCGATATAATCCCTTTTTGCGTCTAAAGCAGCAACACAAGTAGTGCCACTCCCACACATAGGGTCTAATACTAAATCACCCGGATTAGTCCAACTAAGAATATGGTCTAATGCCAACTGATAAGGAAACGGAGCAGGGTGTTTCTTTGCTTCTTGGTCTACAGCATTTTTCCCAACAACATATTCCCAAATATTACCTTTCAGTTTTTCAGATTTCACAGGGTTAGCCATCTTTCCTCTGCTTTGCTCACCTCTTGAGTAGTTCTTATAGGTGGTTCCTTTTAGTTCCAACCCAGCGTGAAGACAAGGAATTTTTATCCCATTATGTATGCTCACAGCACCTTTTGAAAACACAAACATATATTCAAATACGTTAGTATATCTCTTTCTGTAAATTTGCGGAACTGGATTCGTTTTTTGGAATATCATCGTATCGTGAAGGTTAAAGCCAACTTCCATAAACTTTAACGCTTGTTTAAAGCTAGTCCCTGTTTCGCTTCCGTTAATTGTGGCATCTGACACAACCCACACTACAACACCGCCAACTTTCACTATTCTGTAAAGCTGTTTTACAATCTCATCAAAAGGGAAAGTATAACCTTTATACGTTCTTAGATTATCATAGGGGGGCGAAGTTACTACTAAATCCACTGAATTATCAGAAAATATGTTCATAACATCTACGCAATTTCCATTAAAGATTGTATTTTTAAATTCTTCTATCATCGCTCTAAATCTCTTACGTTAATTTGGTCTATGAATCCCCTAATAGTAGCAATCTTACTCTCCAACTTCAAATTTCTTAGAAGTTCAGCTATTGCCTCTTCTCTATTTAGCTGCTTTACACGCTCTATTTCCTGCTCGTAATACTGAATTTCCGTATTACCACGTTCCACTATAAGCTCCTTAACACTATTGAAATATTCATAGAATTTTTCAGGTGTTATTTTGAGAATCTTAGAAATATTCTGATTCTGTTGATTAAGGAAACAACTTTTAGAATTTGAAACCGTAGTAGTTTTGCTTATAATGCCACTTTGATTCCACAGGGCAGAAAGGTTTATTGAAGAAGATTCCCTTATACCTTCTTTAAGTAGAATATAAAGATATTCCCAACTAAACAAAGCGATATTTCCACTTAGTGCTTCTTTGTAGATTTGGCTGTTACTTTTAGGATATTGAAAATAAGGGCATACTAACACAGCATATTCGCTATCCCCCTTCCATATAGCCATAGAATTTACTTTGTAGTCCTTTGCATTTCTAGCTGTTCTACTAAGTCTGAAAGCCTTTGCATCACCCACTAAAGAATATCTATGATAATGACTTTGTGCTACAACATCAGCGCAATCAGCTCTTTGTGTTAAAACAGTGGCTTCTAAATTCATCTCTATTAACGATTTTGCCAACAGAATATCAGAAACTTTAGCATATAGTTTTTCCTCTGTAGAATCGTGACCAATATCTTCAGGGATAGACCCTATCTGTGACACAAGCTGAATAGTATGTGCTCTATCAAGGGCATATATCCTTTCTTGCAATCTCTGTGTGGCATCAGGAAATGATAGGCTGCTACAATCAGAGAGTTCTATTTTAAGTTCTTCAAAAGTCATATAAGGGTATATTAGTTAACAAAGTTACAAAAAAAAATGGCAGATAGTTACTTTGATTTAGAGAATATTTACCGATTGAATCACGGCTATTTCATTGGCTGCTTGATTTGGTGGAATAAAAGGACAAAAAGTCGGGTGGCAGAGATGTGAGAACTATCGCCCTATCGTGCGCCGGCGAGCAAGGATGTGAGGTGTGGAAATGGGAGCTCCCCGCAAAGAAACCGGTAGCCGTAGTTTTTTTTCGGCGTAGGCGGCTATATTATCGCGAAGCGATTTTTTCTCAATCGAGCTGTTAACTACATTCACTTCTTATTGAACAGGTTGGCTTCATGAGTGACTCGCTACTTGCGAGCTACTTGCGAGTCATTTGCGCCATCATGCTCCAATATAAGTTGAAATGCGTCACGTTTCTCTTTTTTTTGAGCGTTGCAACACATAGATATGCCATTACTTTGCCGGGGAATAAAAAAAATAGAACTAATTGATTATCTGTAAATTATCAATATAGTCCTATCATTTTTTGGGGTTGTGGGCGTTGACGGATTCGAACCGCCGACCCTCTGCTTGTAAGGCAGATGCTCTAAACCAGCTGAGCTAAACGCCCCTTTGCTGAATTGCGATGCAAAATTAGTGCTTTAATTTTAATTGCGCAAATTTTTGGCTACTTTTTTTGCTGGAAAATGCAAAAAAGTGGGTAAAAACCGATTCGGGAGAAATCGTGGGGCACGATTGATGCGATTTGTGAAAATTTTCGTAATTTTGCAGAAGAATAACAACCAAGAAGAATATCAACCAAATGTGTCCACACATTATATATATATGGAATGATGGGTGGAATCGTGTAAAAAAATTAATTTTTGATGAAGAGTTTGAGCCCCCTTACCGCTGTTTCGCCTATCGATGGCCGCTATCACAGCAAAACCGAGGCTTTGTCGGCCTATTTTTCCGAGTGTGCATTGATTCGCTACCGCGTGAAAGTGGAAGTGGAGTATTTTATTGCGCTGAGCGAATTGCCTTTGCCGCAGCTGGCAGGCATCAGCGAAGAGCAGAAAGCGCACTTGCGCGATATCTACCGCCAATTTAGCGAGGCGGATGCCCTTCGGGTGAAGGAGATTGAGTGCATCACCAACCACGATGTGAAGGCGGTGGAATATTTTTTGAAGGAGAAATTTGATGCGCTGGGTTTGGAAGCGCAAAAAGAATTTATCCACTTTGGACTCACTTCTCAAGATATCAACAACACGTCGGTGCCGATGGC